>JAJPKB010000161.1 GCA_021323915.1 Chloroflexota bacterium | reverse complement strand
CGCTGATCGCCGCCGCTCTTCCTATCCGCTTATAGCAGTGCGCTCATTCGCGCGGCGGCCAGCAGGCCCAGACCCTCACCCTCGCCCTCTCCCTTTGGGAGAGGGGACTGGACGCTCGCTTACTTATCGCCCTAGCTGATTGCCTTAACTGTTGGACGGGGCGAGCGGCAGGACAAACGCGAACGTCGAGCCGTGATCGGGCGGGTTAGCGATCCAGATCCGGCCACCGTGGGCCTCGACGACTTCCTTGGCGAGGTACAGACCAAGCGTGACGACCCCCACGTAGCCGGGAAACCCGGACGGGATCAGCTCGTAGAACGGCTCGAAGGCGTGGGGCCCGCGACGTGTAGGTGGCGACGCCGACCAGGTGTCCCCGGCTGATCATCGGAACGGAGACGAGACTTCGCATTCCCGCCTCCGGGGCCGACGAGTGCACGACGGACGCCGTTGGTCCGGGCTGTTCGAGATCATCGACAACCTGCGTCTTCTCGGTTCGTGCCGTCAGCGTGGCGAGCGCCGGCGTGTCAAACGTGATCTCCGGTGGCGTCGGGATGATGGCCGGACCCATTCCGCGCTGGGCGAGCGGCGTAAGAACCCGGCGCGACGGATCGGCCAGCCAGATGGTGACGCCGTCGACTCGAAGAACTCGCCGGCTTCGGTCGACCACTTCCTCCACGACTCCAGCGAGCGTGGGCTGGTAGACGAGCGCCTGGGCGATGTCGGCAAGCGCCTCCTGAAACGCTGCATGGCACGTGCCACCTTTGAGTGGCCGGATCAAATGCCCGACTGAATTCAGGGCTCCGACCGTCGACGGAGAAAGGCGGGGATCTCGAGGTTGACGCCGTCGAACCGGGGCGCGACGACGGGCGTTCGGGGCATCGCATCCGGCCGCGACTCGACCAAATTGGGCGTCGAGAACGGGTTGACCGTTCGAGCAACTCCGATGCCGGTCGCGACGACAGTGATCTTGACCATCCCCTCCAGGGTCGGGTCGATCACCGCGCCGAAAATCACGTTCGCCTCGGGGTCCGCCGCCCTGGTGACGACGTCGGCCGCCTCGCTCACTTCGAAGAGGGTCAGGTCGGGACCGCCGGTCACGTTCAGGAGAATGCCCTTTGCCCCGTCGATCGAAACGTCCAGGATCGGATTGGCGATTGCCGCCCGAGCCGCTTCTTCCGCTCGTCGAGCGCCTCTAGCCTGACCGCTCGCCATCAGCGTCGGCCCCCCGTGGGCCATGATCGTTCTGACGTCCGCGAAATCCAGGTTGATCAAGCCGGGGGTAACGATCAGCTCGGCGATCGACTGAATCCCACCCTGGAGCACCTCGTCGACGATCTTGAAGGCCGCGTCGACCGACGTCGTCGGATCGACAATGCCGAGCAGTCGATCGTTCGGGACGACGATCAGCGTGTCGGCACGATCGGCTAGCTGCGCCAATCCTTTCTCGGCGTTCGCTCGACGGCGGGCACCCTCGAAGCCGAAGGGCGTCGTGACGACCAGGATCGTGAGGGCGCTCACCTCGCGCGCGATCTGGGCGACGACCGGCGCGGCCCCGGTTCCGGTTCCCCCGCCCAGCCCGGCGGTCACGAACACCATGTCGGCGCCTTTGAGCGCGGCGTAAATCTGGTCGCTCGTCTCCTCGGCGGCTCGGGTGCCAACCTCCGGTCGCCCGCCGGCGCCGAGGCCCCGGGTGAGACGATTTCCCAGGTGAATCTTCTGGTGAGCCGCGACGCGCGCGAGTGCCTGGGCGTCGGTGTTGAGCGCGATGAATTCGATCCCTCGAGCTCCGGAGCGCGCCATTCGGTCGATCGCGTTCGTTCCGCCGCCGCCAACTCCAACGGCCTTGATGTTCGCGGCGGTCGTGCTATCAGGCAATGGAAACACGTCACCTGTCCTTCTGGGTTCTGGCTCGTTTGCTGGATCGATAGCGTTGATCCGACGCGCCGGCAAGGCGCGTCGGCGCGTCCGCGAATCAAGAAGCAAGGGGGGATGCTCCGTCGGCGGCGAATCGCCGCCGACGGAGCCCGTGGATTGGCTACGCCATTATGCCAGGGACGTGTCTTCGTCGCAAGAGGTGAACCGCGAGGGCGCTATTGAATCACCGATTTCGGGGTCGCCTCGATCCGCGAGACCTTGATCTGCTCCCGGTCGATCAGCTCACCGACCCGCGGACCAATCTCGTTCTTCCAGCGGTCGCTCTGGTATACCTCCTGATAAAGGCGCTCGCGCTCGGCCTCGCTCGTGAAGCGGCGGATCCAGACGTAGAGATCGCGGTCCTCCTCGCCGACGAAGCTGCCGACGACAACCATCCCCTTGGAGATCTGAAAGGGGATGATCGTCTCCTCCATGTATTTGACCCAGGCATCGCGCTGGCCTGGCCGCATCCGATACTGACGAAGCTCGAAAAACACTCTGTTACCCTCTCGTGGCGTATGATCGAGGCGGTTATGCCCGAACTGGCCCAGGCGCCCGGTTGCCGCGTATCGCACGCCGATGAGTCTACGGTGGCGGACCAGACTGTCAAGAGTTGCGCGTTCTCGGAATCGGGCACCGGACGCCGGGGAAGCGCGGAGATCTTGACGCGCCCGCCGAAGCCGGTTCAGAATCATCCGTTCGGTCCGTGGCTGCCAACGCGGTCGCGTCGGCGGCGGATCCAAGCGAAGCGAGGAGAAAGTTGGAGCAGACCCCCCGGGCGCCGCGCCCCGCGCACCCCTGGATCGAGGAGGGCGCGCGGCGGGTGCGCTTCGGCGTCGTATCTCCGCCCGGCGACTGGCCGTCCGCCCGCGACTGGGCCCAGATGGTGGAGGATCTCGGCTTCGACAGCTGCTGGACGTTCGATCATCCGGCGCGGGTCCAGGATGGGTGGAACCGTCTGGCGACCCTGGCGACGGCCACCCGTCGGGTGCGGCTCGGAGTTCTGGTGAGCTGCGTGTACTATCGTCCGCCGGTGCTCCTGGCGCGCGTGGCGGCCGACGTCGACCGCGACAGCGGAGGACGGCTGGTGCTCGCCCTTGGGATCGGCTGGGATCCGGCGGAGTTCGAGGAGATGGGCATGCCGTTTCCGCCGATTCCCGAGCGGCAGAGAGCACTGGCGGACACCGTCCGGATCGTGCGCGGCCTCTGGACCGGCGAGGCCTTCCGGTTCGCAAGCCCTCGCTACCGGATCGATAATCTCGCGCTCGCCTGCCCGCCGATTCAACGCCCGTTCGTGCCGCTGCTCATCGGCGGTGGAGGAACGGCGACGCTGCGGCAGGTCGCGCGCTACGCCGACGTCGCCAATTTCGGATCGTCGGCGCCGACCGGCCAGGTAGTCGGCGTCGAGGCTGCGCGGGAGCGGTTCGCGGTGCTTCGCCGGCACTGCCAGGAGCTGGGACGGCCGTACGAGTCGGTGCTGCGCAGCTACTACACGATTCCGGTGCTCGGACGTACACCCGAGGAGGCGCGGGCGCTGGCCGATTCTTACCCGTCGTTCATGCTGCGGCACGCCCGCGACGCGATGGTCGTCGGCACCCCCGAACAGGTCGTGCCGATCTATCAGCGACTGATCGAGGCCGGCGCACAGTATTTCGTCGCCGCCTGGCAAAACGACCCGGCCAGTCTTCGTCTGCTGGCCGACGAAGTAATCCCCCGTCTCCGGCCGGCTGATCGCCTTGAAGGCCGGTAACCGGCGGCGCCACCAAGAACGGTGAGGAAACGGAAAAAATATGCCCCGTCGGGGCCCTGTTTCCGACGGGGCGGAGGAACGGGTTAGGGATGAGACTCACGATCCGAGGGGATGATCCCACGGTGGAACGGTACCACGCTCGTAGTGTAGGCTCGGTTTGTAAACGAAAGTAGCTGGTCGCCGTTAACGTGAGGTAAACGAATCGGTCCGGCCACGGCGGCTCCGGCACGGGTTTTGATCGAACAGATCGAAATCCGTGTTGGCCGAGTGAGACCGAGCCGATGATCGCCACTCTCACCCTCAATCCCGCCGTGGATAAGACGATTCGGGTGCCCCGGCTGGCGATCGGTGCGATTCAGCGCCCCCGAGAATCCCACCTCGATCCCGGAGGAAAAGGGATCAACGTCTCCCGGATGGCCGATCGCCTGGGCTGGCCGACGATCGCCTTCGGCATCCTGGCCGGCCAGGTCGGCGAGATCATCGCCCAAACCCTCGACCGGGAGGGCGTCCAGAGCTACTTCGTGCAGGTTCCCGGGCAGACCCGCCTGAACGTGACCCTCTTCGACGAATCGACCGGTCGGGGCACCGGCTTCTACGATCCCGGCCCTCCGGTCGGCGCGTCCTCGCTGCGTCGGCTGGAAAAGGACGTCGCGCCCTGGCTCAAGGTGTGTCCGGTCGTCGCGCTCGCCGGCAGCCTTCCGCCGGATGCCGAGCCGACGACCTACGCGCGTTACATCCGGCGCGCCCGGGCGGCCGGCGCTCGAACGATCCTCGACACGTCGGGCGAGCCCCTCCGGCTGGGAGTCGAGTCGCGGCCCTACCTGATCAAGCCGAACGTCGCCGAGCTGGAGGGGCTGTTGGAGCGCCGACTGCCGGATTTAGCCGCGATCGTCGAGGGCGCGCGCGAGATCGCGGCCACCGGCGTCGAGATCGTTGTCGTATCGATGGGCGCGCGCGGCGCGGTCTGCGTCGAAGGCGAAAGCGTGTGGCTGGCGATCCCTCCCCGGGTCGAGCGCCGCACCACGATCGGCTCGGGAGACTCGATGGTGGCCGGGCTCGCGGTCGCCATGGCCCGCGGCGAGTCTGTTGTCGAGGGCCTCCGGCTGGGCACGGCGGCGGGCGCCGCGACGGCCATGGTCCCCGGCACCGAGCTCGGCTCCGCCGCGACCGTCCTCCGGCTGCTGCCAGAGGTGCGCATCGAACGGCTGGAGCAGGTCCAGCCGCCATCCACCGATCGATCGGTGAGTCGCGCGTCGCGTGACGCGGACCGTCAGCGCGCTGGACGCGCCGATGGTTGATGGCATCGCTCTGCCATCGGGCCAGGTCGACCCGGGTGAGCGGCTCCCCGTCATCGCTCAATCCGCCTGTCGGATTCCCGAGGTACTGCGGCGCTCATTTCGGATCATCGCCTTCGACTGGGATGGGACCGCCGTCGGGAGCCGTTCGGAGGATGCCACCTCGGTGCGCCTGCGGATCGAGCGCCTGCTGCGCGGCGGCGTGGTGATCGTCGTCATCACCGGCACCAACTTTGAAAACGTCGATCGCCAGCTTTCGGCGCGAATTCTCGGCCCGGTCAAGCAGCGCCTTTTCATCTGCGCGAACCGAGGCTCCGAGGTATTCGGGTTTGACGCGGCATCGCGGCCGGTCGTCCTCTGGCGGCGCGTCGCGACGCCGGAGGAGAACCGCGCCCTGGGCGAGGTCGCCGACGAAGTTCAGCGGGTCGTCGAGCAGCGCACCGGCCTTCCGATCCAGGTCGTCTACGATCGCATGAATCGCCGAAAGATCGATCTGATTCCGGTTTCCGAGTGGGCGGCGCCGAGCAAGTCCGAGCTCCCCGCGCTGCTTCGCGCCGTCGAAGGCCGCCTGATCGGCCATGGCCTGTCGGGCGGTGTCCGCGACGTCTTCGATCTGGCGGTGCAGATCGCCCGTGCCCGCGGCCTTCCTGACGCCCGGATCACCAGCGACGTCAAGCACGTCGAGGTGGGACTGACCGACAAGGGCGACTCGATCGCCTGGGTGTTGCGCAGGGTAGCCGAACCGGCCCGCATCGCGGCCGACGAGACGTTAATCGTCGGCGATGAGTTCGGTCCGGTCGGCGGCGTCGCCGGTAGCGATGCGCACATGATGATTCCCGCCGCCCGAGGAGCGACATTCGTTTCGGTCGGAGCCGAGCCAAATGGGACGCCGGCCGGCGTGGTCCACCTCGGCGGTGGGCCAGCCTGCTTTCGCGCCCTGCTCGACCAGCTCTCCGACGCCGCCTGGGTTCTCGTCGGGGAGGCGTACGCGCGCGCCCAGGAGCACGAGGTCGAGAGCTTGTTCGCGGTATCGAACGGCCGGGTCGGCACCCGCGCCGCGGTGAGCGAGCACGGACCGCTCGAGCGGCCGGCCGTTTTTGTCGCCGGCGCCTTCAAGGAGGATCCGGCCACCATCCCAGAGCTGGTCGTCGCGCCGGATTGGGCAGATTTCCGAGTCAGCGTCGAGGGAGAAGAGCTGTGCATCGCTCGGTGCGCTACCCTGGACGATCGTCGGCTCCTCGATATGCGCCGCGGCGTCTTCGAGCACCTCTGGCGCTGCCGCGATGCCGCCGGCCGGATCACCCGCATCCGGTCCCAGCGGTTCGCCTCGCTCGCCGATCGACACGTCCTGGTCGAGATCGTCACGGTGTCCCCGGAGAACTACAGCGGTTGCCTTCGGGTGGAGGGCCTACTCGACGGACGGATCGCCACCGGGCCGGTCAGCATCCGGCTCGTCGCCGGGCCTGTCGTGGGGGAGCTTTCCGGTCAGCGCTGCGGGGCCTTGCTGTGCGCCCGGTTGAGCGTGCCGCGCGACTCGCCACCGCCGGGGCTCGTCGCCTTCGCCGCGACGACCTGCTCTCGGTTCGCCGGCACCATCGACGCCACGCTCGAGGACCTCCGCTACGAGCGGGCGATCGGCCAGAGCTGGAAGTGGGAGGCCGAGATCGGCCTGACGTACCGAGTCGACAAGCTGGTCACCGTGTTCGCATCGCTCGACGAAGAAAAGCCCGGTCGGCGGGCGGCGGAGCACCTCCGAAACGTCGCGCGCCAGGGCGCCGATGCGCTGCTCGCCGCGCACGTGACCGCGTGGTCCACGCGGTGGCAGTCGGCCGACGTCGAAATCCACGGCGACGAGGAAACCTGGCGCGCCGTCCGGTTCGCCCTCTACCACCTCATCTCGGCGGCCGATCCGACGAACGACCGCGTCTCGATCGGGGCGCGGGGGCTCACCGGCGCCTCGTACAATGGGCACGTGTTCTGGGATACCGAGATCTTCATACTGCCGGTGTTCGTCCACACCGATCCGCCCTCGGCCCGCGCGCTGCTGATGTACCGCTGCCACAATCTTCCGTCGGCCCGCGAGAAAGCCCGCGCTCTGGGGTACCGCGGGGCCCTCTATCCCTGGGAGTCGACGGACACCGGGCGCGAGACCACGCCTCCCTGGGCGCAGATTCCGGGCGGGGAAGTCATCCCGGTTCTCACCGGCGGCGAGGAGCACCACGTCGCCGCCGACGTCGCCTACGCGACCTGGCAATACTGGCGCGCCACCGGCGACGACGGGTTTCTCCTCGAGGCCGGGGCGGAGATCGTGCTGGAGACGGCGCGGTTCTGGGCGAGCCGGGTTCAACAGGGCGTCGACGGATGTTACCACATCGACCGGGTGATCGGCCCGGACGAGTACCACGAGTCGGTGGACGACGACGCCTACACGAACGGGATGGCTCGCTGGAATCTCGAACGCGGCGTCGAAGTCAGCCAGCTTCTGCGCGCCCGCTGGCCGGACCGCTGGCGGGCCCTGGTCGAGCGCCTGGCCATCGTCGACGGCGAAATCGCCGAATGGTCGGCGATTGCCCAGAAGCTGTACACCGGCTTCGATCCGACGAGCGGCCTCTTCGAGCAATTCCGGGGATACTTCGGCCTGGAATTCCTGGACCTTCAGGCCTACGAGCCGCGCACCGCGCCGATCGACGTCATCCTCGGACGCGAGCGCCTGGCTCGCTCGCAAATCATCAAGCAGCCGGACGTCATCTTGTTGATTTATCTGCTCTGGGACCAGTTTCCGCGCGACGTGCGGGAAGCCAATTTTCACTACTACGCGCCGCGGTGCGCCCACGGAAGCTCGCTGAGTCCTAGCATTCACGCCCTGGTCGCGGCGCGCCTTGGCGACCGGTACCTCGCCGACCGGTACCTGCGCCAGGCCGCCAGCGTCGACCTCGCGAACAACCTGGGCAACGCGGCGGGCGGCGTTCACCTGGGCGCGCAGGGAGGACTCTGGCAAAGCATCGTCTTCGGCTTCGCCGGGGTTCAGGTGCTCGACGATGGTCTGAGTCTCGACCCCCGAGTTCCCGCGTCCTGGAGGACGCTCTCCTTCGCCTTCGGCTGGCGGAATCGTCGGCTGCGCATCTCGGTATCGGCGAAGCCGGCGACGATCGACGTCGTGCTAGAGCAGGGCGAGCCGCTGACCGTCGCGCTCGGCGAAGCCGGCCGCCGCGCGACGATCGAGCCCAGTAAGCGGTATCACGCCGAATCACGACCGGGCGGGTGGCCGCCCTTGAGCGAGGTAGCACCGTGAGCGGACAGCCGAAGAGAGGCGAGCTCGCGGCGCAGAAGACGCCGGAGGGCGGGCCGTCGCGCCGGTCCGGTGGCGAGCGTCCTGGAATCATCGTCGTTCCCCTCGATGGCTCCGCCGAGGCGAAGCTTGCGTTGCCGCCCGCCCGCCTGGCCGCGCGACTTGCCGGTTGCTCAATTCACGTCGTCTACGCCGCCGAGCGGCCGCTCACACCCGAGGAACTGCTTCGGCAGGTCGGCCTGCGGCGCCAGGAGACCGCGGGGCTGGTCCTCGATCAGGTCGTCGGCGCCCCGGCCGAGTCGATCGTGCGCTTCGCCGCGGCGGAGCACGCCCTCCTGATCGTGATGACCACCCGCGGGAAGACCGCCTACCTCGGCCGAACGGTCCGTCCGGTCCCCGAGCGAGTCATCGCGTCCGCCGGTTGTCCAGTCCTCCTGATCAGGCCGGAGATTGGCGAGCGGGTCGCGACAACGACGTCGCTTCGGCGCGTACTGCTACCGCTCGACGGTGCGCCGTCGTCTGCCGAGGTCATCGGATTTGCCCTGGATCTCGCCAGGTGGAGCGGCGCCGAGGTGGACTTGCTCTTCGTAGCGACTCGGGCCACGCGGCCCTCCGAGCCCGGATCGCTCGCCGGGCCGCTCTACGTCGATCAGCCGCAATACGAGTGGCCCACCTGGGCGCTCGAGTTCACCAGCCGATTCGGCACCAGCCTGGGACAGTGTCAGGTCCCGTCGCCGGCTCACCTGTTCCTTCGCCCGGGCGATCCGGCCGCCGAGATCCTTCGGCTCGCCGGCGAGCGCCATTCTGACCTGATCGTCCTGGAGTGGCGGGGACGGATGGATCCCGCGCACGCCAGGGTCGTCAAGGGAGTGCTGACCGACGCTCCCTGCCCGGTGCTGTTGATCCGGACCTCTCGATGAGCCATCGCACGTCGCCCACCCCGACGGTCGGCAGCGCGGCACCCGGCCTGAGCACCGCCGAAGCGTGTCGTCGCCTTCGGGAATTCGGTCCGAATCGACCGGTGTCCGGACGCCGTCGGTCCACGCCGTTCGCCTGGGTCGCGCGGACGCTCTCCGACCCCATGGTTATCTTGCTCCTGGTGGCCGGCTTCACCGCGGTCACCACCCTCTGGCTGGAGCCCCTCAAGGCGCTCAGCCGACCGGGATAGCGTAGGCGACCGGGACCGGCCCGCCCCACGGATCGGTCACTTGCGCCTCGTAGACCGTGTAGCGTCGGTCGACGTCGAGGCCGTTGGCGCGGCGCTCGGCCAGGTAGGACTCGAGGTGCGGTCGGGCATCCGGGCCGGCGGCGTGGGCGATGCCGCAGCAGCAGTGCTCGTGAGCAGCCGCCGAGGAACGGGTCAGCCGGACCTGGGGACGACAGCCACAGGCGCAGGCGTAGCGAACGCCGTAGGTTTCGCCGTCGCGCAGCAGCTTCACGCTGAACTCGATCGGCTGAGCGGTCGGATCGGCCATTCGTCGCTCCTTTACTGCGCGGTGGCGCTGGCGATGGTGTACCCCTCGTCGTCGAGGATCCGGCCAACCGCTTCCAGGGTCAGAATCGACGGATCGTAGTCCAGGGAGACGGTCTTCGCCGCGATGTCGACGCGCACCGCGTGGACGCCCGGCTCCTGGCTCAGCGCGCCTTCGATCGCGTGCTGGCAGTGCTCGCAGGAAATGTCGGGAACGCTCAGAAGTGTCTTCGCCATGGGAATTCTCCTCGTCCTTATTGCTCGACGGTGATTGTGCCGCGCATGCCGGCGGCGTAGTGGCCGGGAACGTGGCAACCGTAGTACAGCGTGCCCGGTTTGTCGAAGGTGTAGGTCAGCGTCCGAGTCTGGCCGG
>JAJPKB010000565.1 GCA_021323915.1 Chloroflexota bacterium | reverse complement strand
GTCGACGTCGGGCGCGGCGAGCACGTCCTCGTAGCTGCCGGAGCGCGCCGCGCCGTATTCGATCGCGGCGGAGCGCGCGCGCTCCGGCTCGCGGCTTCCAATGATCGTCAGCAGGTGGCCAGCGGCCTTGATTCCCGGCAGGACGCGCCGGTTGATCCGGGCGGTCCCGAGGACGCCCCAGCGGAGGGGTTCGGACATCGATTGTTCCTTTCTATTCGGGTTCGGGCGACGCGCCAGCGAGCGGCAGCCGCCGTGGATGGCGACCGGCCACCGCGACCAACAGAATAGTTTGCCCGATCCCCGGCGTCAACCGCCAAGCCGGCCGCGTGAGTAGCGAGCGCGCGGATCTCAACCCAACTCGGCCCATGATAGAATCCTCGGGTCGAGTCTGAGAAAACGGGTAGGTGGATGAAGACACTCGGCGATACCAGGCGGCCCGTCCCGAGCTGGGCCCGAGGCGGCAGTACAGCCGCGCCTTTCGGTCTCTAGAGGCATGGACCGAGCCAACACGCTTCAGATCTTCGGCCTGGATGGGATACCCGAGGTCCGTTCGGGAGACGACGTCGCTCAGCTCATCGTCGACGCGATTCGGACGAGTGAGCTGGGTCTGCTCGATCAGGACGTGGTCGTCGTGACCCACAAGGTCGTCTCGAAGGCCGAAGGGCGCCTGGTCAACCTGAGCGAGGTCGAGCCGTCCGCCTTCGCCAGGCGTCTCGCCGCGATCACCCAGCGCGACCCGCGCCATTACGAGGTCGTGCTGCGCGAGAGCGCTCGGATCGTCCGCATGGACCGCGGCATCATCATCAGCGAGACGCGACAGGGCTTCGTCTGCGCCAACGCCGGAGTCGACGCCTCGAACGTGGACGGGATCGAGGTTCTCTGCCTGCAGCCGCTGGACCCGGATGCCTCGGCCAGGCGGCTGCGCGAAGGACTGCGCGAATTGCTCGGCGTGGACGTCGGAGTGATCATCACCGACTCGTTTGGCCGCCCCTGGCGCAACGGCGTGATCAACGTGGCGATTGGGCTGGACGGCCTGGCGCCGTTCGCCGATTACCGCGGCCAGCAAGACCCGAGCGGCTACGAGCTGCGGGCGAGCGTTTTGGCCGTCGCCGACGAGCTGGCGTCGGCGGCCGAGCTGGTGATGGGCAAGCTGGCCCGGCGTCCGGTGGCGATCATCCGTGGCTTCCAGTCCGAGGGCACCCTGGGCACGGCCCGCGACCTGGTGATGGATCCAACGCGCGATTTGTTCCGATAGGCTTCGGATAATTTACTCTAAGAGACCCGATACGGGGCCAGCGCCTCCTCGTTCGGCTCGAGTCCGAGGCCGGGACGATTCGGCGGACTAAGCGTGCCGTCGGAGTTGAGCATCAGCGTCTCTTTGAACATCTTGCGCCACATCGGGTCGACGCTGTCGCGGTAATACTCGACGATCAGGCCATTGCTGATCGCGGCGACCAGGTGAATGTGGACGTTCTGGCTGCCGTGAGGCGCCACGTCCAGATCGTGGGCCTGCGCCAGCGCCGCCACTTTCATGAACTCGGTCACTCCGCCGAGGATCTGGGCGTCGGCGTTCAGGATCGCCGCGGAGCCGTGGGCGATCAGGTCGCGGAAGCCGTAGCGGGTGTATTCGTTTTCGCCGGTCGCGATCGGAATCGAGGTTTGCGCGGCCAGCTTAGCGTGTCCTTCGTAGTCGTCCGGCGCGACCGGCTCCTCGAACCAGTAGACGTCGTACTCCTCGATTCGCTTCGCGAGCTGAATCGCCTGGTAGTAGCGGTAGGCGCAGTTCGCGTCCACCATCACTTTCACGTCCGGCCCGACCGCCTGGCGCACCGTCTTGACCCGCTCGACGTCCTCGGCGATCGGAACCGCGCCCACTTTCATCTTGATCGCCTTCGCGCCCATCTCGACGTTCTCTTCCATCTCGCGGGCAAGCTCTTTGAGGCCCTTGCCTTCCTCGTAGTAGCCACCGGCGATGTAGGTCGGAACCCGTTCGGCGTAGCCCCCGAGGAGACGATAGAGCGGCATGCCGGCCACTTTCGCCTTGAGGTCCCAGAGCGCGATATCGATCGCCGAGATAGCCCGGGTGGTGATGCCCCGCCGGCCGATCAGCTTCGGCACCCACATCAGGTGCCAGAGACGCTCGTGGTTGAGCGGGTTCTCACCGATGAGCAGGGGCTTCAGATGGTCGATCACCGCGCCGGCGATTTCGGTGGTGGCGCCGATGCCGAGACCGGTCACTCCCTCGTCGGTGAGGATCTTTACGACGCCAAGGCCGGAATGGGTGTAGGTGTGCTTCCCGTTGCTGATCGGCTTGTGTCGCGGCCAGCGGTAGCTCTCTCGAACGACGTCGGTAATCTTCATCGAACACTCCTACCTGACTTCGCCGATAGCTTATCAAATCGGGCGGATCAGGAGAACCGGTTCAGCTGCCAGAGACGGGCGTTCAGGTACGAGGCGAAGCTGACCCACGCCAGGTAGGGCGCGCTCGCAAGAGGCATGCCCCGGCCGACGATTCGGGTATCATACCGTCACCAAGTCTGAGTCGGAGGATGTCCCGGCATGGTAGTGGATTGGTCCAATCAGCTGCTCCGTAGCCTGCTGTTCGCGCCCGGCAACCATCCGCGCAAGGTGGCGAAGGTCGCGAGCTTTGGCGCCGACGCGATCGTCCTCGACCTGGAGGACGCCGTCGCGGTTGGCGAAAAGGAAAGCACCCGCGCGCCGATTCGGGCGGCGCTGCCGACGTACCGAGACACGGTCGTGATGGTGCGCGTGAACGGGCTTTCGACCGGCCTGTGCCTGGCCGACCTCGACGCGGTGATTTGTCCCGCGCTCGACGCCGTTCTGGTGCCCAAGGTAGACGATCCGGCAACCCTTCGGGACGTCGATGCGCACCTCGCGAAGCTGGAGGCGCGCGAAGGGATTCCGATCGGCACGATCCGTCTGCTGCCAACGGTCGAGACCGCGCTGGGCCTCCTCCGGGTCGACGACGTCGCGCTTGGTGCCCCCGCGCGGGTCCATACCCTGATCTTCGGTCTGGTCGATTTCACGACCGAGCTGGGCGTCGACCTGACCCGCGATGCCACCGAGCTTCTCTACGCGCGCTCGCGCGTCGCGGTGGCCTGTCGGGCGGCGGGTCTGGCCCCGCCCATCGACGGACCGTATCTGATCGATCTTCACGACCGCGACGGGCTGATCAAGGATTGCGTTCGGGCGCGTCAGCTCGGGTTCCAGGGGCGCGTCGTGATCTATCCGCCGCAGGTCGAGCCGACGAACGCCGCCTTCTCGCTCGTCTCGGACGAGGAAGTCGCGGCGGCGCGCAATATCATTCAGGCGTTCGAAGCGGCCGAGGCGGCCGGGTCGGCGTCGATTCGGATCGACGGCACGTTCGTGGATTACCCGGTCTACCGCCGGGCGCTGCACAAGGTGCGGCTGCACGAGTCGGCGGCGCGGCAAAGTCGAGAATCCAGGAGCCAGAACCCAGACGACAAAGGAAACGCCGGTGAGTGATCGCGACGAGAAGTCACTTCCTCCCGCGCCGCTCCACGGCCTGAAAGTGCTGGACGTCGCGACGCTGTTCGCCGGTCCGGTGATCGCCACGCTGATGGCCGACTTCGGCGCGGACGTGATCAAGGTCGAGCATCCGCGCGGCGACGCCCTCCGCGGATTCGGCTGGCAGAAGAACGGGCTCTCCCTCTGGTGGGCGCTCATTGGCCGCAACAAGCGTTGCATCACCCTCGACCTGAACCGGCCGCGCGGCCAGGACCTCCTGAAGGAGCTGGCGGCCGATGCCGACGTCCTGATCGAGAACTTTCGGCCGGGGACCATGGAGCACTGGGGACTCGGCTACGAAGATCTGAGGGCGATCAACCCGCGGTTGATCATGGTGCGGGTCACCGGCTTTGGTCAGGACGGCCCCTACCGCGACCGTCCGGGTTTCGGCACCCTGGCCGAGGCGATGAGCGGCTTCGCCGAGATCAACGGTTACCCCGATGGTCCACCGACCTTGCCCACCCTGGCCCTGGCCGACGTCGTCTGCGCTCTCTTCGGCACCTTCGCCAGCATGTTCGCGCTCTACCACCGCGACGCCCGGGGAACCGGTCAGGGACAGCTTGTCGATCTGAGCATCTACGAGCCGTTCTTCTGGATTCTCGGACCGCAGGCGCTGGTTTACGACCAGCTGGGGATCGTCCAGGACCGCACTGGCAACCGCGCGCCCTTCGCCGCGCCGCGGAACGCCTATCGGTCGCGCGACGGCCGCTGGCTGGCGCTCTCCGCCAGCGCTCAGTCGATCGCCGAGCGGGTGATGCGCCTGGTCGGACGCGAGGACGTCATCGCGGAGCCCTGGTTTCGGAACCACACCGGCCGGGTGGCGCACGCCGACGAGCTTGACGAGATCATCGGCGGCTGGATCGGCGAGCGATCGTCCGAGGAAGTCCTCCAGGCTTTCGAGGAGTTCCAGGCGGCGATCGCGCCGATTTACTCGATCGCCGACATCATGCTCGATCCGCAGTACCGCGCCCGCGGGACGATCGCCACCCACGTCGATCCGCGTCTCGGCCCGGTCAAAATTCAGAACGTCATCCCGCGCCTCTCAGCGACGCCCGGTCGGCTGCGCCACCTCGGGCCTGACCTCGGCGCGCACAACCGGGACATCTACGTCGAGAGGCTGGGTTACACCGAAAGCGACCTCGCGGCGTGGAAGACGGAAGGCATCGTGTGAGACGGGGAGACCACGAACCATCCGAAGGCACACGGGCCGGGAGCGCGGGCGTCCTACCCGCCCGGGGAACGTTCGCGCCCCGGCGTTCTACGTACTCAGATGGGCACTTTGACCGCCATCCGGCGAACGATCATAATGGTGCGAGGGAAAGAGGTCCGGGGCTTCCCTCACCCCCTACCCCCTCTCCCATCCGAGGGAGAGGGGATTCAGCAGGAACATCTCCCTGTAGACCCTTCCCCCGCGGCTGGGGGAAGGGGTAGGGGATGAGGGAAACCAGCCCGGCCACCCACCCGGGGGATGCCTCTCGATACGTACGTGGGCGAAGAAGGAGCGTAGCGTCCGATGTACCCGATCTTGATTGAAGCGCTCGAAGAGCGCGCGGCGACCGGTCGGCCGGTCCGAGTGGCGCTCGTCGGAGCGGGGCGCTTTGGCACGACCGTCGCGGCCCAGCTGAGCCAGATGCCGGCGCTGCGCTTGAGCGTCGTTTGCGACGTCCGTACCGAGAACGCGCGGGGTGCCTGGGAGGCGTTCGGCGGAGCCGCGGCGAGCGAGCGCTCCCTGCTCGCCGCGCGGTCGGCCGACGACGTGGCGACCGCGGTCGAAGAGGGCCGACCGGTCGCGACCGGCGACGTCGAGGCGGCGGTTGGCGCGCCGATCGACGTGGTCGTCGAGGCGACCGGCCTGCCGGAGATCGCCGCGCGCACAGCTCTGGGAGCGATCCGCGCCGGCCACCATGTCGTGATGGTGACGGTCGAAGCCGACGTGCTGATCGGCCCGCTCCTCCGACGCCAGGCCGACCGAGCCGGCGTCGTCTACACCCTGACCGACGGCGACCAGCCGGCGGTGACCAAGCGGCTCTGTGATTGGGCCCGGGCGCTCGGCTACCGAATCGTCGCCGCCGGGCGCGGCACCCGTTTCTACCCGACCGACGCCGTCGGCGTGCCGGAGGAGGCGTTCGCGCGTTACGGCTACAGCGAGGATCTGGTCACCCGGCGGCGCTTCAACGCCCAGATGTACAACTCCTTCCGCGACGGCTCCAAGGCCCAGATCGAGATGTGCGCCCTCGCCAACGCCACCGGACTGGTTCCGGACAAGCGTGGCATGCACGAGCCATCGGTCGGAGTCTCGGGCCTGCCGCGCCTTTTCGCCCACCAGAACGATGGAGGATTGCTCGAGCGGACCGGCGTGGTCGAGCTGGCGAACTGCGTCGGCCTCGACGGCCAGGACGTGCCGGACGGGATGGCCAACGGCGTTTTCGTCGTCCTCGGAACCGAGAATCCGATCCTGCGGGAAGACCTGCCCTTCTACGGGCTGCCAGCCGCGGTCAACGGGCGGTACGCGGCGTTCTACCGGCCGTTCCACCTCTGTGGAATCGAGACGCCCATGTCGGTCGCCGAGGCGGCGTTGCTGCGCCGGGCGACCGCCGCGCCGCTGCCGACGCCGGTCGCCGACGTCGTCGCGGTGGCCAAGCGCAACCTCCGGGCCGGCGACCTGCTCGACGGGAGCGGCGGCAAGAACGTGCGCGCGGTGATCGAGCGCGCCGAGGTGGCGCGGGCGGAGCATCTCCTGCCCGAGGGGCTGGCCTACGGCGTGCCGCTCCGCCGCGACGTCGCCCAGGGCGAGCCGATCACCTGGGATATGGTCGAGCTCAAGGAGAGCGCGCTGGCGGTGCGGCTGCGTCGCGAGCAAGACGCGCTCTTCGGGTGAGCGGCAGATGTTGTCCAAACGCCACCCGCGGCTCAACCCCCGATTCCCGGCAACCCAGCTACGCCTGGCGCTGCAGGAGGTCGTGATCGATCTCGCCAACCGCGAATCCCCCGATTTCACCTGGGTGGCCGACGACCTCGCGATCGGCAGTCGAGTGATGACGGATGAATGGTCCATGGTTTCCACGGCCGGGATCGGCGCGGTCGTCGATTGCCGGGCCGAGGCGCGCGACCCGGTCGACCTCCTCGCCTCGCTCGGCCTGGCCTTTCTCCACCTTCCGACGCGCGACTGCGGCGACTTCAGCGCCGATCAGGTCGCGACCGGCGTCGCCTGGGTCGAGCAACGGCTCGCCGAGGGGCGGCGCACCCTGATCCACTGCCAGGCCGGCAAGGGCCGCAGCGTTCTGATCGCCGCGGCGGTGCTCACCCGCCGCGGCCTCACCCCCGACCAGGCGCTGGACCTGATCCGCGAACGCCGCCCGATCGTGACGCCAACGCCAGGCCAGATCGCCCGGCTGCGAGAGTTCGCCGAACGACAGGAAGTGGAAACCAGCAGCTAACAAGCGATCAGATCAAATGGGCATTGCACTTGCGGGCGACGACACGGGGAGGACCGCCGCGATGGGGTGGGACCATCACCGCGGGGATTTGCCAGTTACGGCCCCCGCGACTGCATGTTCCTGGCCAGGCGTAGGATTCACCGCACCTGTTTTCGCCCGGTGATCGGGAGGATGAGTTGACTGGTCGGATGATCGATTTCGACGCCGCGGGAACGCCCGCGCCTGGCTATCTGGCGACGCCGGATGACGGCCGGGGACCAGGGGTCGTAGTGCTGCACGCCTGGTGGGGGCTGACCGAGCCATTTCGCCAGGTTTGCGACCGGCTCGCCGAGGCGGGCTTCGTCGCGCTCGCCCCCGACCTCTACCGCGGCAAGACGACCGCGGCGGTCGAGGAGGCGCGAGCGCTGGGCGAGGCCCTGGATCGGGAGGTGGAACGGTGGCGCGGCGACATTCGGGGAGCGGTTCAGTTCCTGCGCCACCATGGACAACACGCGACGCCAGACGTGAGCCAACTGGCGGACCGGCCCGGCAAGATCGCCCTCGTTGGCTTCTCGCTGGGAGGCGCCTACGCGCTCGATATGTCCGTCACCCTGACTGACGAGATCGCCGCGGTCGTCACCTTTTATGACACGTACCCTGGCCTGGAGTATCGCCGCGCGCGGGCCGCCTACCTCTGCCACTTTGCGGAAGATGATACCTTCCTGACGACCGAGTCGGTCGCGGCGATGGAGCGAGAGCTCCAGGAAGCAGGCAGATCGGCCACGTTCCACACCTACCCGGGGACCCGGCACTGGTTCTTTGAGGCGAATCGCCCGGATGCCTTCGACGCCACCGCCGCTGCCCTGGCATGGGAGAGAACACTTGCCTTCTTGACCACGCAGCTTCGCTCGGCTTGAGATCGCCTGCAGGTCACGGCCCCATACCCCGTTGCCTTCGTTGCACCCCCTCGTACGTGACCGCGATCACGAATCGTGGCAGGGCGAG
>JAJPKB010000125.1 GCA_021323915.1 Chloroflexota bacterium | reverse complement strand
GCGGGGGCTTGCCCCCGCGCTACCGGTTTGTCTGCCGCCTACTTTTTTGGGGTCCGGAACCGCTCTAGGTCCCGACGCCGGCTCCCTGGCCAATCTGGATCTTATGGCCCTGGGCGGCCGCCGACTTGGGCAGCATGAGCGTGAGCAGGCCGTTCTCGAACTTCGCGTGAGCCTGTTGCGCGTTGACGGCTGTCGGCAGGGTGATGTCGCGCTCGAAGCGGCCGGTCGGCAGCTCGCGAATCAGACACTGTTCGTGCTGCATCCCCGCTTGTTGGCCGCCTGTCTGCGCTTGCTGCTTGGTCGTCTCTTCGGTGTGGTCGAAGCTGGGGAACTTGCCCCGGATGCGGATCACGTCGTTCTCGACGGTCACGTCGATATCCTGCGGATTGCAGCCCGGGCAGGCCATGCGCACGACGAAGTCGTTTCCGCGCTCGCACACGTCGACTGGCGCGATGCTTCCCATCGTCAGGTTGCGCTCGAAGAACGTCGGGAACATGAAGCGGCGCATGATGTCGTTCCAGTTCCATAACGTGCTCGGCATGCCCGTGGTGCCGCGAGTCATCGGGTACTGCTGGCTCTGAGCCATCGGTGAAGAACCTCCTGAACAGTCTGCGGTGGCGTCAGGGACGCCACGATGCCCCGTGCATAAGTCATGCCCGAGGGAGCCGCAGCGCCAGGAGGGCGGCCAGCCCGGCCGCTCCCGCGAGAACGGCGTACGCTGGCGCGATCTGGCCGCCGGTCGCGTCGATGATTCGACCGGTCACCGGCAGCGCGAGCGCCGACATGGTCGTTCCCAGTCCCCAGACGAGCCCGACCGCGGTGCCGGTGCGCTCGCCGGCCGCTAGCTCGGACGCGTACACCATGGTCACCGGCGGCGTCAGACTCGCCCAGAATCCGACGACGACCGATAGGACGATCTCCCAGGCGATCGACGGCGCGATCAGAAACAGGACCAGCGAGACGCAGACGCCGACCAGCGCGTACACGAGGAGCTGGCGCCTCCCGAGGCGATCGGAGATGGCTCCGCCGAGCGGCTGGGCGATGAACGCCGAGCCGGACATGAGCGCGGTGAGGATGGCCGACCCGGCCAGGGAATAGCCGTGGGAGACGTAATACGAGGGGAGCCAGTTGGTGAAGGTCGAGCTGGTCGCCAGCGCCAGCCCGTTGACGATGGTCAGCAGGGCGAGCGGCCGGGTGATGCCCGCCAGGAGACCGCGCCGGCCGAGGCTGGCCGGCTCGACGAGATACCGCAGGACCACGACCGCCGCGACCAGGGCGGGCAGGGCGAGCCAGATCGTCGCCTGGTGCCAGGTCATACGCCTCAGCAGAAACGAGGCGACGACCGGGCCGAGCACGAAGCCGGCGGCGTTCCCGATGCCGTGGATGCCCTGGGCGAACCCCCGTGCCCGCTTCTGGAAGAAGTAGGCCAGCAGCGTCGCGCTCTGGGGATGATAGGTCGATCCGGCCACGCCGAGGCAGACCGCGGCGACCAGCACCGCCGGGTAGCTCTGGCTCAGGCCCAGTCCAGCCATGGCGAGCGCGAACGCGAAGAACCCGAGCGCCATCAACACGCGCCGCAACGCCCGCCGGTCCGCGACGTAGCCGAGCGTCGGCTGGAGAACCGCGGACGTCGCCTGGGTCAGAAAGGGCACCAGCGCGACCGCCGAGTAGCTCAGCCCGAAGCTATCCCGAATCGCCGGCAGCATGACCGGGATGACCAGATTGTAAAAATCGTTGGCGGTATGGCAGCCAACCAGGCTGACCAGAATACGACGACGCAGCGACTCCGGGATCGCGAGCCCATCGACGGCAGCGACGAGCGTCGAAGCCTCGCCGGGCGCTCGTCCATCAGCCGCTCGGGCCGGGCCGCTCGACTCCGATCCCGGATCACTCACTCAACCATTTCCCCTTGGACAAGAGAATTCAAGGGGGACACCCCCACGCCCCCCGCCTTGATGGATGAGTAGCTCAGGCCGCAATTCGTAGCATCCCCGTTAAAACCGTTGACTGGACTGGACAATTGTGCTACTGTATATACGTGGGGTTGAGAGGTACCACTTCCCCACCTGCGCAAGCACCGATTGTGCGCGCCCGGTTTCTTCACTCATCCATGCTCGTCTTTTCCGCTCTGGCATTACTTGTGCTCGGTATCCCATGAGCAGCGAGCGAAACCATCGCCTGGAATGGTTGGCGTTCCCCCCACCCACTTTACGTTTCTGATGCCGAGCGGGCAAAACGTCCTGGTTGAAGGATACCTGCCAAACGTCCCTTCCCATCCGAGCATGTGACAGGGTCGCCCGTCCAGGGGCACTGATCGTGCACCGTCTGGCACCTGTCGCAGCACCATCTCAAGGAGGCTGGTAATTTCATGTCCCCCCTTCCCTCTCCCGACGAGCGACGGAAGCGGCTCAAGATACTTGGTTTAGAGCCCTCGGCCCGTCGTGGCGCCCCCCTTCCCGGGCGAAAGTCGGCCGCGTCCGAAGAGCGAGCCCAACAGCAAAAAGAGGGACGCCGTCGATCCAAGCACCCGCCACGCCCATGATCGCGCGGCCACGGTCCGTTAGTATTCTTCCAGGTATCGGTCGAGCTCCCAAGGACTGACGTAGGTTCGATACTCGTTCCACTCGATGGTCTTTGCTTCGAGGAATCGCTCGAACACGTGGGGCCCAAGCGCGCCCTGCACGACTTCGTCCTTGCGCAGCTCGTCGAGCGCCGTGCCGAGCGAGCCGGGTAGGACGTTGATCTGACGCCGGAGACGCTCGTCTTCGTCGAACGTGTAGAGATTCTCCTCGACCGGTTCGGGCAGCGCAAGCTTTCGTTTGATGCCGTCGAGCCCAGCCGCGAGCATCACCGCGAAGGCAAGATAAGGATTGCAGCTCGGGTCCGGACAGCGGATCTCGACGCGCGTCGCCTTGGGGCGCCCGGGCGTGATCCGCGGCACCCGAATGAGCGCGGACCGATTCACCCGCGCCCAGCTCACGTACACCGGCGCCTCGTAACCGGGGACCAGCCGCTTGTACGAATTAACCTGCGGCGCTAGCACCGCCGACATCGCCTGCGCGTGGTGCAGCTGACCGGCGATGAAGTGCTTGGCGGTAGCCGAGAGCCCGTAGGGATCGCTCGGGTCGGCGAAGGTGTTTTCGCCGTTTCGGTCGAAAAGACTCTGGTGGGTGTGCATGCCCGAGCCGTTGATCCCGTAGATCGGCTTCGGCATGAACGTCGCGTGCAGGTCGTGTAGCTGCGCGACGGCTTTCAGCGCGTACTTGAAGGTGACGGTGTTGTCCGCCGCGGTCAGCGCGTCGGCGTATTCGAAGTCGATCTCGTGCTGCCCGGGCGCTACCTCGTGGTGGCTCGTCTCTACTTTGATGCCCATATCGGTCAGGGCGTTGACCATCTCCTTCCGAACGGTCGAGGCGAGATCGGTCGAAAGGTCGAAATACCCCGCCTGATCGTGAGGAAGCGGCTGGATCCTCCCCTCCTCGTCCCGCCGAAACAGGAAGAACTCGACCTCGGGACCGGCGTTGAAGGTGAGGCCCATGCCCTCGGCCTCGCGGGTCGCCCGCGCCAGCACCGCCCGTGGATCTCCCGAAAAGATCTCGCCGTTCGGGTTGTACACCCAACAGATCGTGCGAGCCGTCGTGTTCTCGCCCCGTTCCCACGGGATGACCTGGAACGTGCGCAGATCCGGCATCAGGTACATGTCGCTCTCGGCGATCCGCGCGAATCCCTCGATCGACGATCCGTCGAACCACTTCCCATGCTCGATCGCGTCGGGAAACTGCTCGAAGGGGATCGTCACGCTCTTCACCAGCCCCACGATGTCGGTAAATTGCAGGTTGACGAAGCGAACGCCCTCCTGTTGGGCCCTGGTCATGACCTCGTCGACGAGGTTAGACGGCGTTGGGTTCTCCACGGCCACTTCTCCTCCGGTCAGCTTGGAAACGTTGCCTGAGAAGTATATACCAAAGGGCGGTCGGGGAACGGCGCTCGCCGTCCCCCCTGCGCTCCGTGGCACCCTTCCTGCTCCCGTCGCCCTTTTCTGACACACCAAACGGGCTTGTTCCAGGTCTCCTTACGTGGCTTGGATTCCGACCCCTTGACCCTCGGCGGAGGCAGGATGATCCCTATCTACGACGAGACTCACCACCGGGGAGGATTCCCCTACGCGGTCGTCTTCCTGATCGCGGCGAACTTCGCCGTGTTCTTCCTCGAGCTGATCAACGGCCAGGACTGGGCTCTCCAGTACGCGCTCGTTCCGGACGACATCGTCCACGGCGTGGCTCTCTGGACGATCTTCACCGCCATGTTCCTCCACGCCGGCTGGCTGCACATCCTGGGCAACATGGTCTATCTGTGGGTCTTCGGCGATGAGCTCGACGCGGACTACATGGGAGCGGCGCGCTTTCTGGCTTTCTACTTCATCTGTGGAATTGCCGCTACGGCCCTGCAGATCGCGGTCGATCCCACGTCGACGGTGCCCAACCTCGGCGCCAGCGGGGCGATCGCCGGGGTTCTCGGCGGGTTCCTCCTCATCTTTCCGCACGACCGCATTCTCACGTTCTTCCTGGTTCCGATCCCGATCCCGGTCCGTATCTCCGCGGCGATCCTCGTCGGGTTCTGGTTCCTGTTTCAGCTCGTCAGCGGTCTGCTCAGCCTGGGAGGGGGGCCGGACCAGGGCGGCGTCGCCTATTTCGCGCACGTCGGGGGATTTCTCGCCGGGCTGGCACTGGTCAAGTTCTTTGCCGAGCCCGGGCTCGGCAATTCGTCTGGAGGAGCGGCATGACTTCTCGCGACGTCCTGCGCTGGCTGAGCCTGCTGACCGTTCTGGAGGGCCTGGCGGTGACTATCGGGAGCCGGCGCACGATTCGGCTCATCCAGAACGTCACGCCGACGTGGTATCGACTCTGGCTTCAACCACTCGCTAATCTGTCTCCCTCCGCGCTTCGAGCCATCGGAGTGGTCGAGGCGCTCCTTGGCCTGCGCGTTCTGGCCATGGCGCCGCCGGCGCCCCGGATTCTGCGCGACATCGCGTCGACCGCGCTGGAACCGGCCCGCGGCGTCTGGCAGGCGACCGTTGGCCGCCCGGCGGATCGCGCATTCGATCACTTGCTCCGTCAGTACGTACCGCCCGGCGCCCGGATACTGGACCTCGGCTGTGGCGCCGGAGATAACCTGGCGCGAATCCTCGACGCCGGCCTTCCGTTCGGGTCGTACGTCGGCGTCGATTGCTTGCCCGACGCCCTCGCCCACGCCCGCGCTCGCTTCGATGGCATTCCCAAGGTCGACTTCCTCTCGAACGATCTGCTGAACGACCAGCTGCCCACCGGCGAGTTCGATCTGATCCTCTCGGCCTGGTCGCTGGATCGCGCGCCGGACCCGTTCGCCCTGGTGGTTCGGGCGATGCGCCAGCTTCGCCAGGGCGGACACGCGATGCTGCTCTTCGCGAGCGCGCCGTCGGACCGGCGCGCTCGCCTGGCCTCGTCGGTCGCACACATGCTCGGCCGCCAGCTTCACCCGGCGCGCATCTACGCCGGTTTGCCGTCGTTCAGCGCGGCGCAGGAGTTTGCCGGCGGCCTCGCCAGCCTGGTCATTCTGGAGAATCCCGCTCCGGCGACGGCGCCGGTCGCCGCGTTGCCGCCCGAAGAGACTCGGTACTGACGATGGGACGTCAGCTTCCCGGATTCTTCGACACCTCGTCGGCGCAGGCGGCAACCAGGCCGGCGGCCGTGGTGCAGCGGGGCCGCCAGCCGAGGTCCTGGCTGGCGCGGCGGAAATCCTGCACGACGTGGCGCCAGCGCCCAACGACAAAGCCGGCGATCGGGTCCGCTCGATAGCTGATCCGGGCATCGGGAACGCGCTCGCGCACCAACCGCGCGAGCTCTCCCGCGGTCGCCGCGCAGCTGCCCAGGTTGTAGACTCGAGAGGGGACGCGCTCGGCGAGGTAGAGGCGCGCCAGTCCATCGGTCAGATCGGTGTGGTAGACGAGCGCGCTGGAGTCGTCCTCGGCGACCGGGCAGACGTACGGGCGACCGCGAAGCGGCTCCTCGATCAGCGCGGTCGTCCACGACGACGCCGCGCTGATCGCCACTCGTCCCGGCCCGACCACCGCGCCGGGCCGGGCGATGCGCGCGTCCAACCCGTGGCGACGGTAGTAGAAGCGACACCATTCTTCGCCGACGGTCTTGGTCATCCCGTAGACGCTGATCGGCGCGAGGGGCGCGTCTTCGTCGAGCGGCGGCGCCGGATCCGGTGCCTCGTACACCGCGGCGCTGCTCGTCGCCACCAGCTTCTTCACGCCTTCCCGCCGCGCGGCCTCCAGCGCGTTGAATGTTCCCCCGACGTTGATCGCGAAGGCGAGGACCGGATCTCCTTCGCACTGGCCCGACAGGATGGCTGCCAGGTGGACGACGCCGTCGGGGTGAACCGACGCGATCGCCTGGTGAACCGAGTCAAAGCTGGTGACGTCGCCCTCGATGGTCTCGACGTCGCCGGGTAGACCGGCCAGCGCGGCCGTCTCGAATCGTCGATCGAACAGCGCGACCCGCTCGCCCTCGGCCCGCAGCCGCGCCGCCAGCCGCACGCCGATGAAGCCGCCCCCGCCGGTGATCAATGTCATCATAGATACTTCCCCACCAGCAATTCGAGTTTTTGCCGCGTTGCGGGCGGGATTCGGTCGCGCTGGGTGACGATGCTGTGGGCCAGCGCGGCGCCACAGCCGCAGCCGCGCGTCGGCGGGAGAGCCGCGAGCGCCCGACGTAGCGTTTCCTTGGCAGCGTCGACATTCTTGGCGAGGTTCGCGTTCACTTGCTCGACGGTGACCGGCTCCTCGGACTCGTGCCAGACGTCGTAATCGGTCGCCAGGGCCAGGGTCGTGTAGCACAGCTCAGCTTCGCGCGCCAACCTCGCCTCGGGCATCGCGGTCATGCCGATCACATCCACCCCCCATTGCCGGTAGATCCGCGATTCCGCCCGCGTGGAAAACTGAGGTCCTTCGATGCAGATGTAGGTTCCTCCCCGGTGGACGGTTCGTCCGGTCGCCTCGGCGGCCCGCGCGACCACGTCGCTCAGCTCGGCGCAGTACGGCTGGGCCATGCCGACGTGAACCACGACGCCGTCGCCGAAGAACGTCCGCGCTCGAAGCACGGTGCGGTCGAAGATCTGGTCCGGGACCACCAGGTCCAGAGGGTGAATATCCTCCCGCATGCTGCCGACGGCGCTGACCGAGATGAGGCGCTCCACCCCCAGGGATTTGAGGGCGTAGACGTTCGCGCGGAAGTTAATCTCGGATGGGCCGATTCGATGCCCGCGGCCGTGGCGGGGAAGAAAGGCGACCCGCGTGCCGGCAAGCTCGCCGATGACGATCTGGTCGCTCGGCTCGCCGAACGGTGTGGAGACCGCGACCTCGGTCGCGCCGCGCATGCCCTCGATCTGATAGAGCCCGCTGCCGCCGATCACGCCAACGGTGGCCGAAGGCATCGATGCCATGAAAACTCCTCATCATTATGAGAATAGTCGACCGGTGAAGCGCGGAGGCCCGCGCCGCGACCCCTTCGAATTTCATCTTATACTATCAGAACACGTTATCCGAGGGGCGTGAAGGAGAGCGCGGTGACACCGTCCAACCTGCTGGTGCTCCGGCCCGGGGCCATCGGCGACACGCTGCTGACCATGCCGTCGCTGGCGGCGCTCCGCGGCCGTTTCCCGGGGGCCGAGATCACCGTGGTGGGAAACCAGGCGCCGCTGAGTCTTGGCCACGCCGCGGGTTTTCTCGATCGGCACGACGCCTTCGGCGCGGCGTGGGTGTCCGACCTGTTTGGCGACGAGCCGACGCCTGCCCTGCGGACGCGTCTCGATCGATTTGACCTTGGAATCGTCTGGATGCATGCGGTCGAGGCCGCGAGCGACCTGGCGGCCCGCCTGGAAAGGGCTGGCGTTCGGGAAGCGCTGCCGCTGGTTAGTTTTCCTGAGCCGCGCAGCGGTCGTTACCTGGCCGATCACCTCGTCGACACGCTGCTGCCGCTGGGCATCACCGGCCCGCGCCCGGCGGTCACCCTTCGTCCGGGGGTCGAGCGGCCTCACCCCTTACCGGCGCCCCTCGCGGTCTTCCACCCCGGCGCCGGCGGTCGGCACAAGCGATGGCCAGGCGAGCGCTTCGCGGCGCTCGCGGACCGCTTCGCGGCGAGCGGCTGGGACGTCGCGGTGACCCGAGGTCCGGCGGATGAGGACGCGGTCGCGATTTTCCGTTCTCGCCTTCTCCTGGCCAACCCAGCGGACCTGGGTGGCCTGCCGCTCGACGAGCTGGCGCGGATTCTCACCCGGGCCTCGCTCTTCGTCGGGAACGACTCCGGGATGACCCACCTCGCGGCGCTTCTCGACGTGCCGACGGTCGCGATCTTCGGGCCGTTCGACCCGTCCTACTGGGCGCCGATCGGACGGTACGTCGAGGTTGTCGACGCGGGGCGATCGTGTCCCCACCGGTTCGATCCGCGCGAAGGCTGCCGCCAGTGCGCGGTCCTCGCGGGCCTCGATCCCGGTCCGGTGTGGGAAGCGGCGCAAGCGGTCCTCGCCACGGCCTCCCGAGACCGGTCGCCGTCGGCATGCCCCTGAATCACCGTCGCGCCAGCGCCCGCGAAAAGGTGGTATCATGCTGCCGACGTGTATCTCACGTTTCCGCGCTCACTCTGGAACCGGGGGGTTGAATGCTTCGCCTGACGCCGGTGCGTCTCTTGTATTTGATCGTCGGGGCGGTGCTCGGAGCGATCCTGTTTTTTGCGTACACCAGCGTGGCCGGAACGCCCGCTTTTCTCACGTCGCTGGTGCCGGTCCCGCGCGCGGCGGCGCCCACGCGGACGGGAACGCAGTCCACGCTCGCGTTTGGCGGGCGTAACCTCGTCAAAGTAGTCTCGGTCAACCAGGAATCGACGAGGAACGGGGCGGACGTCCGCATCAACGCGCTCGAAGTTTACGAAGACGGATTCAGCTTAACGTACAGCATCATGGGAGGACAGCCGGGCGAGCCGGCGCCGGTTCTCCAACCGGACCGCTTCACCGTCACGGACGATCACGGCGGCAGCTATCAGCTCAGCCCCCTGGGGAGCTCGGCGACGGTGGGGCCCGGTTTCAGTGCTGGCTACCTGGCGTTCACGCCAGCGCTGAGCGGTCAGGCCACCACGCTCACCGTGACCGTGCCGCACCTGCTGGTTCTTTCGAGTCTCGGGGAAACCGGCGCGCCCCAGGTAATCGACGGCCCGTGGCAGATTCAGGTGCCGGTGCGCTAGCGCCCTGCGGAACGGGGAGAGGATGACAAGATGGACCTGCACGCCTGGACGACCATCGCGTCGATCTGGCTGCTGTGCGCGGTCGTCGCCGGCATCGCGGCCGGTGAGAAGGGACGCCGCTTCTGGGTGTGGTTTCCGTTCGGTCTCCTGGTTGGACCGGTCGCGCTTTACCTGGTGTTGAGGTCGTACGAGGTCGTGCCGCCCCACCTGGCGCAGATCTGCCCGAATTGCCAGAAGGCGATTCGGAAGACGGCGCGCGAATGCCCGCGCTGCGGCCACATTATCGTGCGCGAGCCCGATCCGGCGATGAAGGCCGGCCGCCAGGCCGCGGCCGCGGTATTCCTTCTGCGCCGCGCTGCTCAGAAGTCCACCGCCGCCGTCAAAGCCGAGCGCGCAAAGCGGCAAACTAAATCAAAAGAGGGGGAGACCTGAAAGGTCTCCCCCTCTTTTGATTATCTGATTTGCTCGTACGCCATCTTCCGCAGGCGCGCTACCCGTTCCGCGGTCGGCGGGTGATCGCTGAAAAGCTTCTGCATCATGCCCGCGTTGAACGGATTCATGATGAAGAGCGGCGCGGTCACGGCCGGGACGTTGTTCATCGGACGGTAGGCGACTCCCCGCTCGAGGCGCTCGAGGGCATCGGCAAGCGCGAGCGGATTACCGGTGATCCTCGCCCCGGACGAGTCGGCGTTGTATTCGCGCGCCCGCGAGATCGCGAGCTGAATCAGCATCGCCGCCAGCGGCGCCAGGAAGATCATCAGCAGCGCGCCCATTCCGTCCATCCCGTTACTGCGGCTGTCGCGACGGCCCCCGCCGTACCCTCCGAAGATGAACGCCCATTGGCCGATCTGTGCCAGGTAGGTGATCGCGCCGGCGATCGTCGCCGCCACGGTCGCGATCAGGGTGTCGCGGTTGCGGATGTGGGCCATCTCGTGGGCCAGCACGCCTTCGAGCTCTTCCCGATTCAGCAGGTTCAGGATGCCGGTCGTCACCGCGACCGCAGCGTGGTTGGGATCGCGGCCGGTCGCGAACGCGTTGGGCGACGCGTTCTGAACGACGTAGACGCGCGGCTTGGGCAGCCCCGCCTGCGCCGCCACGTTCGCGACGATGTCGTGAAGCTGCGGCGCCTCGTCCGAGGATACTTCACGCGCGCCGGTCATCGACAGCGCGATCTTGTCCGAATACCAGTAGCTGACCGCGTTCATGCCGAGCGCCAGGATCAGGGCCAGCGTCAGCCCGCTTGGGCCGGCGATCAACTGGCCGGCGACGAGGAGGATTCCGGTCAACGCCGCCAGCAGCACGGTCGTCTTGAGTGTGTTTGCCATCAGTCATCTCTCCTGACCAGTCAGCGTTTCGACAACCAGACTGTCGAGTAGCGCGGCCAGGCCGCGCGTGCGCATCAACGTATCTCGGGCGGCCTGGCCAAGCTCGCGGTGCCGGGCGTGTTCCAGGCGCGCTTCCCGGACCCGCGGCCAGATCTCGGCCAGCTCGCCGTGCAGGCGATCGAGCTCGCGCGCGACCTGCCGAAAACGCTCGACGACGTCGCCCTCGACGCTCGCGCCGTTCAACCGATCGACGATCTCGCTCAGCGACAAGCGACGTGCCTGGAGCGCGCGAATCTCGGCGATGCGCGCCGGGGTTTTCGCATCGTAGAGACGGTAATTACCGGTCGTCCGAGCGACCGGCCGCAACAGCCCGAGCTGGGTGTAATAGTCGATCGTGCGTCGACTCAGGCCGCAGTGGGCCGCGAGCTCGCCAATGCGGTAGTTCTTCTTCACCCTGGGCTCGCCGTTCTGTCAACGACTCTCTCCTGGAAGCATACAGCGCCACGTGATGGTTGTCAATTTTGTTCTGGCAAGAATCTTGTAGCCTCGTCGGCCTCGTGTGCATTCAGGGGATGTCCCCGCGGACGTCCCCTCGCCAACCGATCCCGAGCGTGGGAGACCCGAGGTGCGCTCTCTCCCGCGTCCGGAGTGGACACTCGACTGTTCAGAAGGGAGCGTGGCTGGCCATGCGAACTCGTCTTTCCGAGATCCTATCCGGCGTCCTGGCGTTGGCCGGCGGCGTCGCGTTTCTCTCCTGGTGGAGCGCTCGACAGCGCGTCGCCCGCCGCGAGGCGCTCGCCGCCCAGTCGGTCGGACAACCACCACGGCGCGTCGTGGTCGTGGGCGTCGGGTTTGCCGGACTGTCAGCGCTCAATCGTCTCGGTGACCTCGTCGGCGACGATCCGAGCGTCGACGTCCTGCTTCTCGACCAGCAGAACTACCACCTGTTCACCCCGCTGCTCTACCAGGTGGCGACCGGCGGCCTCGAGCCGAGTATGCTGACGTACCCGGCGCGGGAGATCGCCCGCGACCGCGGCTTCCGCTTCGAAGAGGCGACCGTCCGGCGGGTCGACCTTGCCCGCAAGGTGCTGGAGACCGACGCCGGCCCGTTCGAGTACGACAGCCTCATCCTCGCGCCGGGCAGCGTGCCGAACTTCTTCGGCATGGCCGATGCCGAGGAGCATTCCCTTCCGTTGAAGTGGATCAGCGACGGCGTGCGGGTGCACGACCAGGTCATCAACGCCTTCGAGATGGCGGACCGAGAGGAGAATCCCGAACTCCGGCAGGCGCTGCTAACGACGGTGATCGTCGGCGGCGGCGCGACCGGCGT
>JAJPKB010000131.1 GCA_021323915.1 Chloroflexota bacterium | reverse complement strand
GGTTCTACGTCGTTCTGATAGGATTTGCCGTTGACGGTGATGCTTACCTGACTCACTGCGGCCTACCCCCATGTTAATGTTTCGATCCTGGACCGGTCTTGGCGCCGGTTCGCTGGGCGATTGCGAGGAACCATTGATCCATGGTCCTGGAAAGAGCGATCGCTGCTCGCGGTACAGTCGAAGTCGGCGCTCCTTAATGGAGGCGTTCCGGTCCGCGGCCGTGGGCGCGACCGGTGACTTTCCGCTGAGCCATCACCTCCTCGTGTGGCCGATGTGGATCGCTTGACGACCGTCGCGATGGATTCTCAGGTTCGGCTCCGAATCAATAGCCGTGGCCAACCGTCTGTCAGATGGCGCGAAACGATAGCCTTCTGTAAGCCCTGAGCCGTCGCGGGATTCACTATATTCGCGGGATTCTAACGTGTCAAGGTGTTCGCTGGCGCCGCGAAGATGGACGGAGCCAGGTCTGTCTTTGCCGCGAGGCAAGCGTAGCTAACAGCCTATTCTCAGGCAGAGTCCCAGCTTATCGACACCAAGTTTCCGCTCACGTCGTACCTGGCGACCCCGCAACGGACGACAATGTCGGGGCGGGTGACGTCCGCGACGAGCAGCGGAATGACCCGAGCGGTGTTCTCGATCAGATCCAGACTCGTCAGCTCAGTTGGCTCGACCCACTGCAGGATGCCCTCGCTGCAGGCGGGGACACGATCAGTGAAGCTCTGGGCCACGTAATAAAGGAGACAGACCAGTCCTTCAATCGGGTGATCGAAGGTCAGGACTCTCGAGAGCCGAAGGCCGGCGAACTCGTTGGCCGTCAGATCCGTCTCTTCGAAGATCTCGCGCCGCGCCGACGCGTCGAGGTCCGATAGCTCGCTGGGCTCGACCTTGCCGCCGAGGCCAGTCCACCGATTCGGCGCGAACGCCTTCCAGGGTGCTCGCCGCAGAAGAAGCAACCGATCACCTCGAAAGAGGATAACGACGGTTCGGACGTCGAGATGGGCCGGCGTCATGTCCTGCCTCCCCGGTTGGAGACTGATTGATGTGCTAGAAACTCGGGGTATCGCCTGGCGAAATCGTGCGTTGATATCGCGCTCCGCGCGGCATTCTCCATTAAAGAGAGCTTAAAAGCAAGCGCTGTGCTGGAAAACCGAGGCGCGCTCCGTGTATAATGTCGGAGCACCCGAGTGGAACGTCCGTTCGCTGGGATTGCCCTGGAGGAGAGGATGCCGGACTTTCGGGTCGTATCGGAGTTCCAACCAACCGGCGACCAGCCTCAAGCGATCGAGCAGCTGGTGGAGGGAATTCGCCAGGGGCATCACGCTCAGACGCTCCTCGGCGTGACCGGTTCGGGAAAGACCTTCACCATGGCGAAGGTCGTCGAACAAATTCAACGCCCGACGCTGGTCATCGCTCACAACAAGACTCTCGCCGCCCAGCTCGCGAGTGAGTTTCGCGAGTTCTTCCCCGACAACGCGGTCGAGTACTTCGTCAGCTACTACGATTATTATCAGCCCGAAGCCTACGTCGCTCGCACCGATACCTATATCGAAAAGGATGCGACGATCAACGACGACCTCGATCGTTTGCGACACTCCGCGACCCAAGCGCTCTTCACGCGGCGTGACGTACTGATCGTCGCCTCGGTATCGTGCATCTACAGCCTCGGCGAGCCGGAGGAATACAATCAGACGACCGTTCGGATTCAGGTCGGGGAAAACCGAAAGCGCGACAAGCTCCTGCGCTGGCTGACCGACATCTATTACGAACGCAACGACGTCAATTTCACGCGGGGAAAGATTCGGGTTCGGGGCGATGCCGTCGAGATCTTCCCCGCCTACGATGAGATCGCCGTCCGCATTGAGTTCTGGGGCGACGAGGTCGAGCGAATTGTCGACGTCGATCCGCTGACTGGTGAGATTCTGGTAAACCGGACGTCGGTGGAAATCTACCCGGCCAAGCACTTCGTGACGAGCAAGGAAAAGCTCCAGCTCGCCTTGAAGTCGATCGAAGCGGAGATGGAGGAGCGGGTCAAAGAACTGGAGGGTCAGGGCAAGCTTCTCGAAGCCGAGCGGCTCCGCCAGCGTACGACGTTCGACGTCGAGATGCTCCGCGAGACCGGCGTATGCGCGGGCATCGAGAACTACGCTCGCCATCTGGCGCAACGGGAGCCTGGCAGTCAGCCCTGGACGCTGCTCGATTACTTTCCCGACGACTTCCTGATGTTCGTGGATGAGTCGCACATCACCCTACCGCAGGTTCGCGGCATGTACCATGGCGATCGCTCGCGCAAGGAAGTCCTGATCGACTATGGCTTCCGTCTGCCATCGGCGCTGGATAACCGGCCGCTGATGTTCCAGGAGTTCGAGCGTCACATCAATCAGGTCGTTTTCGTGTCCGCGACGCCGGGGCCGTACGAGTACGAGCACAGCCAGCAGGTCGTCGAGCAGGTAATTCGGCCCACTGGCCTCGTCGATCCCTCAATCGACGTTCGACCGACGGCGGGACAGATCGACGACTTGATCAAGGAGATCAGGGAGCGCGTCGTTCGCGGAGAACGCGCGCTGGTGACGACGCTTACCAAGAAGATGGCCGAGGACCTCGCCGACTACCTTCGCGAGGTCGGGATCAAGGTTCATTACCTGCACTCGGAGATCCAAACGCTGGAACGAGTCGATATTCTTCGCGACCTTCGGCTTGGCGTTTACGACGTGGTGGTGGGAATCAACCTTCTGCGAGAAGGATTGGACCTTCCCGAGGTATCGCTCGTCGCGATCCTCGACGCCGACAAAGAGGGGTTCCTTCGCTCCGAGGGCTCGCTGATTCAGACGATCGGACGCGCGGCCCGCCACGTGGACGGGCGCGTTATCATGTACGCGGATAACATGACCGATTCCATGAAGCGTGCCATCTCCGAGACTTATCGTCGGCGGAAAATTCAGATTTCCTACAACGAGAGCCGCGGGATCACGCCCGTCGGCATCCGAAAGGCGGTCAAGGATATCACCGATCGCGTTCGGGCGGTGGCCGAGAGCCGGCCGACCTATGCGGTCCGGGCAGCGATGCCGCGAGACGAGGCGCTGCGAGTGATCAAGGACCTCGAGGCGCAAATGAAGGATGCCGCCCGGCAGTTGGAGTTCGAAAAGGCGGCGTTGCTTCGCGATCAGATCGCCGAGCTGCGCCAGTCGCTGGAGTAAGCATGCCGCAAGACCGGATCGTCGTTCGCGGGGCGCGCGAGCACAATCTTAAGAACGTCGACGTGGACATTCCGCGAGACAAGCTCGTGGTGATCACCGGCCTGTCCGGGTCTGGGAAATCCAGCCTTGCCTTCGATACGATCTTCGCCGAGGGACAGCGTCGCTACGTCGAGTCGCTGTCTGCCTACGCACGCCAATTCCTCGGCCAGATGGAAAAGCCGGACGTCGACGACATTCAGGGTCTTTCGCCGGCTATCTCGATCGATCAGAAAGGCGCTAGCCACAACCCTCGGTCGACGGTCGGAACGGTGACCGAGATCTACGACTATCTCAGACTGCTTTACGCGCGAATCGGCCAACCGCACTGCCCGAAATGTGGCCGACCGGTTACCCGCCAAACGGTTCAGCAGATCGTCGACGCTATTCTTGGAATGCCCGAAGGAAGCCGGATCATGGTGCTCGCGCCAATCATTCAAGACCGAAAGGGCGAGCACGAGAAGGTTTTCGAAGACGCTCGGAAGGCCGGGTACGTCCGGGTCCGCGTCGACGGACAAGTACGCGATCTCTCGGAAGAGATTGCGCTTGAGAAGAACAAGAAGCACACGATCGACGTCGTCGTCGATCGCCTGATCATCCATTCGGCATCGAGCAATGGGACGGGCGAAAGCGACTCCGCGCGCGCGGCCGACTCGGTTGAGACCGCGCTCCGTTTGGGCCAGGGGGTCGTCAAGGTCGCCGGACAGAACGGGGACGAGCAGTTGTTCAGCGAGGCGTTCGCCTGCGTCTATTGCGGAATCAGTCTGCCGGACATCGCGCCCCGCAGCTTCTCGTTCAACAGCCCCCACGGCGCTTGTCCCGCGTGCTCCGGACTCGGAACGACCCTCGAGATCGATCCGGACTTGATCGTACCGAATCCGGACCTCTCGATCGACGACGGCGCGATCGTTCCCTGGTCCAAAACAGGATCGACGAACAGCTACTTCGGTCAGGTGCTTCAATCGGTCGCCCGGGCTCGCGGGTTCTCGACAAAGACACCCTTTCGCGAATTAGCGCCAGAACACCGCCAGGTAGTTTTGTACGGCCTCCAAAACGGTAAGGTTTCACTGCATTACGAGACCAAAGACGGCCGAACGCGCGAGTTTGACGTCAGCTTCGAAGGGGTCGTCAAGAATCTCGAACGGCGCTACCGTGAGACCGACTCGGATTTCCAGCGCATGGAGATCGAACGGTACATGGCGAATCGTCCGTGCCCGGTGTGCAAGGGCGCGCGGCTGAAACCCGAGACCCTCGCGGTTACCGTCGGCGAGCGATCGATCGTCGACGTCACCGCGATGTCGGTGCGCGACGCTTCGCGCTGGTTCCGTGAGCTGAGCGAGCACCTTTCAGAGCGCGACATGACGATCGCTCACCAAGTTCTGAAGGAGATTCGCAGCCGCCTGACGTTTCTCGTCGACGTGGGGCTTGACTATCTCACACTCGACCGAGCCGCGGGTAGCCTGTCGGGCGGCGAAGCCCAGCGCATTCGCCTTGCCACGCAAATCGGCAGCAGCCTGATGGGCGTTCTCTACATCCTGGACGAGCCAAGCATCGGTCTGCACCAGCGAGACAATCGCCGACTGATCAATACGCTTCTGCGGCTCCGCGATCTGGGAAACACGGTCCTCGTCGTCGAGCACGACGAGGAAACCATGCGATCGGCGGACTACCTGATCGACGTGGGGCCCGGCGCGGGTGAGCACGGCGGCCAGATCGTTGCCGCCGGAACCCTCGAGGAGGTCCTCGACAATCCGGCGTCGTTGACCGGTCAGTTCCTCCGGGGAGACCGAACGATTCCGGTTCGTCAAAGCCGACGCCCTGGCAACGGAAAGTGGCTCGAGGTGCGGGGTGCACGAGAGAACAATTTAAAGGACCTGGACGTCCGAATCCCGCTTGGGACCTTCGTGTGCATCACCGGTGTTTCGGGATCGGGGAAGAGCACGCTGATCAGCGACGTGCTCTACCGACGGGTAGCCCAGATACTTCATCGAGCGAAAGAACGGCCGGGCGCCCACGACGCGATTCTCGGGGTCGAACACCTTGACAAGGTGATCGCGATCGATCAATCGCCCATCGGTCGCACGCCGCGCTCGAACCCGGCCACGTACACCGGGGCGTTCACGCCGATCCGCGAGTTGTTCGCGAGCGTTCCCGAGGCGAGGGTGCGTGGGTACCAGGCCGGCCGGTTTTCCTTCAACGTCAAGGGCGGGCGATGTGAGGCTTGCCAGGGCGAAGGGATCATCCAGATTGAGATGCAGTTCCTGCCGGACGTTTTCGTTCCGTGCGAGGTGTGCAAGGGCCGACGCTACAATCGAGAGGCGCTGGAGATCCACTACCGGGGTCAGACGATCGCCGACGTGTTGGACATGACCGTCACCGAAGCCCTTAGGTTCTTCGAGGCCATTCCGTCTATTCGCAATAAGCTCCAGACCCTCTTCGACGTCGGCCTCGGCTACATTCGTCTCGGGCAACCGGCGACGACCCTGTCGGGAGGAGAGGCACAGCGGATCAAGCTGGCAGCGGAGCTTTCTCGCCGTGCAACCGGACGTACCCTCTACATCCTCGACGAGCCGACGACCGGTCTGCACTTCGCGGACGTGGAGCGCCTCTTGGACGTCCTCCAGCGGCTTGTTGACGCCGGAAATTCGATTATCGTGATCGAGCACAATCTGGACGTCATCAAGAGCGCCGATTGGATCGTCGACCTCGGTCCCGAAGGAGGCATGGCCGGTGGCGAGCTGATCGCCGAAGGATCGCCCGAGGCAGTTGCCGAGAACCCACGCTCCTTCACCGGCCATTACCTCCGGCCCATGCTCGTCCGTGGCGCGGTCCACCAGGCCGAAGTGCGGGAAGAGGTTCCAGCCTCCTGAGTGATTCGGCGTTGCCCCTCCACCGCGAGACGATCGTTCTGCTACTGCTTCTCGCAAGCTTGATCGCGGCGTGGATCGGGCACTTTCGGATTCCGTACACCGTGGTGCTGGTCGTCGTCGGGATCGGGCTCGACTGGCTGGGCATACTTCCGCCGACGTCTCTCTCGGCGAATCTCTTCCTCGGCGTTCTCCTACCGCCTCTGCTCTTCGAGGCAGCCTTCAGCCTTCGTTGGAAGCACCTCGCGAACGTGGGCTGGTCGATTGGCATTCTCGCGACGGTTGGGGTCGTGCTCTCCGCGGCCGTTACCGCCGGCTTGCTGATGATCGTGCTTCGCGTCCAGCCCCGGCTGGCGCTGCCGTTCGGCGTCCTGATCGCGGCCACTGATCCGGTCGCGGTCGTCGCCTTTTTCCGTCGAACGAGCGTGCCGCCTGACCTCCGTGCGCTGATCGAAGGGGAGAGCTTGCTCAACGATGGCACGACCGTGGTGCTCATCGACGTGCTTGCCACGGCGCTGATCGCCGGTGAGCTGAATCCGGTGGCTCTCGTCGGCGACTTCGTCGGCGTCGCGGCGGGCGGGCTGCTGGTCGGCACGATCGTCGGGTTTCTCGGTTCATTGCTTGCCCGGACAACGAGCGATTATCTCGTCGAGACAACATTGAGCGTCGTCGTCGCGTTCGGAAGCTACGTTGCCGCTCAAGATCTCGGAGCGTCTGGCGTCCTCGCGGTGGTTGCGGCGGGATCGGTCCTGGGAAACTTCGGGCGCCGGTTCGGCATGTCGTCGCGAGCCCGTGAGGCGATCGACAATCTATGGGAATTTCTCGCCTTCGTCGCGAACTCGCTGGTCTTTCTCCTACTCGGCGTGGCGGTCGCGCCCTCGGCGTTCAGCGGCCTGCTCACCATAATCGCCGCTGGATCGTTCTCCGCGCTGCTTGGGCGGGCGGCGGCGGCGTACGGTCTGGGCGCCGCGCTTGCCGTCGTGACCGGGTCGCCCAGGCTGCCGTGGCGCACCGTCCTGTTCTGGGGTGGACTCCGCGGCGCCCTACCGGTCGTGGTCGCGGTTGGCGTGACGGCTCAATTCAGCGGCACCAACGAGCTCGCGCGGCTCGTTCTCGGGGTTGTGGTCGTCACCCTCTTGATTCAAGGCCTGACCCTCGAGCCGGTGCTTCGACGAACGCTCGGCCTGACGAATCGCTCACCGACCGCCGACTAGCATGCGAAAGGCGATTGTCGTGTAAACCTTCGCGGCCTCGTAAAGCTGGGCCACCTCGATCCACTCGTCAACCGAGTGCGCCTGTTCCAGATTGCCCGGCCCGAAGATCACCGACTTTATCCCACGTCGGAGCATGGGCGCGGTCGAGCATCCGCCGGGAAACCCGGCGATTCTGGGCGGGCGTCCGAGCACCTCTTGAATGGCTCCGGCGACCTCCTCGACGAGCGGATCACTCGGCGGGAGATGGCTTGCCGGCACGCCCTCCCGCATCGATGCGAGGTCTTCACGGCCGAGATGAATCTCCAGCTTCAGCTCGGGGTCTTCGCTCTGTAGCCTGGCGAGCTCGGCCCGTACCAGACGATCGATCTCGCTCGGCGGCAAATCCGGGTTCAAGCGGATGTCGAACTGGACGACGCATTCGTCCGGGACCGACGAGCTGACCTTGCCTCCGCCGCGGATGACCATCGCGTTGATCGGCGAGCGACCCCAGATCGGATCCGACCTCTGAAAACACGGAAGGTCATAGAGCGCGGGAACGACCTTGCACATCTTCAAAACGGCGTTGACCCCGGCGTAAGCGGTCCCGGTGTGGGTGGCGCGTCCAATCGTGCGAAGGCGAAGCGGATACGTCCCTCGACAGCCGATGTGGAGCTCGAGGTTTGTCGGTTCGCCGCAGATCCCGAGGTCGCACGCCCCGGGGCCGTCGATAAGCTCGTCGAACTTCCATCCCCCGCCGTCCTCGCCCACCTCGGCGCCGAAGATTAGAGTGCCGTTCAGCTTGACTCGCGACCGAGCGATTGCCTTCATCGCGATCATCTCGCAGGCAACCGGACCCTTCATGTCGCACGATCCACGGCCCCACAGCTTTCCGTCGTGGACGTCGCCGCTGAACGGATCGATCGTCATGTCGTCGACCGGCTTCGTGTCCAGGTGACCATTCAAGAGAAGGCGAGGACCCGATCCAGCGCCTTCGATTCTGCCGTAGACGTTCGCGCGTCCTTCGCCAACCGTCTGAGTACCGGATGGGATACCCTGAGCCTCGAGCCAGCTTGCCATGAAGCGGCTGATCTCCTCACCCTCTCGGCCGGTGATCGACGGAATCCGTACCAGCGCTCGTGCTAACGCGATCACTTCCTCCGGATCGATCGAATCAATAATTTCGGACAGCTCGGCCGGCGATTCTTGTCTGTCCACGTCTCAACCTCACGATACTACAGATTGGGAGAGTGATTAACTTCTCGGAGCGCTTGGATCGATTCCCGCGGCGGCGAAAACCCGGTCGATCGGGAGCTCGAAAATCTGGGCGAGGCGTCCGCATTGGTTGATAGTGGGAGTCGAGCGTCCGGCAACCCAGCTTTCCACGTCGCCGTCGAGCATCTCCAGCGCCATCGCGAGGCTCGTCGGGGTGAAGTCTGCTTCTACCATTCGATCGAGAAGCCACGACTGAAAATGCGGAAAACGCGGCGTCTTCGCCATGCAATTCATTCCCGCGAACGTCGTCGTCGGCCGATGCTAACAGACCGCATTAGGCCCGGTCAAGGCACGCTCGCCGCGAGCGAGAAGAGTTAGATTCACCTATTGTCGAATCGTCCGGGACGGTGTTAAACTCTTGTTAGTTTTTCACTGGCGCTTGAATGCTTACTTCCACGTGTATCCGTTGACTGGCAGGAAGGGGGTTCACGGTGCACGACATCGAAGAGAGCCGGGCCATCGAGGCGATCCGCGAGTTCTTCGCTTCTCCGGCAGCGAACCGGCGGGCCGTGACGGCCGAATGGCTCGCCGGGCGCCTAAGTCTTCCTCTTGCCCTGTGCGAAGTCGCGCTCAGTCGTCTGGTGGCAGCAGGAACGCTGAGTCGGATCGGCCGTAGTAAGACAACGCCGGTGTACTCGGTGCGTGACCACCGCGCCAGCCGATTGGGAGGACATCTTCTGGTCGCGGTCATCGCCCTGGCCATCGCAGTCGGCGCGGCTTTTATCGCGGTTAACTCTCGGTACCTGTTCATCGCGGTCGAGGCGCTGGCGGTTGGTCTGATCGTCGCGTTTGCCTGGCTCGACGCCGAGCTTCGTGATTCTCGTCCGCCGGACTCGCGGGTCTGAAGCCGAGGCCGGATCTACCCTCGCGGACAACCCGAGTTACCAAACGGTCAATGACGAAGACGGGGCGCCGGACCGTACGAGGTGTACGGACATCATTCAGGAAGGCAGCAGGAGAGAGCGCGGGATCGCATGCCGCGCAGCGAGCACGAGAAACAGACCCAGCGCCGCGAGCCAGCCTCCGTCAACGACGTTTCCCCTGACGAGCCAGACCACCCCAGCGATCAGGATCACTCCGCCCATCGCCTGACCCGATAGTTGAGCAAAGCGAGTCGCTCGGCTGACGTCCCCACCGATCGACCAGAGAGCCGACCGAAGAATACGCCCCCCATCGAGAGGATAACTGGGAAGCAGATTGAACGTCGCCAGGATCGCATTGCTGACTCCGAGGTAAAGGACCATGGCGCGGCCTTGGGAATCAAGGCCGGGCGCAACGACCCAAAGCGCGGCCCACAATAAGGCAATCAGCAGGCTGACCGCCGGGCCGGCCGCCGCGAGCCAGAACTCGTCGGATGCGTTTCCCTCGTCGACGCCGATGTCAACCATTCCGCCGAAGAGGAATAAACTGATGCGGTAAACGGTGAGACCCCGCCAGCGCGCCGCTATCGCGTGGCCAAGCTCGTGTGCGACGAGCGACGCGAAGAGCAGCAGACCGCTCAAGACGCCGAGCGCCCAATCCGCGATCCCGGACGAAGGTGGGTAAACGCGGGGAAAGAAGCGCTCGGCCAGGGTCCAGGTAACGAAGAAGAAAACAGGAGCCCATGATGCGTGTATCTCCATGGGGATCCCGTGGAGGCGACAGATCGTGACGGAAGCACGCAAATTGCCCTCTCGTGGCCGGTTTGCCGGAACCACGAGGCAAGATGGATGCCGTTTGCCAAGCCGTCCCGATCAGGAAGGGCGGGCTCTCCCGCTAGCCGGCAGCCTTGTTCAAGCGCCGCATGAGGCGCGACTTGCGGCGCGCCGCGTTGCGCCAATGAATGACGCCCTTGGTCGCTGCCTTGTCCAACTGACTGACGGCGTTGACGACGGCCTGCTGGGCGGTTTCGACGTTTCCAGCGCCGATGGACGTGACTGCCTTTCGAACGGCGGTCTTCACGCTCGAGCGAATGGGCTGATTGCGACGGCGGCGGCGTTCGGATACGCGAATCGCCTTCAGCGCCGACTTGGTATTCGCCAAAAGGGGCCCCTCCGAATAATAAGTGTTAGAATTAAGCATACACGATTTGAAGATCGGTGTCCACGAAGCAGAAACCGGCGGTACAGACATTGCATGAGACTAAGCCTACGCATTGCGCCACTGCGCATTGGAGAGTTTGATGGCGACGCGATTGTACGTTGGTAACCTTCCCTACAGCGTGAGCGAGAACGAGCTGAGGAGACTGTTCAGTCAGGCGGGCACGGTCGATTCGGTGACCATGCCGCTCGATCGACAGACCGGACGTCCGCGGGGCTTCGCGTTCGTTCAGATGGCGAACGGCGACGAGGCAAACTCCGCGATTCAGATGTTCAACGGGTACGTCCTCGATGGCCGACCTCTTCGAGTCAACATCGCTCAAGAGCGCGAGATGAGGGGCGGCGGTTACGCCGGGCGTGCCTAGCAGACGCTCAGCTCCGCGAAGACCGTCGGTGCGCTTCGCGAAGGACTACGAGTTCCAGGATGTTGTCGCGCTTTTCGGACGCTGCGAGGCGACGTCCTGGAACGAGTTGGTTCGATGGCTTCGGGCAAACGGACCAGCCTGCACGTTTCTGACGCCGGGAGAAGTAGCGCGCATGGTCGCCGATTTCTCGGTGCTCGACGAGGAGACCCTACCGTTCGCCTCGGATCCAGCGACCGCCTACGAGGTCGCCCAGGCACACCGGCGGACGAGCGCCGTGCTCGATGCCCTCAAGTGGATCGAGCGTGCGCAAGCCCTTATCCGAGGCGATGAGGCCGCCTGAAGGCTGTTCCTCGGAAATCCGGAGAATCACAACGGGCATCTCAACGGATGCCCTTTTTCTTTTCTTTATCCACCGCATGTGCTGTGCTATAATCGCGCCTTGGAAGACGCACCCGGATTGGCCTCGGGGTCGACCCTCGCGATCCGGTGCACTCAACACAACGGTGTGGTGAAGGATATGCTTCCTGTTTCCGCGCTCGACTCGGCGAAGTCGCCCTTCCACAAGGTCTTTCTAGCGCGGTTGGCTCGGCTCCTGGACCTCGAGGTCGAATGGCGCGATCGACCGTCGGCGGCGAGCTGGCGGCTGCGGTTGATCCAGAAGGGGATTTACTCGACGTATTGCGATTGCCTGTCGGAAGGATTCGGTGCTCAGGCACAAGATCTGATCGAGCGACATCGCGTGCCTGACCCTTCTTAAGAGGCTCATCCGAGAGAAAATCGATGCCTATTTACGAGTATCGTTGCGTCGATTGCGGTGGATATCTCAGCGTTCTCGTCCGCGGCTTTTCGAACCCGGAGGGGCTGAAGTGCCCGCGCTGCCGCGGCGGGAACCTGCGAAAGCTCGTGTCACGATTCGCGGTGCTGCATTCGGAGGACGCCCGCCTGGATCGGCTGGCCGACCCGGGCATGCTTGGCGACGTGGACGAGAATGATCCACGCAGCGTCGCGCGTTGGGCTCGGCGCATGGGAGATGAGGTCGGCGAAGACCTGGGCGATGAGTTCCACGAGATGGTCGACCGCATGGAAGCGGGGGAGATGCCGGACGACGTCGCTGGCGAGGACGGAATGCCGGGTGGTTCGGGCGATGCAGCATCGGACCCGTTCGATTGATCGTGTGATTTGACGATCCATCGAGATTGGCATATACTTCCGCCGCTTAAGGTTCGTGCCGTCGCACCCGACGGGTGGGACTCGAAGCGCCGGTACTTTTAGGTGACGATATGCCGACTGATTACCTGCCGATCTTCGTCCTCGGTGCCCTCGCGACGATCCTCGGTCTCCTGATCCTGGCAATCTCCCGATTCCTCGGTCCACGGCACCCGCACTCTCGACGGATGGTTCCCTACGAAAGCGGCATCACCCCACAGGTTTCGGCGCGGATGCGTTTTCCGGTCAAGTTCTACCTCGTCGCGATGCTCTTCATCGTCTTCGACATCGAAGCAGTCTTCTTCTACCCCTGGGCAGTCACCTTTCGACAGCTGCGACTCTTCGGTTTCGTCGAGATGCTGATTTTCATCGGCATCTTGCTGGTCGGGTATTTTTACATTGTCAAGAAGGGGGCCCTTGAATGGGAGTAGAGCCGGCGGCGGGCGCGCAGAACCACCAGAAGGACGGAATGCCAGCGGTCCTGTTGTCGAAGCTTCAGGACTGGGGACGCTCGCAATCGCTCTGGCCAATGACCTTCGGCCTTGCCTGCTGTGCCATCGAGATGATGGCAACCGGAGCTTCTCGGTACGACGTAGCGAGGTTTGGCGCGGAGCTTTTTCGCGCGTCTCCTCGCCAGAGCGATCTGATGATCGTGTCAGGTCGAGTGTCGCAAAAGATGGCGCCGGTCGTTCGCCAGCTCTATGATCAGATGCCCCATCCAAAATGGGTGATCGCGATGGGCGACTGCGCATCGTGCGGAGGAATCTTCAACAACTACGCGATTGTGCAGGGAGTGGATAAAGTCGTGCCGGTGGACGTGTACGTCCCGGGATGCCCGCCTCGCCCGGAGGCCCTGATCGACGGAATCATGAAGCTGCAGAAGAAGATCGCGGCCGAGGGTTCCAAGGAAGGCGAACGGTGACTGATCAAGCTGCCGCTGACCAGGCCGCGGAACCGCGGGATCCGGTCATCGCGAAGGTTCTCGAACAGTTTGGCGATCTGATAATCGAGGCGTCCGTGGAACGCGATCAACCGACGTTGGTCGTCGACGGCGACAATGTCCGGGCCGTCGCGCGTTTCCTGCGAGACGAACCGGATCTGGCGTTCGTTCGACTGGTTGACATTTGCGGAGCCGACTTCTTGGACGTCGAAGCGAAGCTCAATCGGCGTGCGCGTTTCGAGGTCGTCTACCATCTCCACTCCTTCGCGCTGAAGCGCTGGGCGCGCATCCGCGTGCCGGTGGATGAGGACGATCCGGTCGTGCCGACGCTCACGGTCTTATGGCCGGGGGCCAACTGGTATGAGCGGGAAGCCTTCGACCTTTTCGGCATTCAATTCTCCGACCATCCCGATCTGACACGTATCCTGATGCCGGATGACTGGGTCGATCATCCCTTGCGGAAGGATTTTCAGCCCCCGCGGGAGCCGCACGAGTGGAGCTTCAACCCGGAGGAGTGGCAAAAGGCGGTGCAGCGTGGCAGTTGAGGTCGTCCAGGAACAAAACCTGATCTTAAATATGGGACCCCAGCACCCGAGCACGCACGGCGTGCTCCGCCTGGTGCTCGAGCTCGACGGGGAGATTGTGGTCAACTGCAAGCCTGTCATTGGGTACTTGCACACCGGGTTCGAAAAGACGTTTGAAAGCAAGACCTATTACCAGGGCGTGACGTTGACGGATCGGATGGACTATCTCGGACCGCTTTCGAACAATCTGGCTTATTCCCTCGCGGCGGAAAAGCTACTGGAGGTCGAGATCCCGCCCCGGGCCACGGTGGCGCGCGTCATCCTGGCCGAGCTGACTCGTCTGGCGAGCCATCTGGTGAGCCTGGGCTCGCAGGCGATGGATCTCGGCGCGATGAGCGTGTTTCTCTACTGTTTCCGCGAGCGGGAGCGTATTCTTGACATTTTCGAAATGTGCTCGGGCCAGCGGATGATGACCAGCTACATCCGACCGGGCGGACTCGCGATGGACCTGCCGTCGGGCTTCGAGGAAGCGGTGCGCGCGATTCTGGAGATGATGCCCGCCCGAATCGACGAGTACGAAGCGCTGCTCACCAGGAACGAGATTTGGCTGGATCGAACGGTCGGCATCGGCGTCCTTCCCCTCGACGAAGCCATCCGAATGTGCGTCACCGGGCCGGCCCTCCGCGCTTCGGGGGGGGACTTCGATCTGCGGCGTGATAAGCCGTACTGCGGATACGACGAATACGACTTCAAGATCATCGTCGGCGAGAAAGGTGACGTCTACGAGCGGTATCTGGTCAAGGTTAAGGAAATGCGCGAGACCTTGAAGATTATCCGTCAGGCGATCGACCGTCTACCGGGAGGGCCGCACGTGACGACCGATCGCAAGGTCGCTTTCCCACCAAGGTCGGAGCTCGCGACGAGCATGGAAGCATTGATTCACCACTTCAAGCTTGCGACCGAGGGATACCGGGTTCCGGCCGGAGACACCTATTCGGCGATCGAGTCGCCGCGCGGAGAGCTGGGAATCTACCTGATCGCCGACGGATCGGCTAAGCCGTATCGACTGCACGTCCGGGCTCCTTCGTTCGCGAACCTCCAGGCACTGCCGGTCATCGCGAAGGGTGGTTTGGTCGCCGATTTGGTGGCAATGATCGGCAGTCTGGATCCGATTTTTGGTGAAGTGGATCGATAGGGGCGACGTGTTGCGAAGACCCGCGCCGGGCTTCAGCGCGGTTCCGCGACTTCCGGAGCAGGGAAACGAGCGGAGAATCCGGCGGTGCCTTTGATGCCGCGCTCCGACGTCCGCGATCAGGATCCCATCGCTTGAGGAGGACCTCGTGCTGTCCGAGGAGACAGTTCAAGAGATTCGAGCGGCGCTCAACCGCTATCCGCGCCCCCGGAGCGCCGTGCTCGACGCCCTGCGCGCGGTGCAGCGCCAGTACGGTTACTGCCACCCGGAGGGGATCAAGGAAGCAGCGGAGATCATGGGACTCGATCCCAACGCGCTGCAGATGCTGGTGACGTTCTACGATATGCTCTACGACCATCCGGTCGGCGAGCACATTCTGATGCCGTGCAAGAACATCGCCTGCTTTTTGCGCGGCTCGGATCAGATGATCGAATACCTCTCGAAGAAGCTGGGGATCAAGCCGGGTGAGACGACGCCGGATGGCACGTTCACGCTGCAGCCGATGGAGTGCCTGGCGGCTTGCGACCTGGCCCCGATGATGATCGCAGACGGAGCGTACCACGGTCCTCTAACCGAGGAACGGATCGACGAGATCCTCGCGAAGCTTGCCGCCTCTCCCCGGTATCGGGGGGAACCGGCGCCGGAAGGTGGTGCCAGCCGTGTCTGAGTCGACCGCGTACGAGCCAATCCTCCTCCGCAACGTGGGCGTACCCAACTCCTGGGATATCGACGTCGCGCTCGCCCACGGCGACTATCAGGCGCTTCCGAAGGCGCTCGCGGAGCTGCAGCCAGACCAGATCATCGACATGGTCAAGAACTCGGGGCTGCGAGGGCGTGGCGGCGCCGGTGCCCCGACCGGTATGAAGTGGGGATTTGTTCCGAAAGGCAAGCGCGAAAAATATCTGCTGGTCAACGGAGATGAAAGCGAGCCCGGCACGTTCAGTAACCGCGCTATCCTGGAAAACGATCCGCATCAACTGATCGAAGGAATCGTGATCTCTAACTACGCGATGCAGATTCCCACGGCCATCGTTTACTGCCGGGGCGAGTTCGCGCTGGGATACAAACGGCTGTCGGGCGCCCTGAAACAGGCGTATGAACGAGGGTACGTCGGCAAGAACGTTCTCGGAAGTGGGTTCGATACCGAGATCATCCTTTTTCGGGGCGCCGGCGCGTACATATGTGGCGAAGAGACGGCATTGATCGAATCCCTGGAGGGAAATCGGCCGATGCCCCGCCCGCGACCGCCGTTTCCGGCCGCGCAGGGCGTCTACAATATGCCCACGAACGTCCAGAACGTGGAAACGGTGTGCAACATTCCGATGCTGGTGAGTCATGGGGTTGAGTGGTACACGAGCATCGGAACGCCCCCACGCAACGCGGGACCAAAGATCTACTGCGTCAGCGGGCACGTCCGCGAGCCGGGCAATAAGGAGCTACCGCTCAACACGACCCTCCGCGACCTGATCTATAAGCACAGTGGCGGCATGATCGACGACCGCCCGGTCAAGGCGGTGATCCCGGGCGGGTCATCCGCGGCGATGATTAACGGCGATAATCTCGACTTCAAGATGGACTTCGATACCCTGGCCGG
>JAJPKB010000649.1 GCA_021323915.1 Chloroflexota bacterium | reverse complement strand
GCACGAGGTGACATCGACATTCTTCCCTTTCCAGCCTCTCGGGACTGGTTTAAAGGCGGGGATCGTCCATCCCCGGCGTTGTCGGGAGTTATTTTATCACGCCAGTCTTCGCGGTGCAACACCACCCGCGTTGGCGGGTCAAACCGGCCGTCGAGGCGATGCTTCGCCCACGAAGACGTGACCGCAGTGGGGACATCGAAAATAGGGATAATCCGTGCGTTCGCCCACCCCGAGGATCCGTCCCCGGGACTCACAGCAGACGGGGCAGTAGGGCGCGCGCACGAATCTTATCCTGGCGAACACGAACAATCGCAGGAGCGATATAAACCCGATAGCCAAGATCGCGACGACGAGAATCTGTACCACATAGACAATCTATCAGATGTGCGACGTGTCGGCCAGCGGGGATGAGGCCCGGGGATCCGTCCGCCGAGTCTCCCCGGCGGAACGGCAAGCGCGTGTCCGATTGAAGCGACGGTTAGTGCACCGTGGGTGAGGCGCCGGCCGAGTGGGCATTGTCATCAACAGCACGGAGATACTCGGCCGCCGCTTCCGGAGTCGCCACGTTGATCATCAACCCGGTTCCGAGCTCGAACCCCGCGGCAATGGAGAGCTTGGGTAGAAGCTCAAGGTGCCAGTGGTAGTCCACGTCGTCGGTAGAATGAACCGGCGCGGTGTGGACGTAGAAGTTGTACGGCGGATCGTTCAATCCGGTATGAATGCGGGCGGTCAAATCGTGGAGCGCGCGGGCGAAGTTGACTTGCTGGCCGGCGCTCATCTCCTCGAAGCGTGCCGAGTGCCACTTTGGCAGGATCGCCGTCTCGAAGGGAGTCCGCGAGGCAAACGGGGCGTAGGTCAGGAAGTCGTCGTTTTCGGCGACGACCCGGACCTTCTCCTTCTGCTCGGTGGAAAGAATCTCGCAATAGGCGCATCCGCCGTGTTCCGCCCGATAGCGGCGCGTTCCATCTAGCTCCTCGCGGAGCGCGGAGGGAACCAGCGGAATTCCGAACAGCTGAGAGTGGGGATGCTCGAGCGACGCACCCGCCTCCTTGCCGTGGTTGTTGATGATCAACATGTACCGAATCGCCGGATTGGACCGATGGGCCTCGTACCGCTCGACGAACGCCCGCACGACTTTCGCGGTCTGTCCCGCCGACAGTTGGGCGAAGTCGTCGGCGTGGGACGGGCTGCTGATCAGGACTTCGTGGATGCCGACGCCGGTCATCGTCTCGTAGGGACCTTCCTTCGAGACAATGGGCTCGATATCCGCCGGGCCAAACGCCGGATACAGGTTCGGAACCACTCGAACCTCCCAACCGGGCGTATTGGGCTCCGATCCCGGCGTCCGGTACGCCATGACTTCGGGGGGCGTCATCGACTCGTGCCCAACGCAGAACGGACAGGTCGCCGCGGGCGGAACTGGAACTGCTGCCGCGCGGCTGAACGAGCTCGGACGTTTGGCACGCTCGGTCGCGATCGCGACCCACCGCTGGGTCACGAGATCCTGGCGAAGCTGAGGCATGTTTTTCTCCCTCTATCTGGTGACGGCGGCTTCCCGACGACGAAACTCGAGCGCCCTTCGATACAGGTCTTCGTATTTTCGCGCCGAGGACGACCAGGAATAATCGGCCTGCATGCCTCGTTCCTGGAGAATGCGCCAGGTGTCGGAGTGCTTGTAGTTTTCGACGGCACGCACCAGCGCGGTGTAGAGGTCGATCTGGTCGTAACGCTCGAACGAGAAGCCATTTCCCTGGTTGGTTCGGGGATCGAAGTTCTGAATCGTATCGGCCAGGCCTCCGGTGTGGCGAACGACCGGGATCGAGCCGTACCGCAGGCTGATTAGCTGTCCGAGCCCGCACGGCTCGAAGCGCGACGGCATCAGGAACATGTCCGAGCCGGCGTAGATCTTCTGAGCCAGCGCCGCGTTGAACGTGAGATAGATGGCGACCCGATCAGGATACTTCTGGGCAAATTGCGAAAAAACGTTGTGATAGTGCTGATCGCCGGTGCCCAGGAGGACGAACTGAATGTTCAGACAGTTCATCATCGCGTCGAAGCAGCCGGCGAGCAGATCGAACCCCTTCTGATCCGCGAGTCGCGACACCATTCCAACGAGCGGGACCGATGGATCCTGGGGAAGATTAGACTCGCGCTGGAGGGCCAGCTTATTCGCCTCACGGTCGTCCAGGTGGTCGCCGTCGAAGTTTTGGGCGATGTAACGATCGGTGGCCGGATTAATCTCGTCGTAATCGACCCCATTCAAGATACCGAAGAGACGCTCCCGTCGGTCGATCAACAACGGATCCAGCTTCTCGCCGAACTCGGGCGTGAGAATCTCTTGAGCATACCGCTCCGACACGGTGTTGATGACGTCTGCGAAGTTGAGACCCCGGGCCATCAAATCTACGACGTCGGCGAGCTCACCGATCTGGGGATGATGAAGGAATCCGTACTCTTCAATCCCCGCCACCTCGAGGATTCGCCAACCAAACAGGCCCTGATACTGAAGGTTGTGAATCGTGAAAACCGACGCGGTATCGGCGAAGAATGGGTCGTTCTTGTAGGTCGTCTTGAGCCAATTCGGCACGATACCGGTGTGCCAATCATTGCAATGGATAATGTCAGGCTTCCAGTTCAACTGGCGGAGCATCTCGAGCGCCGCGCGACAGTAGAGGATGAATCGTTCGCCGTCGTCCGGGTACCCGTAAATTCCCTCCCGGTTGAAGTACTTCTCGTTGTTGACAAAATAGACCGGCACGCCGGGCACGGTATCGGTCTTGAGGATCGAGACCGGCTCCTGCAGGTCATCCATGGGCACCGGGAAGGTTTGGACCTCTTCGGCCATGCTGAACCGTTCCGGATCGATTCGCCCGTATCGTGGCAACACCACGCGAACATCGTCACCCAAACGCGCGAGCGCTTTTGGCAGCGCGCCAGACACGTCGGCTAGGCCACCAGTCTTGGCGAACGGCACCATTTCGGCAGACATGATCAGAATCTTCAGGGGATCAGACACGGTAGTTTCACTCCTTGGCGGACGTACGCGCCCCAGGGGCGGGCCGCCGCGACGTCAAGAGGATCGTGCGGGTGACCGGTCACCCGGTGGGGCAATAGCTATGCCATCAGGGAAATTTGAAGCGACGGCCAACTCGCTCCAGCAACGGCGTGAATCCGCCAAGCTGGCGCAAAGCGTCCTCCCGAAAAGAATCGAGAACGTCCGACGATGGCCGCCGACCCCACTGGTAGTAATACTGCCCAGCTTTACCCATGACGTACGTTCCCACGTAGGCAACCGCTCCGCGAGGCGCGATCGCCAGTGGACCGGGCAGCAACGCTATGAGCGAGCGAGCCGCTGACCTCCAGAAGAACGCGGCGCCGATGACCGGAACGACCTCGGCGAACATCTGCACGCGGTTGTCGATCGGTCGCTGGTAGACCAGCGCGAGCTTCAACAGCAGCATCACCTGATTCTTGGTCAGGACCACGAGATCGGTTCCGACCGATGCGAACGTGCCGACGACCGGAACAAGCGCCGGGAGACTGGACATGACGGCGAACTCCGCGTTAACCCGCGCGGTATCGGCGATCAGATATTCTGCGGCAGCCTGCCTAGTCGACGTCAAATGCCTTCCCAACGGCAGAGCAAGGTGAGGCATTTGGCGGAGAAGAGTCGGCATAACGTCTCGGCGAATCGCCTCGTCGTCGCCCAGCCTGGTGACGACGGTTGGAATCGGAAGGAACGCTGGATCCGAACCGACCGGTGCCCCCAGGCGCTCGGACGAGAGCCATCCGTCTCGCCTGGTCAGAATACGCAGAACCCGGCCGGACTGATGGGAAAGCTGACGTAGATGGCTTCGCTGCAATGGGCCCAGATCGTCGCCCTCGCGCGCGACGTAGAGGTACAGATCTGCCGATGGAACGGCGATAGGGACGTCGTCTGGGACGTCCAGGACGTCGAGAACGACCCTTGAGAGCGGGTTACCAGCCGGTCCATTCCCGCCCAGGGTCCGGGCGAGTGCCCGTTTTCCCGAGCCCACCGGCCCGCAGATAATGACCCGAACCGGTTGATCGGCCTCGCGAATCGCGTTCTGCGGGTCGACCTCGCGCAAGACGTTCCAGAACTCGGTCATCCGGCTCGTCGTCAACAAACCGCGAACATTCAAGTCAGCCTCACACCAAATCGATTTCGGGTTCCGGGTTCAGTATATCGACAAATGTTATTGTCCGCTACTTACGTTGACGGGCAAAGCGATGCCGTGTTATCATTCTGTCGTTACTGCGATCATGGACACTCACCAGACTTCTTATCGTCACCGGATGGAGGACTAAGTACCCGATATGCCTGTAAGGATCCGACTACGTCGGATGGGAGCCAAAAAACAACCGACCTATCGAGTGGTCGTCACTGACTCGCGGTCCCCTCGAAACGGACGGTTTATCGAGACCGTCGGTCTTTACAATCCATTGACCAATCCACCGACTGCCAAGGTGAACGCCGAGAAGGTACGCTACTGGCTTTCCCATGGCGCGCAACCGACCGAGGCAGTACAGCGCATCCTAGGATGGACCGGCGTTGTCGAGCGAACTCCGGAATCATCCCCCAACGAGTCTGCCGCGTCCGCGGCCGCGGGCTGAATTCCCGACGGCCGCGACCGAACCCATTCGCGGTCATTTTCCGTTTCATATTCTTCCAACCCGTTGCTACGTTGGTCGTAACCGCATTGCCGCCAGGAGAGCCCGATGAAAGAGCTCGTGGAATATATCGCGAAGGCACTCGTGGAGAACCCGGATCAGGTCCGGGTGACTCAGGTCGTGGGAGAACAATCGATAATCCTGGAGCTCCAGGTCGCGCAAGAGGATATGGGCAAGATCATTGGGAAAGAGGGCCGCATCGCTAACGCCATTCGAACTCTTCTCAAGGTGGCGGCCGCCAAGCAAGGAAAGCGCGCGGTTCTCGAAATTCTCTGACCAAGCGCTCCCGTGAGCGACGAACCCGATCAGTCATCCGTCACCCCCGAACGCGCGCGAACCCCGACCGATCACGAGGTCCGCTTTCTAGTGATTGGTCACGTCTTGGGGCCAGTCGGATTGGCCGGCGACGTGCGCGTCCAAGTATTGACCGACTTCCCGGATCGCTTTCTTCAGCTTCACACCATTCACGTCGGGGACAGACTTCGGCCCTACCGCGTTCAGAATGCACGCCTCGAACGCGGGTCGGCGATCCTGAAACTCGAGGGAATCGACAACGCGACTGTCGCGTCGACCCTGACCGATCAGGACGTACAGATTCCGATCTCCGAGGCGGTGGAGTTAGCTCCCGATCAGTACTTCTGGCACCAGATCGTGGGTCTCGAGGTTTGGACTGACGACGGACGCTGCCTCGGTCCGATCGTCGAGGTGCTGCGCACGGGAAGCAATGACGTGTACGTCGTGGGCCGGGGTGTGAACGAAATACTGATACCGGCGATCGCCGACGTCGTGTGCGCTATCGACCTGGCGGCCAAGACGATGACGGTCCATCTGCTACCCGGAATGGAAGATTGAGGACCCCGTCTGTTGGGGGCGGGATCACGAAAAGCGCTGCGACCTCGGCGCGTGGAAATTGACGTTTCCGATTGGCTCGTTCATATACACGTCGCCATTCCTAATCTTGATGTTGAAGCCGCACTCCGGATTCGTACATACCCACGCCTTGAAGTGGATCGGCGCACCACCGCTACCGAAGTCTGACAGCGGTACGAGATCTCCCGCTTTGCACTTCTGGCACTTCGGCAACACAACGTCCATCCCATCAACCCTCCCGCGACCGGTTCCGTCACGAAAAAACGGCGCGCCACCAGAGTGGTCAAGAGTATACACCCGCGCAATCATAGCGGCAATCTCACTGTCATCCGGTCGCGGCAAGCGATCAGTCGGCGCTGAGTCGAAGCTCGAACGGAGCCGGGTGCGTCGTGATCGGAGATAGTCCGGCCACCGCGATGATGGCTGATTCCGTGTTCGCCAGCTTGAGCGTGCCGTGGTCTTCCCCATCTAAAATCATTCTCTGCACCGGATTCTGGCTCGACGGCATCAACGCCTCGACGAGATAGCTCTGCGGCCAGCTATCGTCGATTCGCACCCAGCCTTCGGACTGCCAGCCATCGTCGGATTCGGTGTTGTCACGAAAGCCGATCTCCGGGATCTCGACGCCGTCAAGCGCGATGCCGTCGGCGTTATACGAATCGTCGGTCACGTATTCGAAACGAAGGAGAATCTGCCGTCCCGCGTAGGAGCTCAAATCGACGGTCTCGTGGACCCAGGAGGGACGCGATCCGCCCGAATCGCCAGTAAATCCGTTTCCATAATTTTGACCGTTCGGATCGCTTGTTGTCGTGTCGTTTGCCGGGAGCGTCTTCCAGGTCGCGCCGCCGTCCGATGAAGCCTCGACGTAGCCGTAGTCGAAGTCCTTTTCGACGTCGTACCAGAGCCAGAACTGCAACGTGGCCTTCCTCACGTTTCGAAGATCCACCGGCCGGGTCAGGCGTGTGTCGATCGAATCGCCACGGTTACTCCACCACTCGAACCGGTTGCCGTGCGGGGTTGCGCCGATCAGTTCGGTGGTCGGGGCCCCGCTGAACGCTACCGTGATCGGTCCGGTGGCCTGGATCCGGTAGTAATTGGTGCCAAACTGATTCACCTGGCCCCGCAGAGACTGCCCGATTGCTGGACCAGACTGTACCGCTAGGTGTAACGGCAAGCCACGGTATCCGTAGCGCCCACCGTCCAACGACGGATTATCCAGCTGATTCGCCGCAATCCAATCGGCAAACACGTCGTCGAACGTCCGGGGCGGACTCAATCCCTGGAAAAATCGCTGAAAGCTCGCCATGCCGCGTGACGGCTCGGCAATTACTTTCCCGATCGAGCTGAATCCCCCGAGCTGCTCCGAGACGTAACGCATGAAGAGGTACGCAGCGCCATAGTGAGGAATTGCCGCCTCGGGCTCGCTCGCCCACGCGTTGAGCTGAGTGTTGGGCTGCTGCTCAAACGCGCTGATCGCGCTGCTGGGAGAACCGGTGACAGCCTGCGCGGCTAGCTCGGCCGACCCTTCGTCTACCCAGCTGTTCTGCCAACGGTGGACGTGGAACTGAATCATGTGCATGAATTCGTGCGCCACGGTCGCGTTGAATCCCGGGGCACCGGGGCGAACCGCGTCAACGTTGATGTAGATCATCTCACGCTGATTGCTGAAGGGATTCACCGCTGTCGTATATTCGTCCGCGGTGCTGTAATACCCGCCCACGCCGGGGATGTTCCCGACCAGAATGGTGATGTGAACGTCGTTGTCGATTCCCGGCGTCCATTCGCTTCCGAAAAGCTGGTGCTCGACCGCGTAGGTGCGGTTCTCGAAATAGTCCGCCGCGCTCTTGACGTCCGCCGCGGGCAGATTAACGCCATCCTGGACGTACCAGTACGCGTGCGCCGTTTTATAGACGATTCGAGCCCGAGCCTGGAAGTAGCTCTTCGAGATCTGATTCGCCACCCAGAAGGTCTGTTCCGATCCCACTCCGTAGTCGGGTGACCGCTGCGTCGTCGGCTGCGCCACCGGCGTCGCGCTGGTTTTCAGGCGCCGCTCGAGATCGATCAGGTCGCGCGGCGGGGGCGTGGGAATGGACGGCGGCCTCTCGGTCACCGGCGACTTGGTGCTCGTTGCTGGGACGG
>JAJPKB010000567.1 GCA_021323915.1 Chloroflexota bacterium | reverse complement strand
CTGGTCGCGCAGCGGCCCAACCGACTTCAGGTGGTGGCGCCATCGCGCTATCGTCCGCCCGCACTCGTTCACCCGGTCAGGCCGGCTTCGGAGCCGACCTCAGCGGCCGCGGCGGGTTCCGCTGTCCGGGGAGAGGACGAAGGCCGCCCTCAACCGTTTGGAACGAGGCGACCGATCGTCGTGCCGGCGCCTCTTCTGACGCCATCGCCCCGGCCCCGACCGGTGACGGCACTCCAGCCCAGAGTCGCCGATAGATTCGCGACGCGTATCGCGTCCGCCGTCACGATCGGACCCGCCCCGGCCGGTTCGGCGCCCGGCTCGCCGTCGGCCCTCGTTCCCAGCGCTCCGCTGATTGGCGCGCCGCTTTCCGCGGAGTCGAGGGAGGGCCATCCCGCTACGCTCACGCCGCCCCGCCCGTCGCTTCCCCCGCTCCCGCCGCCGGCCCTGATGCGCTCGGCCGATCCAAGCGCGGAACCGGCAGCCAGACCTGGACGCGTACCCTCCGCGACTTCTCCGGCTTTCGTCGGTCGCGGAGCAGCCCTTGCCCCGACCGTGACGCGGGGATCGATCTGGCGGAGATTCGGCGTCGGGCGGAGGGCGATCGAACGCGGTCTCGTCGGGGGCGCGCCGTCGGATGGGCCGGAGCCCACCTCGATACGGATCGCCCTGAACTGGGTGGCCGGCGCCGATCCCTGGCAACGCCCGGAGATCATCGAGCGCGCCCGCGAGTCGTTGCGCGCGCTCGAGTTCCAGGGGATTCGGGTCGAGATCGTGCGGGGTCACGCCGTGGCCGCGCATCGCTATCCGCCCGATCTGGACCAGCCGACGGGTCCGCTCAGCCTTCTCGGACCCGCTGGAACGGTCTCCCTGGATACGGTGGACATCTTCGATCGGGCGGTGGTGATCGGGCAGAGCACCAGCGCCCTCCAGGTCGTCGTCTCGCCCAGGGTGCTGGCGCCCGGGCGCGCCGCGCTACCGGCGACGCTTGCTCCAAGCGACGTCCTGCCTTACGGTCTGCCGCTCGCCCTACCGCTTGCGATCGTGGACGAGCGCTACGAGACGACCGACGACTCTGGCGCTCCTACTCCTCTCGTCCCTGGAGTGAGACCACCCGCGCGATCGCGACAGCCCGCGATCGGCACGCTGCCCACCCCCCTCACGATCGCGGCCGCGAGCCCGATCGTCGAACGGCTCGGTCCGCCCGAATTGGCGCCGAGCCCTACCCGGCTCAGGTTCCCTCGGCCTTCGGTTTGGCAGCGTCCGATTCGCGGCCAGGGATCGGTCGAGTCGCGAACATCTGAGGTCGCTCGCTCCACCATCCAAACCGGGCTCCGCGCGGGCGCTACCCCCTTGGAGACAGTGCGAATCGCCCTGGACTGGGTTGCTGGGGACGAGGTCTGGACGAGGGAGGACCTGGCGGCACAGTTCCGGCCGATCGCCCAGGAGCTCGCCGAACGAGGCGTTCGACTTGAGCTCGTCCGTGGGCGTCGGGTCCCGCCGTCACGATACGATTCGCGCCAGGGGCGCTCGCGGGCGGCCTTCAACGTTTTGAGCGTGGCTGGCCCGCTATCGTTGTCCGACGTCGACGTTGTCGAACAGGCGAATCTCATCGCGGCCCGGCCCGGCTTCCTCCGTCTCCTCGTCGCGCCGACCAGCGTACGCCGTTCGGCGCGCGCAACCCGAGCCCCCGACGTCTCGTCTCGTGAACCGCGCCCGGCTGCCGGGCAGTTCCGTCCCGGTCCCTCGTTCGACGCCGACATCCCAACCGTGGAAACGATGGAATCGGGCGACCGACCTTTGCTGACCCGTGGACAGTGGCTACCCCGAGCGCCAGAGGAACCGATCACCTCCCGGATCGCATTGGATCTCGGCAATCGCCCTGGGCCGAGCCTGGCCACCGCGCCAAGGTCTCCGACCATGGCGCGTGATCTCGGCGCTCAATCGCGGTTCAGCGCACCGCTTTCGCTGCCACTCGTCCCGGTAGTCGGGGACGAGGATGCGACCGTCGTCTCGCCCACGGTCGAGCCGTCGACGACACCGGTTCAGCATCCGGAACGCGCGGTCGGTGGGCTGGGGCCGCGAACGGTAAGCCGAACGGCGCCAACCAGCCGAACCACCGCGAAGCAGGCGACCGGGATCACGCCGAGCTCCATTCTCCAGGGGATTGCGACGGCGGCGCCAGCCTTCTCCCCGGTGTCGCCGACGAACGAAACTCCCGTGAGGGTACGGATCGCCCTGGATTGGGTGGCCGGCGCCGACCCGTGGCAGCGCCCGGCGGTTATGGAGCGCGCCCGGGAGGCCGCGCGCCGACTCGAGTCGCGAGGTGTGCAGGTCGAGATCGTTCGCGGGCACGCGGTTCCCGCCCACCGATACGACGCGTCTCGTGCCCGCGCGGGCGGATCGTTCGTCGTCTCGTCGCCGACTGGCCCGGTCGCGCTGGGGGTCCTCGAGGTCCTCGACCGCGCGAACCTCGTCGCGGAGCGTCCGGGTGCGCTGAGAGCTCTCGTCGCTCCGGTTGAGACAGCGGGAGCGGCAGCGCCGGTTATGGGCAGTGCAACCGGTCGCGCGCCGACCACAGCGGCGATCGGAAGTCGCCGGATCGAACGTCCGTCGATCGGACCGTTGCGGAACGCGGCTCCCTCGGAAAGGGCGCATCGCGTCGCGGCCTCTTCCGTGGGAGCATCCACGATCGAACCAGCCTTCACCGGCCCAACGTCGATCGGGCGGCGCTCCGAGGGAGTTCCCTCGGTCGAAGTACCGTCCATCGGGCTGGCCTCGGTCGGAGCGCCCTCGATCGCCGTACCCTTCCTGGAAGCATCCGCCATCGGTGCGCCGACGACCGGGGCGATATCCCCCATCGCGAGGGAGATCGGACCGGCGCTCACCTTCGCGATTCCCGAGCCGGATACCGACGACCGGCCGGAGCGCCGAGCTCCGGCCCTACCGGCTGAGGCGGCGCGCGCCGCGCCTCGCCGCTTCAGGAGCCGTCCGGAGCCCGTTCGCATCGTGGTGGACTGGGTCGTGGGCCAGGATCCCTGGCGATCGGGGCGCCGGCCCTCGGTCCAGCCCGAGGTCGAGCGTTACCTGGCACAGCAGGGCGTTCGGTTGGAGTTCGTCCGGGGGCGGGAAGTGACGGCCACGGCCTACGAGGAGACCCGGGCCCGCGCCGGGGGAACGCTGACGGTCGCCGGCGCTCGCGGAACGATCTCCCTGGACGGGATCGACGCCCTGGCCAACGCGGTGCCGGTGGCGCGCCGCCCCGGCCACTTGCAGGTAATCCTCGGGACCTCGTCGCGGGAGACGGCCGCCACGCGATCGATGCCGATGCCGCTAGCGACGGCGGCGGGGTCGGCCACACCGACGTTGGCCACGGCGAACGCGGCAGTCGACGAATCCGGGTTGGCAAGCGTGATCGTAGGCCGACGGTCGTCACCGGCCACGCCATCCTCTCCGGCAGGGCCCACCGGAACGGTCAGAAGCGCAAGCAGCACACGCGCGGCTTCCGAACCCGGCTCGGCCTGGTTGAGCCCGCGACCGTCGATCCATTCGACCATTGCCTCCTCGGTGAATCTCTCCACGACTCGTTTCGTGAGTCCTCCGACGCCAATGCGCCCTGGCGCATCGGTCGCAGCCGCGCGCCCGATCGTCGGCGTGGCGGCTGCCGGCACGCCGTTACCGTCGTCCTCGCCCATCGCGTCGACGACTGGACCGATGATGGTCCAGCGAGTGATCCAACGGTCTAGCACCGGGGCGACCGGGCGCGACGATCGATCCGCGACGGACGAGGAGCGGTTGGCGCTGGCGCTCGGCGGGCCGTCGCGATCAATCGAATCGGAGCTGCCGTTCATCGGTCAGGGCAGGCCAGGCGATGTCGCCTCGACGGGCGCCTCGGGGTCGATCGCGCATCGGAGCCTGGTCGGTTGGGCGTTGAACGGTCCGGAGCCGTTCGAGCCGGCGAGCAGGCGGGACAGCGGGTCCGGGCTCACTCCCTTGAACGTGCTCGTCGTCGACGTGCCCCGTGCCGACGCGAGCCCGGCGCCGGACCTGGCTCTGGCCGCGCCGATGCCAGCATCGCCCAGTGTTGGCTCGGCGGTGACCCGAATCGAGCGGGGATTCCCCGCGTCGACCGCCGCGACGTCCGCCGCGGCTTCGACGATGCCGCCTCTGGTCTTCGCGCGCGAACACGCGCCCGACATTCTGCCGCTTCGTCGGCAGGACGTCGCGCGCCAGGAAGAGGGCGCATCCGCGGTCAGCAATCGTCCAACCGGCCCGGCTACGACGACAACCGCCTCCGGTTCTGGCTCAGCCGGCCCCGAGGGGCCAAAGCCACCGGATCTCGATCAGTTAGCCAGACAGGTGTACGCGATGCTCAAGCAGCGTCTGGCCGTGGAGCGGGAGCGCCTCGGCCGGCCGCGCGGATTGCGTACCTGGTAGGCGAGGAAAGCGAGGGAACGATTCATGGCGACGGGCTTCAGCTCGGCATCCGGTAAGCCGGTCAAGGCTTACATCTGGAACGAAGACAAGAACCAGAAGGTCGTTGACTGCCTTTTCAATCCGACCGAATACAGCTTCTCCAAGAGCAACACCTGGCAGCGCAACGACATCATCGGTCGTGATCTGCCGCTGGTGAGCTTCCAGGGCGGCGGAACGATGACCATGACGGTGTCCCTTTTGTTCGACACGTACTCCCAGCCGTCCAGCGGCGGTCCGGCGCCGGACGTCCGAACCTACACCGAGAAGGTTCTGAACCTGATGAAGGTCGATCCGAGTCTGAAGGATCAGAACAGCCAGGCCGGAAGACCTCCTCGGGTGAGCTTCCGGTGGGGCAACTCGTGGAGCTTCAAATCCGTCATCACCCAGATAACCCAGCGCTTCACCATGTTCCTGTCGGATGGTACGCCGGTCCGCGCGACCCTTGACGTCACGTTCCAGCAGGTCGAGCAGGAAGGCACTTTTCCGCCGCAGAACCCGACCTCGGTCGCGAATACCCAGAAAGTGCGCATCGTCGGCCCCGGCGAGACAGTCGATACGATTGCCTTCCAGGAGTACGGCGACCCGAAGAAATGGCGACTCATCGCCGATTTCAACAATCTGGATGACCCGCTTCGGCTTCGGCCAGGGCAAAAGCTGGCAATACCACCGGTGTCCTAGAAAGGTGACGAGCGATGTCCGTTTCCGCGACCCAGATGCTGCTGCCGGTCGTCCACATCACACTGGACGGAAGCGATCTTTCCGACGAGGCGATGCACCGGGTAACCGAGGTTGTCGTCGAGCAGAGCCTGCATCTTCCCGACATGTTCGTCATCCGTCTCCACGATTTCGGCGATGACACGAACCCCGGCCAGCACACGCTGTTCAAGATCGTGAGTCAGGACACCTTCTCGATCGGAAAGATGGTCGAGATCCTTGCCGGATGGCAGGGAAGCGGTGTGTCGTCGATCGTCAAGGGAGAGATCACCTCGGTCGATCTGGACGCGACGCTCGATCACGCGCCCCTGCTCACCGTTCGGGGCTACGCGAAATCACACCGACTCCACCGAGGCCGACAAAGCAAGTCGTACCTCCAGATGACCGACAGCGATATCGCGAGCAAGGTCGCTCAGAGCGCCGGTCTCCAGATCTCCGCCGACACGACGTCCACCGTTCACGACTACGTTCTCCAGCACAACCAGACCAACTGGGATTTTCTCAAAGAGCGGGCCGCCCGGATCGGATTCGAGCTTTTCATGGATGGCTCTACCCTTCACTTCCGCAAGCCGCAACGAGGGCAGACCAAGGGGCCTGACCAGACGTTCGGCCAGAACCTGCTCAGTCTTCGAGTCAAGGTGTCCGCGTCGTTTCAGTCGGATCAGGTGACGGTTCGCGCCTGGGATCCCATCTCCAAGCAGGCAATCGTCGGCCAGGCGACGAGCGGAGAGCTCGCGCCCACGACCGGAATCAGCGGGACCGGCAGTAGCGTTGCCTCGTCGGCGTTCAGCTCCAACACGACCTACGTCGTGAACATGCCGGTTACCGATCAGACCGAGGCCAACAATCTCGCCCAGGCGATCTTCAACGACCTCGATGGAACGTTCATCCAGGCAGAAGGCGTCTCGATGGGCGACGCCTCGCTCAAGCCCGGGCTCACGGTGTCAATCAAATCGGTTGGATCGCGCCTCTCGGGTGACTACTACGTTACCTCGACAACCCACACGATCAACCCATCGCAGGGTGGCTACACGACCGCGTTCGTGGTGAGCGGACGGCAAACCAACTCGGTTCTGGAGCTGATCGAGCCGAAGGAGCGTGGCGTGACCGTGCCAAACGTCGTGGTCGGCGTGGTCACCAACAACCAGGATCCCGACGGAAACCTCGGCCGAGTCAAAGTGAAGTTCCCCTGGCTCGACGACAACGACGAGAGCTACTGGGCGCGCATCGCGGCGCCGATGGCCGGAAACAACCGTGGCTTTCTGTTCATCCCGGAGATCGACGACGAGGTGCTCGTGTCGTTCGAGCACGGCGATATGACCCGCCCCTTTATTCTCGGCGCCCTCTGGAACGGCAAGGACGCACCGCCGAAAAAGAACAGCGAGGTCGTCGGCGGCGACAACAAGGTCAACCAGCGACTGATCAAGACCCGCGCCGGCCACACCATCGATCTCGACGACACCGACAGCGCGGAAAAGATCACCATCACCACCAAGTCGGGCCACGTCCTCACGATGGACGACAAGAGCGGCTCGGAGAGCGTTTCGATCGTCGATAAGACCGGCAACAACCTGATCAAGATCGAGTCGTCGTCCAATAAAATCACGATTCAGGCCAACGGCGACATCAGCGTCACGGCCAAACAAAACGCGACAATCGAGGCGACCCAAAACGTGACCGTCAAGTCCGATAGTGGCAACATCACCGTCCAGGCGCCGACCGGCAACATCTCGGTCGAGTCGCAGTCCGGAAACGTCTCGGTCAAAACCGAGGCGGGGAACGCCGAAGTGAGCACCCAGGCCGGCACCCTCTCTCTCAAGGGCTTGCAAGTATCCGTCGAGGCCGAGGCGCAGATGTCGCTCAAATCGTCCGGCATCCTGCAAATTCAGGGCTCGCTGGTTCAGATCAACTAGCGCCCGGTTAGGAAGGGGGTTGGAAGTATCCCTCCAATATACTTGTCCGGGGTGGGTGTCGAGGCACCGATGTGGGGCGCCCTCGGGGCCGGGTGCCCGATTCTACACTTGCGGGAGCATAAACATGGACGAAGCCAGTCGAAGCTTCTCGGGTTCGGGCTGGGCCTTTCCCTTGGGGGTCGACGGGCGCGGGGGCATCGCGCTTGCCTCCGAGGACCAGGCGATTCGCCGGGGCATCTTCCTGATCCTCTCGACCGCCCGGGGCGAGCGACGGATGCGCCCGAACTTCGGCTGCGCCATTCACGACCTCGTGTTCGCGCCGAACGACGCGACGACGGCCGGTCTTATCCGCTACCACGTGCTGGAAGCGCTCGGCTGGTGGGAGCCGCGGATCACCGTGACCAACGTCGACGTCCAGACCGACCCCGATGATCCCGCCAAGATTCTGATCGAGATCAGCTACGTCGTGAAGTCCACCAACGACGAGCGTAGCCTCGTCTATCCGTTCTATCGGATTCCAGGAGAGGAGTGACGTCGATGCCCGCCACTACCCCGATCGTCGATCCACGAAGCTTCCAGGATCTCGTCGACGAAGCCAAGCGACGGATCCCTCAATACTGTCCCGAGTGGACCGATCACAACGTCGCCGATCCGGGAGTGACGCTCATCGAGCTGTTCGCCTGGATGACCGACATCCTACTGTACCGGCTCAACAACGTTCCCGAGCGCGATTTTCTGAAGTTCCTGGAACTGATCGGCGCGCGGCCGTCGCCACCGGTTCCGGCGAGCGCCGAGCTGACCTTCTGGCTCACCGCGCCACAGGACGACCTGAAGGTCATTGGCCGGGGCACCGAGGTGGCGACGCGTCAGACCGAGACGCGGGCTTCGGTCAACTTCACCACCGATGCCGACCTGAAGATCCGCGTTCCCAACCTCCGCTACTGTATCCTCGCTCGACGGCGGGAAGGCGCCCCCGGCGACGGGTACGACTACGAAGACGTGACCTCGCGGCTTCAATGGGAGCGGGCGGAGATCACAGTATTTCAGGACGTACCGGTCGAAGGCGATACTTTTTACCTCGGATTCGCCGACAACATGGCCGGTCACGTGATTCGACTCAACCTCCAGTGCGAAACGCTCCGCGCCCCGAACATCAACCAGGACGATCCGCCGCTGACCTGGGAGTTCTGGAACGGGGCCGACTGGGCGCCACTGCTGCCGCCGGCCGAGGAGCTGAGCCTGCTTCGCCAGATCGAGCCGGAGTGCGCCGAGCTGGGCCCTCGCCTCGACAACACCCGTGGTCTGAACCGCAACGGACGGGTTCTCCTGATCGTGCCACGAACCTGCGCGCTCTGGGAGCTGCGGGCCGGCAATCGTGCTCTCGAAGCCTGCTGGATTCGCTGCCGTGCCGCCCGCCGGCGACCCGAGGAGCGCTTCTACGACGGCTCCCCGATCGTCCACGGGTTCCGCCCGCAGAGCATCGGCGGCATGGTGACAGCCACCCACTCTTTCGAAGTCATCGGCGAGGATCTCGGGAGAAGCGACGGAAACCCCGCTCAGCACTTCTCGCTGCTCAGCCCACCGATCTTACCCCGCCGGCTATCCGGAGACGATCCCGAAACGATCGAGGTCGACCGCGGCGATGGCACATTCGAGCGCTGGACCGAAGTCGAGGACTTCGCCAATTCCAGCCCGACCGATTCCCATTTTCTGGTCGACAGCCTGAACGGCGAAGTCCGCTTCGGTCCACGCATCCACGAGCCGAGCGGTCAGGAGCAACAATACGGGCGAATTCCCCCGAAGGACCGACTGATCCGCTTCACCCGCTACCGCAGCGGCGGCGGGGCAGTCGGAAACGTCGGGCGTGGAACCCTCAACGTTCCCAAGTCGTCGTCGGGCCTGACCTACGTCAAGTGGGTGAACAACCTCAGTCCGGCAACCGGCGGTCGCGATCGCGAGACGCTCGAAGCCTACAAGATCCGCGGCCCCCGGCTCGTCCGCACCCGCGAGGTCGCCGTCACCAGGTCCGACTTCGAGTTCCTGGCGCGCGAAGCTTCGCCGCAGGCCGCGCGCGTAAGCTGTATTCCGGTCGCGGCGACGGCGTCGAGCAACGGATCGATCCCGAAGCACGTTCGCCTCCTTCTGGTTCCCGCGGTGCCGACGACCGACGAGTACGTTCCACGGTCTCAGCTCGAGCTGCCCGACGAGGTCCGCCGCGAGCTCTGCCGACGCGTCCGAGCTTACTTGGAAGAGCGCTGCCCGCTGACGACGGAGCTCGTCGTCGGGCTCCCCGATTACCACTGGGTGAGCGTCCGTGCGAAGCTGGTCATTCGTGCGCGTCCGGATCTCGAAGCCAAGGATCGCGAGGCTCGACGCGTTCAGCTCCAGAACGAGGCCCGCCGCCTTCTCTACAAATTCATCCATCCGGTCACCGGTGGACCCGATGGGAGTGGCTGGCCGTTCGGGAAGTCCTTGACCCTTGGCGACGTGTATCCTATCCTCCAGACCGTCGCTCACGTCGAGTACGTCGAGGAAGTGCGGTTTCGGACGGTGACGATCGACGCGAACGGCAACCGCGCGCTGGGCTCGGACGAGCGGCTGATCCGCTTGAACGGAACCGAGGTGCTTTGCTCGGACATTCACGAAATCGACGTGGCCGAAGAATAAGGATGCGACCATGGCAATCGCTGAGACGCTAGCCAGACTCATCGACGATCGCCTGACTGTCGAGGCCGGGTCAACGGTTGAAGCGACCATCTCCATTGGGCCACTGGCGAACGCCTGGGCGGACTCGTTTCAGGAGTTCGACGTTCGGGTTCACGGCCTGCCGGATAATTGGTACAATCTGGCGAGCGAGCGCATTCGCGTCCAGGCGGGTCAGTCCGGCGACGTTCTTCTCGTCATTCGTCCGCCGCACGAAGATCGAGATCATCCCCTGGGGGAGTATCGATTCGACGTCACGCTCACGCCCCTTCAGGGTGGGGAAGCGATTACCCTGCCCGGGCGGCTCCTGGCGCTCGCACCGGGATCGACCGAGCTTCGGAGCCGCCTGCTCCAATACCTGCCGGCGGTGTTCCGAGGCGATTCCTTCCTATCGCGGTATTTGCTGATCTTTCAAAGCATCCTTGATCCGATCGAAGAAACAATCGATAATACTCATCACTATCTGGATCCAGGCACAACGCCAAGCGAGTTCCTACCGTGGCTGGCATCGTGGGTGGGGTTGGATCTGGATCCGGAGCTCGACGAAGCCCAGCAACGCGACCTGATTCGGCGAGCGGTCGAGCTCCATCGCTGGAAGGGCACCCGGCGCGGCCTCCGTGAGGAATTGCGCATCCGAACCGGCGGACGGGCGCTCATTGTCGAGAACTTTGACGGAATGCGGCTGGGACAGGATGCATCGCTCGGGCTGAACACCAATCTGGGGGTGCGGTGCGACCAGTTCATCGCGGTCACACTCGCGACGAACGGCGGGCGGGAGACGAGCCAGCAGGACGCGGACGCGCTGGTCCAGGAGCTGAAGCCGGCGCACGTTGGCCACGTGGTCCGTACCGTGCCAGCGCCGAGCAAATCGAGCGGAGGTGGACATGGCTAGTCTCGTAAGCTTGGACGGGACGAGCTTCGAGTTGGCGGAAGCGGAGACCCTGGTTGGACGAGGTGGTCGCGAATACAACGACCCGCCGAAGGTCGACGTCGGACCACTGGAAGGCGGAGCGACCGTCTCTCACCACCACGCGAGGATCTTTCGTCGGAACGGTCAGTGGTACCTCCGTGTCGAGCCATCGGCTCGCAATCCGACCCTCGTCGGGGATAAGTTGATTCCGGGTGGCGAAGAAGCTCCGCTTGTCGACAACATCCGAATCAAGATGGGCGAGGTCGTGCTGGTCTTCCACGGACCGAGCGAGGCGGTCCTTCAGTCGCCGGAGATGACGATGGCCGATGGCAACGGTCTGACCCTGACTCCGACCGCCTCCCGTGAGCCGCCGCCGGTTTCGCTCGCCGCGTCGCTGGTCGCCGAGCCGCCAGCGGTGACCGAAGCGCCGCCGAAAGAGAAGCCATCCGTCTCCGCTCCCCGTCCATCGGACAACTGGCCCGCTCGCCTGCCGGGACGGCCGGTGACCCTGACTGCCCTGGGCGTGACCGAGTTCAAGCGGGTCAATCCGTTTCGCGGCCTGATGATCGACGAGGAGGCCTGGGCCGATGCGCACGATTACCATCGCATTCAGGGACGTCTCCACCTACTGACCGCGCACGGCTGGGGAATCATCGAGGGGCTCGAAGTGCTGGCCGATCCGCACGTTCCCAACACCGTCCTCGTTCGCCCCGGCGTCGCCTTCGACTTTCAGGGACGACCGATGATCGTCGGCCAGGAACGGCGACTTACCCTGTCGGCGTCAGACGGCGCGACCCTGTACGTGGTGCTGCGCTGGCGGGAGGAATTGACCGCGCCACAGCGCTTCTGGAACGATCTGGACGAATACACGCGGGTCGTCGAGCGGTGCGATACGCTCATCCAGGAAGCCCCGCCAGCACAGCCGGTCCTGGAATTGGCTCGCCTCAAGGTTGCCGGACCGGTGCGAAACGCGGGCGATCCCCTCAATCCGGGGGCGGGCGAGATCGATCTTCGGTTCCGCGAGCGACTGTCAGTACGCCCGCGCCCGGACCTGGCGGTGGCCCAGTTGGTAGCGGGCGACGAAAGCAGCGACGGAAAGCCGCCGCGCCACATTCTCGGCCTGCGCTATCTGCTGCGGGAAATCGGCCAGACCACTGGCTATCGCGCTCGATGGGCCGGGATCGTCCGACCGGGAGAGCCGATACCCCCGGTCTCGCTGCTGTACTTCAGCGGATCGGGAAAGTTCAGCTTCGACGACGCCGCGATCGAAAGCCTGCGACAGTTCCTCGGGACCGGAGGGGTTCTCCTGCTCGACACCTGCGCCGAGGGGAGCGCCGGTGACTTCGTCGGAGCGAGCGAGGCCGCCGCGAAGAAGCTTTCCCTTGGCCTGCAACCGGTCAACCGCGCGCACCCCATGTTGTCCGCGCGCCACGTGTTCTCCGAGCCGCCGCTGCCGGGTAAGAAAGACCAAACAACCCTGGCCGAGGACGGAGGACTCGTCCTCAGCACGGTCGACTATGGGTGCGCCTGGCAGGGCGGGCCGGCCGACAAGCCGCTGCCGCGAGAGACCGTGCGCGCCGCCCTCGAGTTCGGGGTGAACGTGGCGGTGTTCGCCCGCCAGCGTCAACGTCCGCTGGAAATCATCGAGTTGGAAGCGTGACTCTGACCACGAGATCGAGGTGGGGATGGCTGAGCTGATCGCCGGCCCGGAGAAGACCCGTTTGACGGTGAACGGCGAATCGGTGCTGGTCGGACGACATAGCGAGGACGGCACTTTCACGCCGGACATCGATCTGGGCGGTATGGAGGGGGGACGGACCGTCTCCCGGCGCCACGCCTGGATCTTCAAGCGAAACGGCAAATGGTTCCTTCGGGTCGAGTCGACGACGACCAACGCGACCGTCGTGAGCGGACAAACCCTGTCGACCGGACAGGAGGCCGAGCTTCTCGACGGGGCCGAGATTATCCTTGGAAAGATTCCTCTCGTCTTCAACGCCGAGGGTGGTCAACCCCCTCCCGAGCCGGTCATCGCCGGGCCGCCCCGGCCAAGCGCCGAATTTCGCGCTAACGAGCGCACGATTCCGCTTGCCGCCGCCGACGGTGGATCGCTAACCCTCGGGCGCCACGCCGAGGATGGGAGTTACCAGCCCGACGTCGATCTCAGCGACCTGGCCTACGGCAGGACCGTCTCACGCCACCATGGCCTGCTCTCCTACCGCGGTGGCCAGTGGTTCCTCAAAGTCGAGGCCGCCGTTACGAACCCGACGATCCTCAACGGAACGACGCTGGCCCTGGGGCAGGAAGTCGCGCTGAACGACAATGATCAGCTCCAGCTCGGCCGGGTCATCGCGACGTTTCACCAGCTGAAACAAATTCCTTCGGTTGGTCCGGAGCTGATCGAGCTCACGGTCCAGCCTGCGCAGTTCGTCACCGACGCCGGTAACGAGGTCCGCGCGAACGTCACCGTCATCAACCATACCGGGCACGTCGACTGGTTTCGAATCGAAGTCGAAGGTATTCCGATGGAGTGGTGCCGCATCTTCCTCCCCGACGGCACCGAGGCGAAGCCGGCGCAGGTTCGTCTGTTCCACACGCCCGCCCACACCGCTACGCCGTCTCCGGATGCGCTCGCCCAGCTCAAGGTGTACATCCGGCCGCCGAAGGATAGCCAGACCTGGGCGGGTGTTCGGGAGTTCGTCGTCAGCGCCACCACCCAGGGCGAGCCGCAGATGCGGCGCGCGACGTCGTGCCTCCTGACGATTAATCGCTTCGAAAACCTGAGCTCTACGATCGTCCCAGAAAAGGTGCTTCGGCCGAGTGGTGAATTCAGGGTTGAGATCTACAACGGAGGCAACGATCCGACGACGGCCGAGATCGAAACCGCTGGCGACGGGCTCTTTATCGAGGTCGACCGGCCCCAGTTCGCGCTGGCGAATGGCGTCAAGGATGAAGTCAAGATCAAAGCGCGGGTGAGGCGACGGCACTGGCTCGGCGCTGAAAAAGACTACCTCCTCGGCGTCAAGGTCAAGGCCGGAAACTCAAGAAATGATCTGATCGGCTACGTCATCTGCCCTCCGCGAATTCCACATTGGATCCAGCTGCTTTTCTCGCGAATTCAGCCGATCTTGATCCCGGTTTGCATGCTGCTGGCCCTGGCCGGCGCCGCGTTCGTGCTTCTCCGACCGCCGGACATCAAAGACTTCAAGGCGGATCCGGCGTCGGTCATCGTCGGCACCCCGGTCACCCTGTCCTGGACGATCGACCGGGCAAAAAGCGTGACGAGCGACCCCAGCAGCGGCAACGAGCAACTCAAGGCCGACTCCGGCACGTTGAAGGTGGTTCCCACCGCGACGAGTCGGTATACCTTGACCGCGCACAACCTGGTCGGAATCTCGAGTAACCGAAGCGTCAACGTCGAGGTGAGGCCGGCGCCACAGGTGCCGCAAATCGTCAGCTTCACCGCGTCGGCCGATCACATCTCCAAGGAAGGCCAGCCGGTCACCCTGGACTGGAAAGTCACCGGCGCGAGCAAGATCGCGATCACTCCGGCCGACGAGATCAAAGAGGTCAAGGATACCGGCGAAGCGACGGTGCATCCGTCGCAGGCGAGCACGGTGTACACCCTAACCGCGACCAACGACGCCGGTTCGGTCAACGCGACCAAGACGATCGTGATCGACCCGCCACAAATCGCGTCGTTCACGACGAATAGTCCGAACGTCGGTCAGGGCGGCGCGGCGCAGCTGACCTGGGTGGCTCAAAACTTTACCAAGCTCACGATCAAAGCGGACAAGGGGGATGTCGAGCCGCAGAAGCAAGAGGTGGACGTGACCTCGTTGTCCAGCGAGACCGTCAATCCCCTTCAAGATACAGAGTATACGCTGACCGCGACAAACGCCGGAGGAACGGCCACCAAGACCGTGAAGATCGCGGTCACTCCGCTGCAAATTACCATCTTCAAGGCCGACCCACCGTCGATCGCCAAGGGCTCCCAGGCCCAGCTGAGCTGGAGCATCACCGGGGCCACCTCGACGACGTCGATCAGCATCCAGCCTGACGTCGGCGCGGTGTCGCAGGGCCAGACGAGCGTGCTGGTGAGTCCGGACAAGACGACCAACTATACCATCAGCGCGATCGGTCCCGGCATGAGCAAGCCGATTCAAAAGACGACGACCGTCACCGTCGGCCTCGGCGCGGTGAGCATCGATTTCGTGACCGCGGCGCCGGCCTCGATCGCCAAGGGAGACTCGTCCACCCTGACCTTCAGCGTTCAGAACGCGAAGCACATCACGATCACGTCGAGCGACGGCACCTTCACGAAGGACATTGCAGTCTCCCAACCGAGCTTCCAGGGAAGCATCACGGTATCCCCGACCAAGACTACCACCTACACCCTGACGGCCAGCAACGACACCGGTTCGAAGGCCCAGCCGGCGACCGTCGTCATCCTGGCGCCGACTCCGACGCCAGCTCCGACGCCACCGCAGCCGGCACCCACGTCGAAGGCAGGAGGCTGATCGGCCGATCGATCGCTCCGTCGGCGGGAGACCGTCCGCGCGTCGGTCGCCCCGGGGAGGGCCGAGCCCATCGGCGCTTCGCGGATAATATCGGGTGTGTCCGTCGTCTCCTGATACACATTTGGTATTGCGAGTGACACGGAATACAGCGTACGCTTTTTGCCAAGGCTGGACGGTAACGGTCACTCGACCAAGCGTGATCGTCCGCGCCCGGTTCGGGATTATCGCGCGTGGAATTCACTGATCTTAAGGCCAAGCACGAGTGGGAAGCGTTGGATAATCGAAGGAGAATTACACCATGGACGATTCTGCGCGCCCGAATGCGGTGGGCCAATGGGAAGGATACGTCGAGCAGGTTCGGCGCCAGTTGCCCGCCGCGCCAGAAGGGCTTCTAAACGCCTATGTGAAGTGGATGCCGTGGTTGGCGATCGTCTTCGGAATAGTTAGCCTGTTCTTTCTTATCGTGATTGGGATCGTGCTCGCGGTGCTCAGCCCGTTGATGGCGTTAGGAGGGGCTTCGGCCATCTCGTCTGGCCTCGGCGCCCTCATCGCCCTGCTACTTGGCATCGCATACGGAGTTCTGGCAGTCGTCGGTGGCTACTGGATGCTGAACCGCCGAGCGACGGGATGGTGGGTCTTCGCTATCGGAATCATCGTCGGAATTCTCTCTAACCTCGTTCATCTCGCCATTATCGGGCTGATCGTTGATCTAGCCGTCGGCTACATCCACGTCTTGGTCCGGCCTCGCTACAGCTAGTGCAAAGTCAGGGCACCGATTCGGCATTGGCGCCCGACCACCCCGCCCCGGAGCGGGGGTTTGGGGCACCCAGAGGGTACCCGCCCCAAACCCCCGCTCTGACGAAGCACTAGCCAGCTTTGATCACACAAAGAGGGCCACCGCGCAATATAATGAATTGCGCGGTGGCCCTCTTTGTGTGAGCTGCCTCTGCCGCTGGTGGATTGCCCACGGCCGACCGGACTGAAGCG
>JAJPKB010000390.1 GCA_021323915.1 Chloroflexota bacterium | reverse complement strand
AGGGAGACGATGCCGCTCCTGGCTCGTAACATCACTTTGCTGGCACTGGATCGCTTCACCCGAGCATCTGGCGGACGCGTCCGCGGGAAGACGTTGCTGCAGAAGCAGCTCTTCTTCGTCGGGGAGCTCGCAGGGATCGATCTGGGGTATCGCGCCCACTATTATTGCCCGTACTCGGATACGCTCGTCGATGCGGTGGTCGAGGTCAAGAACCTCGGCTTCGTGCAGGAGTACGGATCTGGAAGCGGACGAGACGGTGAGAATGGGTCGTCAGAATCGCGTCGGTACGACTACGAGCTAACCGACGAGGGAAAGAGCGCCGTTTCCTGGCTGAAAGCGCATTATCCAGTGGAGGCTGAGAACGTTGTACGGGCGGCGGAGCGAATCCTGAGCAAGGGAAACCCCGATCGCTCGACTCTCATCAACGCGGCGAAGACGCTCTGGATTATGCAAGAACAGAAACGACCTATGGCCCCGCGGGAAATTGCGGAGCAGGCGAAGAACTACTCGTGGCCGGTGACCGAAGAGCAGGCCCACCAGGCGATCGAGTTCTTGGCGAGTCTTGATCTCTTCGGTGGCCTTTCGACGGGCAACGATGACCGGAGAAAATCACCGGAGACCCAAGGGCAGTCTCATAAGACCGGCTCGATGCATTCGTGAGCGTCGAGCCAAAACCGTTATGACCGACTTCGAGGATGGTGCCACCGTGCCAATAATCCGTCACGAAGACGCGCATTCCTGGCAGCCGAATCCTGGCGTCGAAGCGCTCGACTTCGTCCGGGGCGAGATCGGCGCGACGAGCCTGCTGACCGGCGTCGCGACGATCGATCCCGGCGCCGGCCTCGTCCTTCACACCCACGACTGCGAGGAGTCGGTCACGGTGATCGAGGGCGAGGCAACCTGCGAGATCGAGGGCGAGCTCTTTCAGCTTCGTCCGTACGAGACCTCCTTCGTCCCGCCGGGCGTCGCCCACCGCTTCTTGAACCGGAGCGAGCGCCCGGTGAAGATCCTCTACGTCTACCCCTCGACGCGCGTCGCTCGGGTGCCGGTCGAAAGAGGGTGACCGGCGAATCTTGCCGACGCCGGCAGACCGACACCGCGACGGATGCGAAGCCGAGATCGAGAATGCAGAAGCAAGAATCGAGAAGGCGGAAGGCGGCCGCTCGTTTGCCGTTCCCATTGTGACTTCTGGATACTACCTTGCTAGATTCGACCGTCCGCTTCGCACCCGCGCTTTGACCGTCCCGCCGTTGTTGTCTTGGCAAACTCGTCGCCCTTCAGACTTTCTCAAACCCCTTGATCCTCACGTTAGGTGAGGTTGTACGATGCTGGTGTGGCCACGCAAAACGGCGATGCACCAAGGAGGGACACCAACGTGACCAGGGGCCTGAAGGTTGGAGATCTGGCGAAGCGAACCGGCGTTTCGGTGCGCACCCTGCACCACTACGACGAGATCGGCTTACTGTCGCCGTCCCACCGGACCGAGTCGGGTCACCGCCTCTACGCCGCGAGCGAAGTCGTGCGTTTCCAGCAGATCACGTCGCTGCGACAGCTCGGCTTCTCCCTCGAGGAGATTCGTGCCTTCCTGGCCCACCCCGAGTCCGGCCCCCGGCGCGTGCTCGAGCTGCACATCGCGCGACTGCGGGAGCAAATCGTCGCGTTGAGCCGGCTTCGCGAACGCCTGGAGGCGCTGAACGCACACGTAAGCACAGCAGGGGAGATCTCGGTCGAGGAGCTCCTGCTGACAATCGAGGAGATGAACAAAGTGGAAAAGTATTACACGCCGGAGCAGCTGAACGAGCTTCGCCGTCGACGTGAAACCCTCGGCGAGGAGCACATCCGCCAGGTCGAGGCCGAGTGGCCGTTGCTCATCGAGCGGGTCCGCTCCGAAAAGGAAAAAGGCACGCCGCCGACGAGCGAGGAGGTGCAGCGCCTGGCCCGGCGCTGGATGGAGCTAGTGCAAGAGTTCACCGGCGGAAACCCCGAGATCGGAAAAGCGCTTCAGCGAATGTGGAGCGAGGAGAAGAACGTTCACGGCATGGACGCCGGTCCGATCCGCGAGCTAGGAGAGTACGTCTCCCGGGCGCTGGCGGCGTCGGGGGGTGATCCGGCCTAACCGAACGGAATCTCCGCCAGCCGAGAGTACCGCGCGCCGCCCGGGCCGAGGTGGCTCTGCATGAGGCTGACGGCGGTGACCGGAAAGGAGCGGCTCGTCGCCGATGGCCAGGTCGCCGGCAGCGCGCCAATCGCGGCGCGCTGCTCCGGCGTCGCGGTCTCGCGGACGCGACCCAGGGTGAGATGCGGCTGGAACGGCCGATTCTCACCGGGAAACCCCAGCGGAATGGTCGCGGCTTCGACCTTCCGCTGGCAGGCGGCGAGCGCGCCCAGGTCGCCCAGCACGGCCAGCCACGCCACGCGGGGCGCGCGCGGGCCCGGGAACACCCCGAGCCCCCCGACTTCGAGATTGAAAGGCCGCTGGCCGGTCAGCTCCGCGTGGAGCCGGCCGATCAGGACCGGTAATTGAGATCTCGGTACCCCGACCAATCTCGATCGCGGCGATCCGATCCCACGATGTATACTACTCCCAGCCGGACGGCGCTCGGATTGTCTCGACCCGTTGGGAGGGTACTGAAAGCTGGCAGGCGATTGAGACAGGAACTTCAGGGTGAGGTGAATGCCCCGGGGTTCGGTCCAGCGGACCGCCGAGGCGTTCGGTCCCAGCTCCCGTCGCGCTCGCTCGATGGCCGCCTGACACCACCCTTGAATGTCCTCCGGCAGCTCGAACGCCACGAACGATCGAACCGTGCCCGCTTCCTCACTCATCGCGACGTTCCTCCTGGTGCCCATCGTCCACCTGGCGGGCGGCTCGCTCGCGGCTCGCCGGCCAGGGGCGCTCGTTCCCGATCAAGCGGACCGCGTTGTTCCCGAGGATCCCCTCGAGCGCCGCCGGGGGAAGCCCGAGCTCGCGAACCCTTCGTAGAAACGGTCCCTGGCGCAGCAGCGGAAAGTCGGTTCCGAAGAGGATGCGGTCGGCACCGCTGATCTCGGCGACGATTTTGAAGATCTCGAAGCGATAGAGGTAGGTGGTCGCGGCCGAGTCGTACGAAACCTGGCGCAGATCCGCCACGACCTCCGGCATCAGCTCGTAGAAAGGCAGGCCGCCGCCCCAGTGGGCGAAGATTGCCCGGAGGGCTGGGTGCCGCCGGGCGAGCGCCCACGCCGCGACCGGCGAGACGTCGCCTTTTCCGGGGTAGGCGTGCCCGATCGGCTCGCTCACATGCACCACCATCGGCCGACCGAGCGCGACGAGAGCCTCGACGATCGGATCGATCACCGACCATTCGTCCAATCGGTATCCTTGCCCGTGCGGCATCACTTCTCCCACGCCCCGTAGCCCGGCGCCCAGGACTCGGCTCAGCTCGGCGATCGCCCCCGCGCCGGCGCGGGGCTGGATCGACGCGAAGCACGCGAAGCGCCCCGGGTGCCGCCGCTGGACGTCGATCAGGTAGTCGTTGTGCATCCGACAGAGCGAGGGGTCGCTCCAGCCGAACCCGAGCGCGAAAGCGCCGTCCACGCCGTTCCGGTCCATCGACGCCAGCGCGTCGTCGGCGGTGACCAATCGGGCCCGTGGATTCGTGTAGAGCGCGGCGAAGTGAGGATCCAGCGCCAGGTAGCGCTCGCGTCGCGCGACAACGTCCGGAGGAAAGACGTGAACGTGGGCGTCGACGACCGGGGACGCCTCACCCGGTTGGCCGCGGTCGATTCTCCTCTACCCTTTCGTGCCTGGCGCCGAGATGTCCGATCCCCAGGTGCCCACCGCGTGGCAGGCGACCCGGTGTCCACCGCCGACATCGCGGAACGTGGGCTCCTTCTCCTGGCAGACGTCTCTCGCGATTGGACAGCGGGTGTGGAATCGGCAGCCGGTCGGCGGGTTGATCGGGCTGGGAACGTCGCCGGTCAGGACGATCCGGCGACGCCTCAGCGTCGGATCCGGCTGCGGAATCGCCGAGAGCAGCGCCTGGGTGTACGGGTGGAGAGGGTGGCGGAAGATGTCGTCGGTCGTCGCGAGCTCGACGAGCTTGCCCAGGTACATCACGCCGATTCGGTCGCTGATGTAGCGAACGACCGCCAGGTTGTGGGCGATGAACAGGTAGGTCAGCTGGAACTGCTGCTGGAGGTCGCGCAGCAGGTTCAGAATCTGCGACTGGATCGACACGTCGAGCGCGGAGACCGGCTCGTCGCAGATCACGAACTTGGGGTGCAGGATCAAAGCTCGGGCGATGCCGATGCGCTGGCGCTGGCCGCCGCTGAACTCGTGAGGGTAGCGGCGCGCGTACTGGGGGCGCAGCCCCACCAGACCCATCATGTCGCGCACTGCTTGCTCGCGCTCCGAGCGCGAGCCGATTCCGTGAACGACCAGTCCCTCGCCGATGATGTCGCCAACCGGCATCCGCGGATCGAGCGAGCTGTACGGGTCCTGGAAGATGATCTGCATATCCCGTCGCAGCTGCTTGAGCCCGTCGCCGCGAACGCCGAAGACGTCTTTACCGGCGAAGCTGACCTTGCCGCCGGAGGCCGGGATCAACCGGAGGATGACACGGCCGGTTGTCGTCTTTCCGCAGCCGGACTCGCCGACCAGGCCCAGCGTCTCGCCGGCCTGGATCTCGAGCGACACGTCGTCGACGGCGTGGACTTCCCCGACGGTGCGGTAGAGAATCCCGCCGCGAATCGGAAAGTGCTTCACCAGGTTCTGAACCGAGACGAGCGGGGCGCCGTTGGGAAACGCCGGGGTGGCGAGGGCCATCCTAGTTTTCTCCGTCCGACACGTTTTCGTAGAGCCAGCACGCCACTCGGGTATCGCCATGCAAATTCAGAGTTGGCTCGCGCTCGCGGCACACCGGCATCACGAACGGGCACCGGGGAGCGAAACGGCAGCCGGGCAGCAGCTTCACCAGGTTCGGCACCGTCCCCTTGATCACGTTCAGCCGCGCCGAGCGATCCGAATCCAGCGCCGGAATGCTCGCCAGCAATCCCTGGGTGTACGGATGCTTCGGATCGCGAAAAAGGGTGGTGACGTCGGTTTGCTCGACGATCTTCCCCGCGTACATCACCGCGACCTCCTGGGCCATCTCGGCGATGACCCCGAGGTCGTGGGTGATCAGCAGGAGCGCCGTGTTCTGGTCTTCCTTCAGGCGGCGGAGCAGCTCCAGGATCTGCGCCTGGATCGTCACGTCGAGCGCGGTCGTCGGCTCGTCGGCGATGATCAGCTCGGGCTGGCACGAGAGCGCCATCGCGATCATCACCCGCTGGCGCATGCCGCCGCTCATCTCGTGCGGATACGCCTTGTAGCGCTCCTCGGGCTGGGGAATCCCGACCTGCCGAAGCAACCCGATCGTCTCTTCGCGCGCCTGGCCCTTACTCACCTTCTTGTGGGTCAGGATGGCCTCGGCGATCTGATCGCCGACGGTGAACACCGGATTCAGCGAGGTCATCGGCTCCTGAAAGATCATCGCGATCCGGCCGCCACGAACCTCGTACATCTGCTCCTGGGTAAGTCCGAGCAGATCCACCCCGTCGAGCAGGATCCTGGAGCCCTCGACGATCTTACCGGGCGGCGGCACCAGTCGCATGATCGAGAGCGAGGTCACGCTCTTTCCGCAGCCAGACTCGCCGACGAGGCCGACAGTGCGGCCCCGCTCGATGACCAGGTCGACCCCGTCGACCGCGGGCACGATCCCGTCGGACGTGTAGAAGTAGGTCCGCAGGTTGCCGATGCGCAGCAGCTCGCCGTGACCGTTGTTCGTCTCGTTTTTCACCTGCCCGCGCCTTCTTCCCCAACCAGCTTCGAGCTCGGGCGTAGTCTAGCACGGGGATCAACCGCGCGCAATTTGCCGACGAATCGGGGTATGACGCAGAAGCGTAGGCAATCCTCCCGGACCGCGGGCGTCTCGTCCGCTCGGGGAAACCGGACGTAGCCGGGCGAGACGTTTCAGTTGCCCGCGCTCCCCGGTCGAGCGCCCTCCTGCGATTCCGCGGTCTACCCTTGCCTGGCGCATGGTTTGACCGATGGTACCGCGAGTGGTACCGTTACTGTGCGGGCACGAGTCGCCTCGATAAGCTGGTCGCGACGTTCCGGGCGCGGCCACCGGAGGTCGATTTCGACGATGTGGAACGATTGCTCGCCGCGTTCGGGTGGCGGGTCGTGCGACAGAGAGGCAGCCACGTTTCCTTCGCGAAGGACGGCGAAGGGGCGAACATCGTCGTGCCCAAACGCGGTGGCCACGCTGCTGGCGGCGCGAGACGCCAAGGCGCGCGTGGAGCGGGAGCTGACGAAGCTCGAATCGCGAATCGAGGCGATCAACCAGCGGCTTCCGGAACGATCCGCCGAAGCGCCCCCGAGGACGGCGCTCGAGAGAAAGTCGGCGTGATCGCCCGACCCATTGGATGAAAGCCACCCGATCGCCAGTCACCGACCGCTCTAGCACGCGGCTCGTCTATTCGGTCGCGGTCGTCGGGTTCGCCGCCTTCGTGGTGATCTCCGTCCTGGTTCAGGCCCGGTTCCTCGTCGGCGCCGACCTTGCCGCGGCCCAGGCAAAGCAAGCCCTGATCAGCCGTCCGCTCGACCTCTGGTCGACCGTCGTCGGCATCGCGATCTCCGGGGAGTTCTCGGTCGTCTACGGCGTGATCGCCGTGGTGCTCCTCTGGCGGGCCGGCCTGGGCCGCTGGTCGGTGGCTCCGAGGGCGTTTGTCGTGCTGGTGCCCGTCGAAATCGCGATGAAGATTCTGGTCCCTCAGCCGGCCGTTCCGTACGAGTTCTACCGCGGCGCGTTCTATCCGTTGACCGACGTCACTCTCCAGGGCACCTTCCCGAGCGGCCACGCGATCCGCGCCGCTTACCTCTGCGCCTTCGCCGCGATCCTCCTCGCGGCTCGGAGGGGATTCGTCGGGCGCCTGGCCCCGATTATCCTTGGCCTGCTGGCGGCGCTGATGAGCCTCAGTCGGGTCTACATGGGGTACCACTGGCTGAGCGACGTGGTCGCCGGCATGATCCTCGGGGCGGCGCTCGCGTTGATCGTAGCGCCACCGGTTGCCGCGCGCTTGAGCCCGGTCAGGCCGGACGATTCTCCTCCCGATCGCGTCTGAATCGGTCGGTGAGTCATCCGCCGAGGATTCCCGTGATAAAATCGTGCAAGCCCGCGACGAGAGACGACGATGGCTGGACCGATCGCGCTGCTCACCGACTTTGGTCTCGACGACGCCTACGTCGGCGTCATGAAGGGAGTGATTCTGCGGATCGACCCGCGCGCGGTGATCATCGATCTGTGTCATCAGGTCGCGCCCCAGGGCATCGCCGAGGGCGCATTCCTGCTGGCGACCAGTTATCGCTACTTCGATCCGTCGACGATCTTCGTGGCGGTCATCGATCCAGGCGTGGGGAGCGAGCGACGGCCAATCGCGCTGAAGACGCCCCACGGAACGTTCGTCGGTCCGGACAACGGGCTCTTCGGACCGATCGCCGAGCGCTTCGGGGCCCGCGCGACCGACGACGCCGGGCGGCTATCGCTCGCCGGCTCGGAGGTGGAAGGAGTTATTCTCGCCAACGATCGCTACTTTTTGCCCGAGGTGAGCGCGACGTTTCACGGTCGCGACGTTTTCGCTCCGGTCGCCGCGCACCTCTCGGTGGGAGTCCCTCTCGCTGGATTAGGGCCGGTCCTGACCGATCTGGTCGCCCTGCCGGTCGCCGGACCGGCGAGACGCGGCCGCGATCTGGTCGGGCACGTCGTGCACGTGGACCGCTTCGGCAATCTCATCACCGATCTGACCGGCGCCGACCTGCGGCGGTTCGCCCGACCAACCGTTTTTGTTGCCGGCGGGAAGATCGCCGAGATCAGCCACCACTACGCGGAGCGAACCGGCCTGCTCGCGCTGGTCGGTAGCTCCGGCTACCTGGAGGTCGCGATAGCCGGCGCCAGCGCGGCCACGGCGCTGGGTTTGAAGGTGGGGGATGAGGTCGTTCTCCGTGACGCGTCGAGGAGTGAGCCGTGAGTGATCCCTCCCCGTCGGCTTTCGTTCAGCTTCCCGAGGTCCTGAGCGGCGAAACAGCGGACGTCTACTTCCTGCGGGCGCGGGAGATTCTCGTTCGGGAAGGCATCGACGCCTCGGTGACGATGGAGTTCTTCCCGTCGCGCGGTGGTGTTCTCTGCGGGATCCGCGAGGCGCTCGATCTATTGAGGACGGTGGCGGGAGACGCGGGGTTGATCGTCGAGGCCATGGACGAGGGCTCGCCGATTCAACCGAGGCAGGTGGCGCTCCGAATCACCGGGCGCTATCTCGCGTTCGGTCTCTACGAGACGGCGCTCCTCGGAATCCTCGCCCAATCGACCGGCTGGGCGACCATGGCGCGGACCTGCGTCGAGGCGGCGAGCCCGATCCCGGTCTACAGCTTTGGCGCGCGCCACGTTCATCCCCGGGTCGCGCCGATCCTCGATTACGCGGCGATCGTCGGCGGGTGCGCCAGTGGCTCGACGCCGGCCGGCTCCCATCTCGCCGGGCGCGCGCCGGCCGGAACGATGCCCCACGCCCTCGTCCTGATCGTTGGCGACACCGTCGCCGCGGCCGAGGCGTTCGACCGGATTATGCCGCCGGAGGTGCCGCGCACGATCCTGGTCGATACGTTCCACGACGAGGCCGAAGAGAGCGTGCGCGTCGCGGTGGCGCTGGGCACCCACCTGGGCGGCGTGCGATTGGATACGCCGGCCGAGCGCGGCGGCGTTACACCGGAGCTGGTCCGCGAGGTTCGGGCGCGACTGGACCTGGCCGGTCATTCGCAGGTCGGGATCTTCGTCAGCGGCGGCCTGACTCCGGAGCGCCTTCGACAGTTTCGAGAGAGCGGCGTGCCGATCGCGGGTTTTGGTGTCGGAAGCGCCATCTCGGGCGCCCCGCCGATCGACTTCACCGCCGACGTCAAGGCCATCGCGGGTCACCCGGTAGCCAAACGCGGACGAATCCCCGGCCCCACTCCCAGTCCCGCCTTGCACGAGGTATCCTGGTGAGCGACGTCACCCTGATCATGCACCCGGAGT
>JAJPKB010000286.1 GCA_021323915.1 Chloroflexota bacterium | reverse complement strand
GATTCCTCCACTGTCCGACGAATGGACCTTTGGAGTGCCGGTCGTTCGGTGCGTTCCAGCCGCCGACGCGGGGCGGGTTGCCGGCGAGGAAGTCGCATCGTCGCCCGCGGCGGAAGCTCCGATCGAAACCAACGACCCGTGGACGGAGCCGATGGCCGAGGCGGAGACCGAGGCAAGCTCGGCCGACGTGCCAGCGATCGAGGAGATGCCGGCGACCGAGGATGGTGCGTCGGTCATGGCGGCTGATGATGTGCCAGATTCACACGACGTCGCGGAGCTCGGCGTGGCTTCCTTCAATAATAGACGCGGGATCGAAAATAGTGGCGGGTTCGAAAGCGGGGTGGGAAAGGCAACCGAAAACGGAGCTGGAAACGGGGCAGTCGGCCATCGGAGTGACGAGACGCGGGCGATTCCGGTTCCGGCCGGTGCCGGCGAGCAGCGAGAAGGTGATCAGCCGTGAGTACGGTTGCCGACAAGGTCAAAGACTGGGTAAACGGGGGACCGGACACCGAGGAAGGCGAGGATTTCGGCGGTCCCGAGCTAACGATCGTCGAGCATCTCCAAGAGCTTCGTCAGCGCTTGACGATCTGCGCCTTCGCGCTCGTCATCGGCACGGTGATCGGTCTGATCTTTTCCGACACGATCTTCCACCTGCTATTACTTCCAGCGGGCCCGGGTTTCAAGGGCTACGCGATCGAAATGACCGAGATGTTCACCACGTATTTCAAGGTGGCGATCATGACCGGGGCGGCGATCGCGATGCCGGTCTTCGTCTACGAGGTCTTCGGGTTCGTCGGGCCGGGCCTGACCCGCAAGGAGCGGCGGGTCGTGATCACGCTGCTTCCACTGGTCAGCACCTTCTTCATCTTCGGTATGCTGTTTGGCTATTTCGTGGTCTTGCCGTTCGCCGTTCGCTATCTGTTGCACTTCAGCGATATCGCGATCGACGCGATTCGGATCAGCAACTACATCGGCTTCGTCACCACGGTCGAAATGTGGCTCGGCCTGGCCTTCGAGACGCCTCTGATCATCTACATGCTGGCGAAGGTGCACCTCGTCGACGTGAAGCGCCTGGCATCGTATCGAAAGTACGCGATCCTGGCCGTCTTCATCATCGCCGCCGCGATTACGCCGACGCCCGATCCGTTCAATCAGACGTTGGTGGCGATTCCGCTGTACCTTCTCTACGAGCTTGGCATTCTCTTCGCGCGATTCGCCTGATCCGCGCGCATTATGAATGCGGAGGGGCGAGGCACCCCTCGCCCCTCCGCTCATCCCCTCGGTCGCTCGGCCTCACCCCTTCTGGCGACTCGCTACATACTCCTGCCGCAATCGATCGTTTGGCGGATAGACGTCCTGAAGTAAGCGTCCCTCTTCGAGCTTCTGGCGGATAAAGACCTCGAGCTCTTCTTGCTCGATCGTCGCCTTCGCGACCTCGCTCGCCAGATCGATCGGCAGCACACACACGCCGTCAGCGTCGGCCACGATCAGGTCGCCGGGAACCACTAACGCCCCACCACACTGAATTGGCACGTTATACTCGATCGGAAGGAGCGGGCTGGCCGGGCCGGTCGCGCTCTTGGCGAAAATCGGGAGGCCAAGATCCTTGAGGTAAGGCAGGTCGCGCACCGCGCCGTCGATGACCAGCGCCGCCGCGCCGCGAAGCTTGACCCGGGTACACATCACGTCGCCAAGGTGGCCGCCTGCCTCGGAGCCAAGGGCATCGACGACGAGGACCTCGCCCGGCTGGAGTGCCTCGATCGCCCGGTGACTGGCGAGCGGGCTGCCGACCCGCGTCCGGAGGTCATCCCGGCTCGGCACGTACCGCAGGGTGACTGCCCGTCCCACGATGCATCCAGCCCCGACGATGGGGTGAATGCCTGCCATGTAGCTGTGCGCGACGTTCACGTTGAATTTGCGAAGAGTGCCACTGATCGATGCCGAGCTGACCGATCGGAGCTGCTCGATCAGGTCGGAAGACGGGGGACGAGCGTCGCTTGCCCAGGAGGGTGGTCCGGACACCGTGGTAACCTCCAGATGATGTTGAACGCCAGCAAAATAAATTGAGCAGCTCGGCCGATCACGGTTCCGAACTGCTCTGGAAGCCGGATAACGAGGAAAAGCTCGGGGTTCTACTGGTACGCCCGGGGAGACTCGAACTCCCGCAACCGGCTCCGGAGGCCGGTGCTCTATCCTCTGAGCTACGGGCGCTTAACGTGGAGATTATACCGCAATCGGTGCGACGCCGCAACCGCCGTGTGCTATAATCGCCGCGGTTTGGCCGCCGACGAAAGGTGGCCCACCGAGTGCTCCATGGTGCGCGTGGCCATCGATGCCCGTTTGCTGGCCTACCAGCGGGCAGGAACAGCGACCTACATCCGAGGAATTCTTCAAGGGATACGGGAGAACAACGGCCGCACGGACGACGTCGTCGTCCTGGTTAGCCGGAAGGACCGCCGCCCCGATTGGCTGGCTGGAGCGAGGCGCCGATCTGTCTGGACGCCCTGCCATCACCGACTGGAGCGCTGGGCCCTCGGGCTCGAGCTGGCTCCATTGCGAGTCGACGTGGTCCACAGCCCGGACTTCATTCCACCTTCTCGCCTCGGCCGACGGTGGGCTCGGGTGATGACCGTTCACGACCTGGCGTTCTTACGGTTTCCGAACTTGCTGACGGGCGATGCGCGCCGCTATTATGGTCAGATCCACCGGGCGGTCGGCGAGGCCGAGCGGATCATCGCGGTCTCGGAGGCCACGCGCCGCGACGTGCTTGACCTGACGCCCGCCGCGCCGGACAAGCTGGTGGTCATTCCAGAAGGAGTAGGGCCGGAGTTCATTCCGTCAGACCCCGTGGCCGCGGCTGCCGAGGTTGGCAAACGTTTCGGGGTGAATGGACCGTATTTCCTTTTCGTCGGGACGCTCGAGCCGCGAAAGAACCTTCGCCAGCTCATCGAGGCTTTCACGAAGTTCCGCGCGCGAGTGGGCGACGGTGGACCGTTGCTGGTTCTGGTCGGAAAACGTGGCTGGCTTGCCGACGATCTGGACGACCTGGCCCGTCCGTTGGGTGACGCGGTGCGATTTCTCGGATCGGTCGATCAGAAGGGGCTGGTGGCGCTGTATAACGCGACGCGCGCCCTGGTGCTGGTCTCGGTGTACGAAGGATTCGGGTTACCTGCCCTCGAGGCGATGGCGTGCGGTCGGGCCACGCTGGTTTCGGATGCGGGCTCTCTTCCGGAGGTCGTCGGCGACGCCGGGTTGCTGGTCTCTGCCACCGACGTGGATGGCATCTCCCGAGGTTTGGAGCGCCTCTGGGACGATGAAGAGCTGGCTCGGGAGCTTGGGGCGCGGGGACGACGACGCGCGGCCCGATTCGATTGGGCGTCGGTCGCCAGGCGCACCCAAGAGGTCTATCGACAGGCAGCGGCATGCGTATCCTGATGCTGGCCCCTCACACGCCCTATCCGGCGGATCACGGCGCGGCGCTGCGGAACCTCTACCTGTTGAAATGGCTGAGCCGACGTCACGAGGTCTCTCTGGTGGCGTTCGGCAATCCGTCGGATACTGGTGTGACGCGCGTCTTGCAGGAATACGCGCGGCGGGTCCTCGTCATACCTCCACCCCAGCGCTCGGCATTGCGGCGACTGGTCGCGCTAGGGACGTCGCGGCAGCCTGACCTGGTGCGCCGACTCTGGTCTCCGGACCTGATCGCGGGCCTCCGCGGCACGCTCGAGCAGTCGATCTTCGACCTCGTCCAGATCGAGGGCCTCGAGATGTTTGGTCTCTGGGCCGGCGCCTGCGCCGGACGGCGCGGGATCGGCCCGGTCGTCGTGCTGGACGAGCACAACGCCGAGTACTCCCTTCAGCACACCGCCTGGCGCGTGAGCTTGAAGGCGAGAGCGTGGCTGCCGGCGCTCTATTCGCTGATTCAGGCGCGTCGGCTGAGACAGTACGAGCAGCACGCCTGCCGCTCGGTGCACGGCGTCGTCATGGTGTCAAAGTCGGACGAGCAATCGCTACGGGCGCTGTATCCGCGACTGCGCACGTGCGTTGTACCAAATGGCGTCGACACGTCCCACTACTTTGCCGGGGAGCGCCAGAGCGACGGATCCACCGTTCTTTTTATCGGGAAGCTGGACTACCGTCCAAACGTCGACGCGATCAACTGGCTCTGCTCCGAGATCTGGCCAACGGTCCGGGCGGCCGTTCCGAAGGCCCGGTTGCTCGTCGTCGGCCGGGATCTTGGGAAGGACGGGCAGGCCCTGGCCCAGGTGCCGGGCGTCGAGATTGTTGGCGCAGTTCCCGACGAGCGCCCATGGTTCGATCGATCGGACGTGCTGGCCGTACCCATGCGCATGGGGAGCGGGGTGCGTCTGAAGGTGCTTCAGGCCATGGCGATGGGAGTACCGGTCGTATCGACCTCATTGGGGATGGCGGGGGTGGACGCGGTGGACGGCGTCAATTACCTTCAGGCCGATCGTGCCTCCGACTTCGCGGCGAAGCTGATCGCGGCCTTGCGCGATCCGTCGCTTCGGCGCGCGCTCGGAGAAACCTCACGACGTCTCGCCTGCGAACAATATGACTGGCAAGCGATCGCGCCGCGCCTCGATCACTTCTACGAAGAATTGGCCGGTGCTCGTAGAACCCGGTAAACCGACATCACCACGGATCGGCCACCTTTCGCTGGGGATCTTGGTCGTCGTGATCGTAATCGCCATCGGCGCCGCGGTGGCTCGCGGTCCCACCCGTCACTTCGTTGCCGACGTGCTGGGTGTTCGCACGAAGAACGAAATCCTAGCGATCTTCACCCTGGCGATCGCACCGCCCACGCGGACCGACGACCTCGTGCCGATCGCGAACGATAGCCTTTCGCCGTACGCTGTCAACGTCTTTTTGGACCAGGAGGTACAGGCTGCCAACGTTGCGCGGACGCTCGATCTGGTCAAGGCTGCTGGCTTCCGAACGATCAAGCAGGAGTTGCTCTGGAGCGACGTGGAGCGCCCGAGCAAGGGCGAGTACCAGGACCAGCAAGTCCCCGGCAAGAGCTCGTGGGACAAGTACGATCGGATCGTCGACCTCGCGCAGCAACGAAACCTTCAGATCATCTTCCGCATCGATACGACACCGGAGTGGGCGCGTCCCGAATTCGCGCGGACTCTGCCGGCGCCGGAGAAGACGCCCCCGGTCTACGACGAGGATTTCGGCGACTTCGTCGCCACGGTAGTGAAGCGCTACAAAGGACGGGTGCATTATTACCAGATCTGGAACGAGCCGAACCTGGCGTCGGAGTGGGGCGGGCAGAGGCCGGATCCCGCCGAATACACTCGTCTGCTACGGATCGCTTACATTCGGGCGAAGG
>JAJPKB010000164.1 GCA_021323915.1 Chloroflexota bacterium | reverse complement strand
TGAATGGGTTTCGCGCAAACGGGCTCACCCTGGATCAGGCGGTCACCCTCGCGTCCATCGTCGAGCGCGAAGCAGTGGTCCCGACCGAACGGCCGACGATCGCCTCGGTCTATCTCAACCGGCTGCACCGTGGCATCAAGCTGCAGGCGGATCCCACGGTTCAGTACGCGCTCGTCTCGCCCGATGCCGCCGCGGATCCGCGCTGGGGCTACTGGAAGCCTGGCTTGACGTTCGCGGACTTGCGGGTCAGCTCCCCCTACAACACGTACGTCGTGGCGGGATTGCCGCCCGGTCCGATCTGCAACCCGGGTCTCGCCTCGCTCGAAGCGGTCGCCCATCCGGCTACCACCGAGTTCCTGTACTTCGTCGCCCGTCCGGACCACACCCACGCCTTCGCTCGAACCCTGGAAGAACAGCAGCAGAACGTCGCCAAGTATCAACCGTGAACGAGTGTTAGCAATGTTAGCATCGAGGTCGCCATGCGCGTTGGACTGATTGGCTATCCCGTCCGTCACTCGGTTTCCCCGAACTTCCAGCAGGCCGCGTTCGATGCGCTAGGGATCGATGCGACCTACGAGCTTTGGGAGACGCCGTTCGATCGCCTGCCCGGAGTCGTGGCGTCGCTGCGAGAACCGGATTGCCTGGGCGCCAACGTGACTATTCCCCACAAACAGGCAGTGCTCGCGCTCGTCGACTGGATCGATCCAACGGCGGCGGCAGTGGGCGCGGTCAACACGATCGTCAGAGAATCGGGTGGACGATTGCTCGGCTACAATACCGACGTGGAAGGATTCGTCCGCGCCGTCGAATACGATGGCCACCTGGACCTGTCTGGCCGTCGGGTCGTGATGCTCGGCTCGGGCGGCGCGGCGCGCGCCGTCTCGGCGGCCGTCGTCGGCCGCCGGGCGACGGACCTCGTCGTCGCCGCGCGCCATCCCGACCGCGCGGACGACCTGCTGCGCGACCTGAGCCAGCGAGGATTCACCGACGCGAGTGACATTGGCCGCGTCACGTATCTCGATAACCGCGATGGCGCGCTCGAGCGCGCCGTTCGAGAGTGTGACCTGCTCGTCAACGCAACCCCGGTGGGCATGGCTCGACACGCCGCGAGATCGGACGATCCGAGCGCCGGCCCGGTGCATTCCGACCCCGCGCCTACGCTGCTGGTTCGCCCGGAGTGGCTGACCCCGCGAACGCTCGTCTGCGATCTGGTCTATAATCCGCCGGTAACACCACTCCTCCGCGCCGCCCGTGCGCGGCGCGCCCGAGTGCTCAACGGCTTGCCAATGCTGGTCTACCAGGGCGCGTTGGCGTTCGAGCGATGGACCAGCCGCCCGGCGCCGGTCGACCTGATGCGACGGGCCGCGATGGAGGCGCTCTATGACTAAGCGGCGGGCTATGCTGCGCGCGACCACGATCCTCGTCGTCCGGCGCGACGGGCGGGTCGCGATGGGAGGAGACGGTCAGGTGACCATGGGCGACGTGGTCATGAAGCACACCGCCCACAAAGTGCGGACGCTTCATCACGGCAGCGTGCTGGCGGGCTTCGCCGGGGCTGTCGCCGATGCCCTGACCCTGTTCGAGCGCTTCGAGGCGCAGCTGGACAAGCACCACGGGCAGCTTCGACGCGCGGCCGTCGAGCTGGCGAAAGATTGGCGGACCGATCGCTTCTTGCGGCGACTGGAAGCGCAGCTCTGCGTCGCGGATACCTCCGGAATCCTCGTGGTCAACGGCGACGGCGAGATCATCGAGCCGGACGGCGATTTCGTCGCGGTCGGCTCCGGCGGCCCGTTCGCGCAATCCGCGGCCAAGGCCCTCCTCGACAACACCGATCTGCCGGCCGTCGAGATCGTCCGCAAGTCCATGGGAATCGCTGCCTCGCTGTGTATCTACACCAACGATCAACTGACCATCCTCGAGCTTCCGGGGGCGCCGACCACCGAAGGAGAGTAGCCGGCCGGTCTGACCCTTCAGTCAAATAGGACGATCGCCGGTACCCCGACCGACAACGGCATCAGCTACTTCACGGTTCAGGCGAAGGACTCGGGCGGTCAGTTGAGCGCCACCGCCGCGTTTGTCGAGGGTGAGCCCGCTCACTCGGTCTACCTTCCGGTGATCTTTTTCCAATCCGCCTCGCGGTGAGCAAATCTTGTCTGTTCGGTTGGTTGCCTAGTCGGTTGCCCCGTGTTAAACTTTAGGTTCATGGTCCTCACCTCTTTTCGGGAGGTCGTTCGTGGAAAATCTGTCGCCGCGGGAGATCGTCGCCGAGCTGGATCGGTACATCGTCGGGCAGGCCGCGGCCAAAAAGGCCGTTGCGATCGCGCTCCGCAACCGCTACCGGCGCCAGCAGCTTCCAGCGGAGCTGCGCCGCGACATCGTTCCCAAGAACATTCTGATGATCGGGCCGACCGGCGTGGGAAAAACCGAGATTGCCCGCCGGGTCAGCCAGATCGTCGACGCGCCGTTCATCAAGGTCGAGGCGACCAAGTTCACCGAGGCCGGGTACGTCGGCCGCGACGTCGAATCGATCATCTACGACCTGATCGAGGTGGCGATCGATCAGGTTCACGACCAGCGCCTGGCTCAGGTCCAGGACAAGGCGGAAGGCCTGGCCAAAGAGCGCCTGATCGGCTATCTGTACCAGCAGATGAACGGGCAGCGCGCGCCCCGTCAGCGGGCAACGGCCCGCCGGCGCGGTGCGCGACGCGATGCCGCCGGCGGCGCCGAGCCAGCTCGCCAGGATGGCGTTACGGGCCGTCCCGAGGATCACGCCATCCCTTCCTACGAGCGCTCCAACCTGGTGGATATGCTCGAGAAGTCACAGCTGGACGATACGCTGGTCGAGATCGAAGTTGGCGTCGATCAGATGGGATACAACTCGCTGTTCGAAGTCCCGCCGGGCCTGAGCCCCGAGGAGGCGGATCAGACCTTCGAGAACTTTGCCCAGCAGTACCAGGCTTTTCCGACGAAGCGCGTGCGGCGGGTATCGGTGAAAGAGGCGCGCCGCCTGCTCACCCGCGAGGAGGCGAACAAGCTCGTCGACTTCGACGAGGTCATCGATCAGGCGATCGAGCGAGTCGAGCAGAGCGGGGTCGTGTTCATCGACGAGATGGACAAAATCGCCGGTCCCCGGGTCGAGACCGGGTCGGATGTGTCGGGTGAAGGCGTCCAGCGCGACCTCCTACCGATTGTCGAGGGCTCGGTCGTGATGAGCCGGTACGGGCCGGTCAAGACCGATCACATCCTGTTCATCGGCGCGGGAGCCTTCTACCAGAGCAAGCCGTCGGATCTGATTCCCGAGCTCCAGGGGCGCTTCCCGATTCGGGTCGAGCTCGCGACGCTGGACCGCGACGACTTCAAGCGCATCCTGACCGCGACCGACAGCTCGCTGATCAAGCAGTCCCAGGCGCTGCTCCGAACCGAGGGCGTCGAGCTCATCGTGAGCGACGATGCGATCGATCGGATCGCCAACATTGCCTGTCAGGTCAATGAAAACATGGAAAACATCGGGGCGCGTCGCCTGCAGACGGTCCTCGAGCGCGTCCTCGAGGACATTTCGTTCGAGGCGCCCGCGCACGCCGGGGAGACCGTCACCGTCGACGGGGCCTATGTCCAGTCCCGAATGGCGCCGGTACTCGTCAGCGACGACCTGGCGCGCTACATCCTCTGAGCGACGGAGCGGCGATGCAATGATCGTCTCGGTTGCTCCGGCATCGGGAGGATGTTATACTTTCGTGGCACCAATTCGGTGTATTCTGCACGCTTTCTGACCGAGTCGGTCGTGTCTTGGCGCCACCAGGCGCGAGGCTCCGACCGGGATGAGGAAGGCGGAAGGGATGGCCCTCCCCGTGGGGCCAACGAAAAACGAAGGAGGATTGATCATTCATGCCTAGTGTCGTTTCCATGAAGCTGTTGCTCGAAGCGGGCGTCCACTTCGGCCACCAAACGCGCCGGTGGGACCCGCGGATGAAGCAATTCATCTTTACCGAGCGCAACGGCATTCACATCATCGATTTGCAGCAGACCGTCGCGAAGCTCACCGAGGCCTACAACTTTCTCCGCGACCTGTCGGCCGAGGGCGGATACGTCCTCTTTGTCGGCACCAAGAAGCAGGCTCAGGAGGCGATCGAGGCCGAGGGTAAGCGCGCCGAGATGTTTTACGTCAAGCAGCGCTGGCTCGGCGGAATGCTGACGAACTTCCGAACGATTCAGACGCGGATCAAGCGGCTCGACGAGCTCGAGTCAGGTAAGGCCGCGGGTCAGTTCGAGCGCCTGCCGAAGAAAGAAGCGAGCAAGCTCGAAGAAGAGATCGTCCGCCTCAATCGGCTTCTTGGCGGCATTAAGACGATGAAGCGGCTGCCCAACGCGCTGTTTATCATCGATCCGCACAAGGAGCGGCTGGCGGTTGCCGAGGCGCGACGCCTGGAGATTCCGATCGTCGCCCTGGTCGATACCAACTGTAACCCCGACGAGATTACCTATCCGATTCCGGCGAACGACGATGCGATTCGCGCGGTAAAGCTATTGACCGGTAAGATGGCCGACGCGGTGATCGAAGGGGCCAACATGCGCAAAGCTGCCGAGGAGCAAGAGGCCGCCGCGGAAGAGGCCGAGGCCCAGGCGCTCGCGAAGCAAGAAGCGGACGACGCAGAGGGCGAAGAAAAGCCTGAGGTTGCCTATTCGGCGTCGCCGGACGACGAGCAGACCGCTTCCGAGGTGGAAGCCGAGACGTCGGCCGCGGTCTGATCGCGGAGCAGTATCAACGAGAAGATAACGCGCGGTGGCACGCCGGCGGATACGGCCGGCTCGGCATGGGCCACCGAGAAGGTGAAACGAAAATTGGAAGTATCAGCCAATCAGGTGAAAGAGCTTCGCGAGCGAACCGGCGCCGGGGTCATGGAGTGCAAGCGGGCGCTCGTCGAAGCGGGCGGTAACGCCCAGAAAGCCGCCGAGATCCTGGAGCGCCAGGGACTCGCCCGCGCGGAGAGAAAGGCCGGTCGAGTTGCGAGCCAGGGGCTCGTCGATTCCTATATCCACGCCGGCGGACGAATCGGCGCCTTGGTCGAAGTCAACTGTGAAACCGACTTCGTCGCGCGCACCGAGGATTTCCGCGCTCTCACGCACGACATCGCGATGCAGGTCGCGGCGACCGCGCCGAAGTACATTGCGAAGAGCGACGTTCCCGAGGCCGAAGCCGACCGCGCCGGCGAGCTGGCGCTGCTGGCTCAGCCATTCATCAAAGAGCCTGGCGTGACGATCGAAGATCTGATCAAGCGCTACGTCGCCAAGGTAGGCGAGGCGATCCGCGTTCGACGGTTCACTCGCTACGAGCTTGGCGAGCCGGTCGGCGAGGCGTAAGCTTGCCAGAGTTCAAGCGCGTCTTGCTCAAAATCAGTGGCGAGGCCCTCGTCGGGTCTCGCCAATCTGGGATCATCGACGCCGATACGCTCGGCGGCATCGCTCGCCAGATCCGTGAGGTGACCTGCGAGCTTGGGACCCAGATGGGCATCGTCGTGGGCGGAGGGAACATCTGGCGCGGTCAGGCCGCGGCGGAACGCGGGATGGACCGGGCCCAGGCCGACTACGCCGGCATGCTGGCGACGATCATCAACGCGCTCGCGCTCCAGGACGCGCTCGAAAAGATCGACGTCGTCACTCGATTGCAGACCGCCATTACCGTGACCGCCGTCGCCGAGCCGTACATCCGCCGACGGGCGATCCGACACCTGGAAAAGGGACGCGTCGTCATCTTCGCCGCTGGAACCGGCAATCCTTACGTCAGCACTGATACCGCGGGTGCGCTGCGGGCGATCGAGATCGGCGCCGAGGTCTTATTGCTCGCGAAGAATCAGGTCGACGCGGTCTACGATTCCGATCCGCGGACGAACGCTAACGCGCAGAAGTTCACTCACCTGACGTACATCGAAGCGCTCAACCGGCAGCTCAAGGTGATGGACAGCACGGCGCTGTCCCTCTGCATGGATAACAAGCTGCCGATCGTGGTTTTCGACCTTGCTCAGGAAGGCAACATCCGACGCGCGGTCGAGGGTCGATCAATCGGAACGCTCGTCGCGTAAGCGTCGCTCGCCCGAAAATCTGCGAAGATCGCGGCACAGCACCCCGCGGAGGTTGCTCACATGTCGCAAGATACCGTTGGCATCGTCGTCAAAAACGCCGAAGAGGCGATGCATCACGCCGAGGAGGCGCTCAACCACGACCTCGCGGCGATCCGCACCGGCCGGGCGTCGCCGGCATTGTTGGACCGGATTCGGGTCGACTACTACGGCGCCCTCACGCCAATCCCTCAGGTTGCTGCCATCTCGACGCCCGAGCCTCGCCAGCTCGTCATCCAACCGTGGGATAAGTCGATGATCGGCCCGATCGAGAAGGCTATCCTCAAGTCCGATCTCGGACTGACGCCGATCAGCGACGGCAAGGTCGTGCGGCTTTCCATCCCGCCACTGACCGAGGATCGACGCCGAGATCTGGTTAAGATGATTCACCGTCGAGTCGAGGAAGGAAAGGTCGCGATCCGCAATTCCCGCCGCGATGCGATCGAAGAGTTCAAAAAGCTCGAGCGCGACAAGAAGATCTCCGAAGATGAAGCGCGACGGAGTCAGGAGCGGATCCAAAAGGCCACCGACGCTGCCATCGCCGAGATGGACCGTTCGGGCCAGCGGAAGGAACAAGAAGTCCTGGAAGTATGACCACACCCGAATCGGCGCCGCCGGAATGGAAGCCCGCACCCGAACAGCTTCCCCGACACGTCGCCATCATCATGGACGGTAACGGCCGCTGGGCCACCGCTCGCGGCCTCCCCCGCCTTCACGGGCATCGTGCCGGAACCGATAACGTGCGCGAGATTCTCAAGGCCAGCGTCGAGTTCGGCATCCAATACCTCACGATTTACGCGTTCTCTACCGAAAACTGGACTCGCCCCGCCGACGAGGTCAATGGCCTGTTTGAAATCATGGCCGAGGTGATCCGCGACGAAACCGAGGATCTCCACCGTAACGGCGTCTGCGTTCGCCACATCGGGCGGTCCGAAGGTTTACCGGCCAGCCTCGCGGATGCCATCTCCGCGGCGACGGCGCTGACCCACGACAACCGACGAATCACCCTGAACGTGGCGTTCAACTACGGGGGACGAGCCGAGCTGGTCGACGCCGTACGCCGCATCATCCGCGATCAGATTCGGGCGGACGACGTGACCGAAGAGCTGGTCAGCCGCTACCTGTACACCGGTGGCCAGCCCGATCCGGACCTGATCATACGCACTGCCGGCGAGATGCGCCTGAGCAACTTCTTGATCTGGCAGGCGGCATACGCCGAGTACTATTCGACCTCGACTTACTGGCCCGATTTCGGCCGGCCGGAGCTCCGCGAGGCGCTCTTTGCCTACGCCGGACGAAAGAGGAAGTTCGGCAGCGTCCTCAACGGCACGTGTTAGCAGCCCGGATCGCGACCGCCCTCGTGGGAGTGCCGATCATCCTGGCGTGTATCTGGTTCGGGGGGGCGATCCTCTGGATCCTTGGCGCTGTAGCGGCCGGTCTGGCCGGCTGGGAAGCCGCGAATTTGCTCGGTGGCGCGGCGCGCCAGGCCGCGTCTTCGCCCCCTCGAGCTCGAAAAATGGGCGAGGTTGCCGATCCGACGCCCGACCCCGGAAGCGGAACGAGCGATCACGCTCGAACTCTTCTCGCCGCCGGCGGCGCGTCCGCGCTGGCGCTGGCATCGGCGGTCGGTCCGCCCGGTATCCTGGCCGTCGTCGGCCTTGTCTTGATCGCCGCCCTCACCCTGGATCTCGCCGGTTCGTCGACGCGTTCGATACGAGGCCTTGACTGGTCCGGCGTCGTCGCGGCGGCGCTATACGCCGGCCTGCCGTTGGCCCTCCTGGTGTCCATGCGCCAATGGCCCGGCGAAACGCCCCTCGACGTCGCGCCGCTGGGGGGTGTTAGCCGCGGCGCCGCCTGGCTTCTCCTCACGCTGACGGTGGTGTGGGCCGTCGACAGCTCCGCTTACGCGGTCGGTCGGCTCGTCGGTCGACACCGGCTCTGGCCACGCGTCAGCCCCGGCAAAACCTGGGAGGGAACGATCGCCGGCGTCGTCGCCGGCGTGGCCGCGTGCGAAGCCTGGTCTTCCGTTCTCCAGACCGGGAGCGGGATGGCGCTCGGACTCGGCATTGCCCTCGCGGTCGCCGCGGTAATCGGAGACCTTGCCGAGTCGGCCCTGAAGCGACGGGCCGGCGTCAAGGACTCCGGCGGGTTCCTGCCCGGCCACGGCGGATTGCTCGACCGAATCGATAGTCTGGCATTTTCCGCCGTCGTGGTATTCTTAGGTGGGATCCTCAACGGATCGGCTGGGACTCGTTTACTCTTCTGATTGGACGAGACAGGTGGCACGCGGAATCATCATCCTGGGCAGCACCGGCTCGATCGGCCAACAGGCGATCGAGGTCATTCGCGCGCACCCCGACGACCTGCGGGTCGTCGGCCTCGCGGCTGGCCAGAACCTGGACCTCCTGGCGCGGCAGGTCCAGGAGTTCCTCCCAAAGTACGTCAGCGCCCCGCGCCTCACCGTCGGCGATACCTGGAACGGGGCCGAGGTCGTCTCGCTCACCGACCTGTGTCGGATCGATCAGGGAGAGCGCGTGCTCGTCTCCACCGTTGGGACGACCGGCCTTCTTCCTACCCTTGCCGCGATTCAGGCGGGTAAGACCGTCATGCTGGCGAACAAGGAAGTGCTGGTTTCGGCCGGGGAGCTGGTCATTGCCGAAGCGCGTCGAGTGGGAGTCCCGATCCTGCCGGTCGATAGCGAGCACAACGCGGTGTGGCAGTGCTTCGCCGGCGATTGCTCGCTCGGTCCCGGGTCGATCAAGGGGCCGCTTCAGCGCGTCGTCCTCACCGCATCCGGTGGCGCGTTTCGCGATCTGTCGCCCCCCGAGCTGAGCAAAGTGACGCCGCGGCAGGCCCTGGCCCATCCCAACTGGGTGATGGGGCCAAAGGTCACTGTCGACTGCGCCACGCTCATGAACAAGGCTTTCGAGGTGATCGAAGCCCACTGGCTCTTTGGACTCCCGTACGACCGGATCGACGTCGTGCTGCACCGCGAAAGCATCGTCCACGCGCTGGTCGAGTTCGTGGATGGCTCGCTCAAGGCCGAGCTGGGGGCGCCGGACATGCGCATCCCGATTCAGCACGCGCTGACCTACCCGAACCGCCGCGAAAGCTCCTGGCGACGCCTGCGCATCGAAGACGTCGGTCACCTGAGCTTCGCGCCGCTCGATCGAGGGCGATACCCCTGCTTCGACCTTGCGATGGAGGCGGCCCGCGTCGGCGGAACGATGACCGCCGTGCTGAGCGCGGCCGACGAGATCGCGGTCGAGCGGTTCCTCGCCGGCGAGATCGCCTTCACCGAGATCGCGGAGGTCGTCGATCGAGCGATCCAGGCGCATCAGCCGATCGCGCGACCAACCATCGACGACGTACTGGCAGTCGACCAGGACGTCCGTCACGACGTCGGCTCGCGACTGAGCCGAGGCACTCGACGTGCCTGACATCCCGGGGACGGGCACATCTCCTTCGCCACGACGGCGTGGGAAGGGGACACTTCGAGGGGGAATCTGGCGATGTCACTCCTGAATCTGGTCATCTTTCTCATCCTGTTGAGCTTGCTGATTCTCGTCCACGAGCTGGGACACTTCATTCTCGCCAAGCGAGCCGGCGTCAAGGTGGAAGAATTCGCGATCGGGTTTCCGCCTCGCCTTTTCAGCATCCAGCGCGGTGAGACCAGCTATTCGATCAACGCGATCCCGCTCGGCGGCTACGTCAAGATGCTGGGCGAGGAAGATCCCACCTATCCACGAAGCTTCGCCTCGGCCAGCCGGAAATGGCGCGTCGCGATCCTCGCGGCCGGCGCAACGATGAACATCGTGTTCGCGGTGTTCCTGTTCGGAGGCGCGTACGCCTCGGGGTGGCCCGAGGTCACGAAGAGTGAAGTAACCGTCGCGCAGGTGATGCCCGACAGTCCCGCCTCCAGCGCTGGCCTGAAGGAGGGCGACGTGATCGTCGCCTTCGACGGGCACCCGGTCACGACCCCCGAACAGCTACCCGGACTGAGCCAGGAATCGCTGGGCCGGCCAACCACGATCGAAATTCGTCGCGGCGGCCAGCAGCGGATCATTACCCTCACGCCCCGAACGTCCTGGCCCGAGGGCGAAGGACCGATCGGCATCGCGATCGCCGAGCACGCCCTGAAGATCGAGCCGGTCTACTACCCACTCCCGACGGCGCTCCTCAACGGCGCGCGCGAGACCCTCCAGACGGTCGTGATGACCCTGACCCTGCCGGTCCTCCTGCTGAAAGGTTTGATCCCGGCGAGCATGGCTCGGCCGATTGGTCCGCTGGGCATTTATAATCTCACGACCCAGGCGACGACTGAGACTGTCGCGACCGGCTGGTGGTTTCCGCTGTTGAGCGTCGCCGGAACGGTTAGCGCGGGCCTCGGCCTGGCGAATCTGCTGCCCATCCCCGGTTTGGACGGCGGTCGCCTTCTCTTCGTCGTGATCGAGGCGATCCGGGGACGGCGGGTCAATCCCCGTCGTGAAGGTCAGATCCACCTCGTCGGACTCGCGCTGCTCATGTCTCTGGTGATCATCGTCACCTACTTCGACATCCTGTTTCCGATCAACGTCCAGTTTGGGCCCCACTGACGAAGCAGGTGACGAGAGGGGCGCCCCTTGCGCATGTCGCGATTGTTTGGCAAGACGCTGCGACAGGCACCGGCCGAGGCGGAAAGCGAGAGCTATCGGCTGATCCTTCGCGCCGGCCTCGCCCGGCAGGTCGCGGCGGGACTGTTCAGCTATCTCCCGCTCGGCTGGCGGATCATCCAGAAGATCGCCACGATCGTCCGCGAAGAAATGAACCGGATCGACGGTCAGGAGATCCTGATGCCGGTTATCGTCCCGGCCGAGCTCTGGAAAGAAAGTGGCCGCTGGTTCGCAATTGACGAGACGCTCTGGCGGATCCACGACCGGACCGATCGCGAGTACGTGCTCGCGATGACCCACGAGGAAGTCGTGACTGATCTGGCGCGCCGCGAGGTGCGCTCGTATCGGCAGCTTCCATACATGCTCTATCAGATCCAGACGAAAGTTCGCGACGAGCCGCGCCCTCGGGGTGGCCTGGTCCGCATGCGCGAGTTCACGATGAAGGACGCTTACAGCTTTCACGCCGACGCCGCCGACCTGGACGCCTTCTACCCGCGGGTCTATCAGGCCTACGTCGAGATCTATCGACGGGTGGGCGTGCCGGCGGTACCGGTTCTAGCCGATCCGGGAATGATCGGCGGGACGGGCAGCCACGAGTTCATCCTGCCATCGGACGTGGGCGAAGCGGTGGTCATCCGCTGTACCAACTGCGCCTACGCCGCCAACCAGGAAGTCGCGGTCGCTCGCCGCCCTACCTTCTACACCGACGTCGCGGCGGCTGCCCCGCCGGTCGAGATCGTCCACACGCCGGACGTCAAAACGATCGAAGATTTGGAGCGCTTCTTCCAGCTTCCGCCGGACGCGTTTCTGAAGACGGTGGTCTATCGTGCCGAAAGGCGACTGATCGCCGCGGTCGTCGTCGGAGATGACGAGGTGAACGAGATCAAGCTCGCCCGGGCGGCTCAGGCGGATGGTCTGCGCCTGGCGAACGACGCGGAGCTTGACGCGGCGGGGATCAGAGCGGGATTTGTCTCGCCGGTCGGCCTATCGGGCGTCGAGGTCATCGTCGACGAAGGGGTAACGCCGCGTGCCTACATCGCGGGCGCGAACCGGCCGGATTTTCATCTGCGTAACGTCCTCCCCGGTCGGGACTTTCCGCGGGATACCATCGCCGATGTCGCCCTCGTCCGGGCCGGTCAGGCCTGCGTGCTCTGTGGTGGATCCCTCGTCGAAGAACGCGGCCTGGAGCTCGGCCACACCTTCAAGCTCGGGGTCAAGTATAGCGAGGCGATGGGCGCTCGGTATCTCGGGGCGGATGGTCGGGAATCCACGATCGTCATGGGCTGCTTCGGCATCGGCCTCGATCGACTGCTCGCCGCGGTGATCGAGGCCAACCACGACGATCGCGGCCTCGTCTGGCCGGCGTCGGTCGCGCCGTACCAGGTCTATCTCGTCGGCCTCAATCTCAACAGTTCCGCCGTGGCCGAGGCGGCGGAAAGGCTCGATCTGGAGCTTCTGGCGGCCGGCGTCGAGGTCCTCTACGACGACCGCGACGAGACGCCCGGCGTCAAGTTCGCCGACGCCGATCTGATCGGCCTGCCGCTGCGGGTGACCGTGAGCGCACGGACGATCAAGCAGGCCGCCGCCGAGCTGACGCCACGGCGCACCGGTCAGAGCACGCTCGTTCCGCTCGCCGACGCTGCCCGGATCATCACCGCCCACGAAGCGTTACGTCCGCCAACGTGATCCGCCGGTCTGTCCTGGCGGTGATATAATCTCCGCCAGAGCGCTCCGTGAGCGGCTCCGGTATCCCAAGAGCGCTCGCCTGATCGACCGGTAGGGCGGTGCTTGTCCCTGGGGAGTGGCCGGGGTCGGGGGGCCGGCCCCGAGTTCCCTCATCCCCTACCCCTTCCCCCATTCCGTGGGGGAAGGGTCTTGAGGATAGCATCTCCCTGAACACCCCTCTCCCTCGGATGGGAGAGGGGATAAGGGGTGAGGGAGGCCCGGCGCCGCGCGAAAACGGGGCGGCTCCCCGGGGGACTTAAGCCACGCTCAGGGGAAACCGGACGCGCGCGGACGAGACGTCAGCGCCGCGAGCTGAGGCTGGGAGCACCACGAGTGGACGCGCATGGCGCTGCCTGATTCGGCGCGAACGAGCGACGGCGGGGATCTGTCCGACGAGGACGCGATCGTCGCGCCTGTCGAGGCGCCGTCGACGCCTCGGGAGCGGGGCCGGAGCCTGCTCGATCGCGACTGGCAGAAGGCACTGACCATTCTGCTGACCCTGCTCGCGGCGGCCGCGCTCATCTGGGTCATCGTCCAGGTCATCACCCCCATTCTTCGCACGATCCTCCTCTTCGTATTCTCGGCGGTTCTCGCCTTCATCCTTTCGCCGCCGGTGAACGCGCTCGCCGCGCGCATTCGACATCGCCTGCTGGCCATCGCGATCGTCTATCTGGTCGTCGGGATCGTGGTGATCGGCGGCCTGGTGCTGCTGGCCGGTCCGTTCGTCGGCCAGGTGACCGTGCTGGCCAACGATCTCCCTCGTTATTCGAACGAGCTGAACCGTGAGATCCCGACGATCGAGCGAACGTTGCGTCGTTACGGGCTCCAGACGACGGTCGCCGACCTGCGACTGAACGCCGCGAACGTGGCCCAGGCTCAAGGCGCGAATGTCCTCAAGAGCCTGGTCCAGACCGCGACCGACGTCGGCGGCGTCGTGGTGGACATGGTCCTGGCGCTGGTGATCTCGCTATACCTCCTGCACGATGGTCCGACGATTCGGGCGCGGGTGCTCGCCGTGATTCCGGACGAGCACCGCCCAAAGGCGCTCTTCCTCGAGGCGAACACCGCGCGGGTGCTGGGCGGCTACCTGCGGGGCCAGCTGGTGATGGCGGTGACGATTGGGGTGCTGGCAGGCGGTGGGTGCTGGGCACTCGGTCTGCCCTACGCCCTCGTCCTGGGAGTCCTGGCCGGCCTGTTCGAGCTGGTGCCCATGTTCGGGCCCGTGCTCGGCGCCGCCCCGGCCGTGGCGATCGCCCTCTTCATGCCTTTTCCAACCGTTCTGTCGGTGATCGTCTACTTCGTCGCCGTCCAGCAGGTCGAATCCAACATCCTCGGACCGCGGATCACCGGCCACGCCGTCGGCCTCCATCCGCTGGGCGCGCTGTTCGCCCTCCTCGCCGGCTTTCAGCTGGCCGGTCTGCTCGGCGCGCTGGTCGCGGTGCCGGTCGCCGGGATCCTGTGGGTGATGGTGACTGCCGCTTACCGCGCCGTGCCAGTCACCACGCCCGCGACGCCGAAGATCGTCCTGCCGCGCTGGTGGCGGTCGGCACCCCCTCCGATCGGTCCGACTGATCGATGACCGCGCCCAGCCCGTCGATGTCGTCCCCCTCACCGTCGCGCTGGCGCTTCTCGATGCTCGCTCGCTCAGTTCCTTGTTTCGCAAGCCCCTAAATGCTATACTTGGTTTGCATATAAAAGTTCGACCTTGGAGAAAAGTGGGCCACAACCCACTTTTCTTGTTGTTAGGGGTCTTCCGGCGGCGCGAGGGCTCGCGCGCTGGAAAACGTCCGGCGCGAGACCGGATGGGGGCTGAATGTGCGAGACCAAACCAGAGGGCCGGATCACCGTATGAAGACTGATTTTATCGCTGCCATCAATCAGGTAAGCAGCGAGAAGGGTGTGAGCAAAGAGGTCGTCATCGAGGCGATCGAGGCCGCGCTCGTCTCCGCTTACAAACGAAACTTTGGCGGTGCTGCGAACCAGGACGTGGTGGTCCGAATCAACCGGCAGACCGGCGACGTGCGCGTCTTCCTGGTCAAACGGGTCGTCGAGGAGGTCACCGACCCCCGAACCGAGATCACCCTTTCCGAGGCGCGCGAGATCGAGCCGACCGCTCAGCTCGAGGGCGCCGTCGAGGTCGAGACGACGCCACGCGACTTCGGTCGCATCGCCGCGCAGACGGCGAAGCAGGTCGTGATGCAGCGCCTGCGGGAAGCCGAGCGCGAGCTCGTCTACGAGGCGTTCACCGAACGCGAGGGCGACGTCGTGACCGGCGTGATCGAACGCGTCGAGCCAAAGGCGGCGATCCTCGACCTGGGAAAGGCCGAGGCCGCGCTGCCGACGACCGAGCAGGTTCCGAGCGAGAACTACCGGCACGGCCAGCGCCTGAAGGTCTATCTGGTCGAGGTGAGCCGGACGCCGCGCGGTCCGCAGATCATCGTCTCGCGAACGCACCGCGGGCTGGTCCGGCGCCTGTTCGAGCTCGAAGTGCCGGAAGTGTTCAGCGGCGCCGTCGAGATCAAGTCGATCGCCCGTGAGCCCGGCTCACGATCGAAAGTCGCGGTCGTCGCCCGTCAAGAGGGCGTCGACCCGGTTGGATCGTGCGTGGGCGTGCGGGGAGTGCGGATTCAGAACATCGTCAACGAGCTGAACGGCGAGAAGATCGATGTCGTTCAATGGAACCCTGATCCGGCGGTGTTCGTCGCCAACGCGCTGAGCCCGGCGCCGGTCATCTCGGTCGATCTGAACGAGACCGAAAAGACGGCGACGGTCGTAGTGCCGGAGCGTCAACTCTCGCTCGCGATCGGTCGCGAGGGGCAGAACGCTCGGTTGGCGGCCAAGCTGACCGGCTGGCGGATCGACATCAAGGCGACGAGCTTGCCGCGAGTAGAGGGGAGTATTCCGCAGCTGACCCGCGAAGAGTCGCTGGCTCGCCTGACGGGAGGTCTCGAGGAGGGCTCGAAGTGAGCCCGACTCGCCCGCGCAAGATTCCCCAACGGACCTGCGTGGCGTGCCGAACAGTTCGGGCGAAGCGAGACCTCGTTCGGGTCGTGCGCCTCATCGACGGCACCGTCGTCGTCGATCCGACCGGCAAGAAATCTGGTCGCGGAGGATATCTCTGCCGCCAGCGTCCCTGCTGGGAGAAAGCATTGCAGCACGGCGCGCTCGAGCGGGCGCTGAAGCAGACGATTCCCGCCGAGAGCCGCGCGACGCTGAGCACGTTCGCGGCGGGACTGCCCGAGGCTCTTGCCGAGGCGCCCGCGCCTCATCCGTGACGACCCCGGTAGCGGTCGTGTTTTGTAGTAGCAGAAGGGAGGCACAACATGAGCACAAGAATTGGAGGTGGTCGACCCCGTCGGCCCGGACAGCAGCCGCGCCGGGGACGACCATCACGACCATTTGGTGGACGATCTGACGGGCCACGAACCTCGCTTTCTGCTCCGATTGCGAAGAAGCGCGAACCGGTCGTCGTCGAGCTTCCCCAGACCGTCACGGTCAAGGAGCTCGCCGAAGCGCTGAACGTCGGAGGCGGTCAGGTGATCAAAGAGCTGATCGGCCGCGGATTCATGGTGACGATCAATCAGTCGGTCGACTTCGCGACCGCGAGTGACGTCGCCGGCGCGTTCAACGTTCAAGTCAGCCCGAAGGCGATGGATGCGAGCGAGGGAGTCATCGCGGCGGAGATCGAGGAGGAAGAGAATCTTCGTCCCCGCCCGCCGGTCGTGACGATTCTCGGCCACGTCGACCACGGCAAGACAAGCCTGCTCGACGCGATTCGTCAGACGAACGTGACCGAGCAGGAAGCGGGTGGCATCACCCAGCACATCGGAGCCTATCAGGTTGAGGCCAATAACCAGAAGATCACTTTTCTCGATACGCCCGGCCACGAGGCGTTTACCGCGATGCGCGCCCGTGGCGCGCAGGTAACCGACATCGCGGTTCTCGTCGTCGCGGCGGACGATGGCGTGCAGCCCCAGACCCTCGAGGCGATCGACCACGCGAAGGCGGCCAACGTTCCGCTGATCGTGGCGATCAACAAGGTCGACAAGGCCGACGCGAACCCGGATCGGGTCAAGCAGCAGCTTGCCGAGGCGGGGGTCGTGGTCAACGATTGGGGCGGTGACGTCGAGGCCGTCGAGGTATCCGCCCGGCGCAAGACCGGCATTCAGGACCTCCTCGAAACGATCCTTCTCGTCGCTGAGATCAAGGATCTTCGGGCGAATCCGAACCGTCCGGCCATCGGAACGGTCATCGAGGCGCAGCTCGACAAGACGCGCGGCCCGCTTGCGACCGTGCTGATCGAGACTGGAACGCTGAACGTCGGCGACTTCGTCGCGGTTGGCGCGGTTCCGGGCAAGGTCCGCGCGATGTTCAACGAGCGCGGCAAGCGGTTGAAGAAGGCCGAGCCGGCGATGCCGGTCGAGATTCTCGGCCTGAGCGACGTGCCGCAGGCCGGTGACCGCCTCCACGCGGCTCCGACCGAGCAGGCGGCGAAGATGTTCGCCCAGCAGCACGCCCAGCAGATCAGCCAGGAAGCGCAGGCGGTCGCCCGCCCGATGACGCTCGAGGAGATGTTCAAGACCGATAATCAGGTAAAGGATCTGAACATCGTTCTCAAGGCGGACGTACAGGGCTCCCTGGAGCCGATTCAGGTCTCGCTCGAGCGCCTGGCGACCGACGAGGTGAAGGTCAAAGTCATTCACCAGGGAACCGGCAACGTGACCGATTCGGACGTTCTGCTGGCCCAAGCATCGCACGGAATCATCGTCGGCTTCAACGTCCGGGTCGAGCCGGGCGCGAAGCGCGCGGCCGAGTCCGCCAGCGTCGACGTTCGACTGTACAACATCATCTACGATGCGGTCGAAGACGTCCGCAAGGCTCTGATCGGCATGCTCGAGCCCAAGTTCGCCGAGGTTCACGAGGGACGGGCCGAGGTTCGGCAGATCTTCGGACACAACGGCGAGGTCGCCGGCTCGATGATCGTCGACGGACGGATCACCCGAAACGCGATCGCCCGTGTCCTGCGCGGTGGTAAAGTCGTATCGGAGGGTCGGGTCGAGAGCCTGCGTCGATTCAAAGACGACGTGCGCGAGGTGCTGGCCGGCTACGAGTGCGGCATCGTCCTGTCGGGCGTTGCCAACCTGCAGGTCGGCGACGTGATCGACACTTTCCGAAAGGAGCGCGTGGCCGGCGACGTGCCACTGTAATCCACGATGGTCACTCGCCGCATTGCACGCCTGAACGAGCAGGTCCGGTCGGATATGGCCGAGCTGATCGCTCGGGAGATGAAGGACCCACGCGTGGCCGGGTTGATCTCAGTGACGGCCGCCGAGTTGACGCCCGACCTTCGCCACGCGCGGATCTACATCAGCATCCTCGGCTCGCCGGAGGAACAGAAGGCGACGTTTCAGGCGATTCGGAACGCCGCCGGCTTTCTGCGAACTCAGCTGGCGGCGCGAATGACAACCAAGCGCGCTCCCGAGCTTCATTTCGAGCGGGACGCATCGATCGAGCGAGGTCAACGCATCATGCACATCTTGCACGAGATCGAGCACCCGGAGCCCGAGCGCACCGAGGACCCGTAAGTGGCCTTGTCCGGCATTCTCAACGTCGATAAGCCAACCGGCATGACGTCGCACGACGTCGTTAACGTCGTGCGACGTCATGCCGGTCAGCGACGCGTCGGACACGCCGGTACCCTCGATCCGGCCGCCTCCGGCGTGTTGCTCGTTTGCCTGGGGCAAGCCACCCGAGTCAGCGAATACTTGATGAATGGCACAAAACAGTACCGTGCCACGATTCGGTTCGGCGCGGTTAGCACGACCGACGACGCCGACGGCACCATCACCCCCACCTCGAAATCGCTCGCCTGTCTGAGCCTCGACCGCCTGTCGGAGGCGCTGTCCGACTTCATCGGCGACATCCTCCAGGTGCCGCCCGCCTTCTCGGCGATCAAGCTCCAGGGACGTCCGATGTATCGCTCCGCACGGGCCGGACAACCGGTTCAGGCGCCGCCCCGAGTCGTTCACGTCGACCGGATCGACATCCTCGGCTGGGAGAGCCCGGACTTGATCCTCGACGTTACCTGCTCCAAGGGCACCTACATTCGCGCCCTCGCCCGCGACCTTGGAGCGCGCGTCGGGACCGGCGCCTATCTCCGCTCGTTGGTGCGAACCCGCAGCGGCGCTTTCCAACTCGAGGATAGCTTCTCGCTCGACGCGATAGCCGAGGCGTCGCGAGCCGGTCAACTCGGTCGCCTGCTCTGCCCGCTCGACGCGGCGGTCGATACGTGGCACGTCGTTTCGCTCGCTCCCGAGGAAGTCCAGTCGATCCGTCAGGGCAAGGCGTGGATTGGGCCAGCCGCGTCGATCGACGCTCGAGCGCGCGCCCGCGACGCCTCGACCGGACAGCTCGTCGCGCTCCTGCGCTATCGCGGCGCCGAGGCCGGCTGGCAGCCGGACAAAGTCTTTGTTGAGGACGTCGATGACGTTGACTGACGCGCTGATCGCGGCGCGGATCCATGGCCCAAGCGTGATCACGATCGGAACGTTCGACGGGGTGCACCTCGGTCACCGCCACTTACTCCGGCAGGTAGTCGAGCACGCGCGCGCGCGCCAAGCCACCGCGGTGGCCATCACTTTTCATCCTCGCCCTGCCGAAGTGCTCCGCCCTGGAATCCCATCCCAGTATCTCTGCTCGCTGGAAGCGCGGACCCGCCTCTTACGCGAAGCGGGCATCGAAGTCGTGGTTCCGGTGACGTTCAGCCGAGACCTCGCCGCCATGAGCGCCCTCGCCTTCGTGAGCGCGCTGGTCAAGCACGCTCAGCTCGCCGAGCTGGTCGGCGGCCCCGATCTGGCGCTCGGGCGCGGCCGGGAGGGTACGGTAGAAGTTCTCCGCGACCTCGGGGCGCAGCTAGGCTTCGCCGTGACCGTCGTTCCGGTCCAAGAAGACGATGGCGAGGTCGTCCGAAGCAGCATGATTCAGCGGGTCGTCGCCGAGGGGAATGTCTCACGGGCGGCGGAATTGCTCGGGCGCCGGTACCAGATCGAGGGTGAGGTCGCTCGCGGAGACGGGCGCGGGCGGACGATCGGCGTGCCGACGGCGAACGTCGCGGTGACGACCAGCCTTCTCGTACCGGGAAACGGGGTGTACGCGGTCTACTTCAATTCGGAGGGGGGTCGCTGGCCGGGGGCCGCCAACGTCGGGACTCGGCCCACCTTTTCCGGCGTCGATCGATCGGTCGAGGTTCACCTTCTGGATTTCGACGGCGATCTGTACGGCAAGCACTGCACCGTCGAGTTCGTCGAGCGTTTACGCCCGGAGCGCCGCTTCGCGGGCGTGGCCGAGCTGGTTGAGCAAATCCACCACGACGTCGCGGCCACGCGACAGATTCTCTCGACACTCGTCTGACGCCCCGGGGCCTACCCCTCCGCGGATCGATCCGCGGAGGGGTAGGCTAAAAACCCCCGTCACTCCCCGTGGTTGCTGCGCTCTTTCTTCGCCTCCGCGATGATCGATTGAGCTACGTGCGCTGGCACCTCTTCGTAGGACGCGAGCTTAGCCGTATACGTGCCACGCCCCTGCGTCAACGACCGGAGATCGGTCGCGTAACGCTGGACCTCGGCCAACGGCGCCTGGGCCTGGATCACGCTCAAGCCGTCGTCCTGGGGGAACATCCCGAGAACGCGCGCCCGCCGCGTGTTCAAGTCGCCCATCACGTCGCCGACGTACTGCTCCGGCACCGTCACCGTCAGGTCGACCACCGGTTCCAGGAGGACCGGCCGCGCCTGATCGACGCACTTCTTGAAGGCTTGCGCCGCCGCGATCTTGAAGGCGATTTCCGACGAGTCGACCGGATGATACGAACCGTCGTAGAGGGTAACTCGAACGTCCACGACGGGATAACCGGCCAGGTTCCCCTCCGGAAGGGCTTCACGAACCCCCTTCTCGACCGCCGGGATGTAGTTCTTGGGAACCACGCCGCCGACCACCCGCTCGGCGAACTCGAAACCGGTGCCCCTAGCCAGGGGCTCGATCTCCAGGAAGACGTGGCCATACTGGCCGTGGCCGCCGGTCTGCTTCTTATGCTTGTACTCCGCCTTCGCGGTCCCGATCACCGTCTCTTTGAAGGGAACCCTGGGCAGGCTCAGCACGACCTCGACCCCGAACTTTCGATGCATACGCTCCGCCGAGATGTCGATGTGCGACTCCCCAAGCCCCTCCATCAGGGTCTCGCCGGTGTCGGGGTCCTTGTGGACCCGAATCGTCGGATCCTCCTCGACCAGGCGAGCCAGCGCCGTGCCGAGCTTGTCGAGATCGGCCTTCGTCTTCGGCTGCACCGCCATCGTGAACAGCGGCTCGGGGAACTGAATCGGGTCCAGAAGCAAGGGATGCTCGCGGGCGCTCAGGGTGTCGTTGATCCCCGCTTCCTGAAGCTTCGCCACCGCCCCGATCTCGCCGGGTCCTAGCTGCGTAGTCGGCTCCTGGCTCTTGCCATGGATCACGAACAATTGGCCCAGGCGCTCCTCGTGCCCGCGACTGGCGTTCCAAACGTGGGAATCCGAGTGAAGCACGCCGCTGAACACTCGGAAGTAGCTCAGCTTACCAACGTACGGGTCGGCCGTTGATTTGAAAATGAGCGCCGCGAGCGGCGCGTCGGCGGCCGGGCGAATCTCGGCTTTCTTGTTGCTGGCCGCCTCGGTCGCGTTAACCGTTCCGCGGTCCGTCGCCGAAGGGAAGTAACTGACGATCGCGTCGAGAATCGGGCGAACCGCTTTGTTCGGGAGCGCGGCGGTGCAGAGGACCGGAAACAGCGTTCCAGTGCGCACGCCGGCGCTCAGGCCGCGTCGGATCTCGTCCTCGCTCAACTCGTTGCCGTCGAGGTACTTGGTGAGCAGCTCGTCGTCGCCCTCGGCAGCCGCCTCGATCAACCGCTCGCGCGCCGACTCCGCGGCGGATTGCAGATCCGCCGGAACCACGCCCTCTTTCAGGTCGGGCCCGGTGTAGGCTTTCATCGATACCAGGTCGACGATCCCGCTGAATGCTTCTTGCGACCCGATCGGCAGTTGAATCGGAACGACCCGTTGCCCGAAGCGGGCGACGATCTGTTCGAGCGTTCGATCGAAGTCCGCGTTCTCGCGGTCCATCTTGCCGATCACAATCATTCGGGGAACGCCGCGGTCGGTGGCATATTTCCAGGCGCGCTCCGCGCCCACCTCGACCCCGGACACCGCCTCGAACATGATGATCGCGCCGTCCACCACCCGCATGGCTTCCAGCACTTCTCCCTGGAAGTCGGCGTAGCCGGGGCTGTCGATCAGATTGACTTTGACGTCCTTCCACTCGAAGGGGAGCAGCGAGAGCTGAACCGAGATGTGGCGCCGAATTTCCTCGGGATCATAATCCGAGACCGTCGTGCCGTCATCCACCCGGCCAAGACGGCTGACCGCGCCAGCGTCAAACAGCAGGGCCTCGGCCAGCGTCGTCTTGCCGTGGCCGCCGTGCGAAAAGAGGCCGACGTTGCGGATCTTTTCGACAGGATAGTTTTTCATCGAGCCTCCAAGTGTGATTCCTGCGTGGCGCTGAATCCATTGAAGGGTGGCACCGATTGGAATTATAGCAGCATTTCCTGGCGCGACGCAGCGACGGTGACGACCGAGCCGACGGGTCGCCCCCCGTCTCGGGACGAAATGGCTATCGCGGGGGCAGTCCCTCGGATGCTATAATCAGCCTGCTTCGGCGCTCAGAACGACAGGCTGGCTGGCGCCGAGGTCGGGACCGTCGACTGGGCCGATCGCGGAACCGCTTCTCGCGCCACGTACCGTGAAAGGAGGCAATTGATCGTGAAGTTCCTCGCGCACGTTGCCCTCGCGCTCGTCGCCGCGTCGCAGGTCTGGCTCGCGGCGGGTGCCGTGGCGCAGGCGGAAGTCGACTGGTGCGGAGGAGATCCTCCGGTTCATCTCATCCTCCCGTCCGGACAGCCCCTGGAGACAAACGTTCACGTCGAGATTCCGGTCGGCGACGCCAGCGCGCTGTCGACGATCGCGGCCAGCGGCCGGGTCGTGAGCGTGCAAGGAAACGTCGCGACCGTCCAGGTTTCAGTGAGCGCGCCGGACGACGGACTCGGCCCGTTTCCGGTCCAGGTGAAGGCATCATCCCTCGGATCCAGCGTCGTCACGATGGGTACGAGCGGGTCGGTCCCGACGGTCGTCACCTTGAGCGTCATGCTTCCGCCGGGGCTCGCCAGGTAGAACGGGAGTCGCGGGGTCAGAACGGCGAGGGCGGAAGTAACCGCGACTCGCCCCCGACTCACCCCCAGCGCTGATCCGCGCGGAGACAGCGGCACCGTCGAGTGGACGATTGTGACGAAGCCAGTTTATCCCTCGTACGCGTGGGGATACATCTTCGGCGTGCCGGCTCTGGCCGCCACGCTCGAATGCTTTCTGGTTCGACGCGACTTAACGATCCTACCTCGGGTCGGCGAGCCTCGCGTGGTCGTCGCGGCTGGGCTGCTCGTCGGAGCGATCCTCGCCGGCCTCTTCCCGGTTCGGCTGGCGCGTAACCAGAAGATGAATCTGGGCACCACGGCGGAATTCGCCGCTGTCCTGCTGCTCCCCGCCTCGGTGGCGGCCGCGATCGCGACCGTGGCGACTCTCCTCTACAGCGCGGCCATGCGGCGATCCTGGTTCAACGTCCTGTTCAGCGGCGGACAGCACGCTCTCGTGGTCGGGTCGGCCGCGCTCGTCTACGGCGCGCTCTGGAGTCCTGATCTTCCGCCTCTTACCGCCTTCCCCGCCGCCGTGGCAGTCGCCGCCGCAGGAATCGTCCACGTCGTGGTAGCGGTGACGGTGCTGAGCGGAGTGATCGCCGCGACCCAGCGCCGTTTTCTGCTCTGGTGCATGCTCGATCTAACGAGACAGTCCGGCGCCCAGTACGCCGCGCTGATCGGCGACGGCGCGCTGATCGCGGTGTGCGTCTGGCAGGCGCCGTGGGCGATACCGCTTCCCGCGCTCGCGCTGCCGCTGATCCACGAGTTCAACCAAACCCTGGAGAAATTGGCGATCGCCAAAGAGGAGGTCGACGCCACCCTCGTCCGCCAGCGGCAGTTCGTCACGGACATCGCCCACGAGATTGGCACGCCGTTGACCACCCTCCGGGGAAACCTCGACGTGCTGCGTCGAGGAACCGAGGGCGACCGTTTTGAGGCGCGGGACGTCCTGGAGGACGTCGGCTCGGAGTTCAACCGCCTGGCGAGCGCCTTCACACGGCTGCTGCTTCTCGCCGAGGCCGATGAGAAGGATCAAATCGCCCGCGAACCGGTCTCCCTCGACGCCGTTCTTGAAGACCTCGTCGATGTCTGGCAGCAGCGCGCCCAGCAACACGGCTTGACCCTGGGTCTGACGCCGACGGCGCCAACGCTCGTGACCGGCGATCCGCTCCGTTTGCGGCAGATGTTCGGCGAGCTGTTAGAAAACGCGACCCGGTACACGCCGCCGGGGGGACGGATCGTCGTGGAGCTACAACGCGCGACGGGACTGGCCCGAGTGGTCGTCACCGACTCCGGCGTCGGAATTGATCCCGACGACCTGCCGCGCATCTTCGATCGCTTCTACCGCGGCACGTCCTCACGGCTCGTGTCTGGCGGGCGTCCGACGACCGGCAGCGGCCTGGGTCTGGCGATCGTGCGCTGGGTCGCGGAGAGCCACGGTGGGCGGGTGCTGGTCGACGCTGCCCCGGGCAAGGGCTCGCGCTTCACCGTTGAGCTTCCACTGTCCATGAGCGGATCGTCGAGAGCCTAGGAGGCGTCGGTGCAGGAACGAGTTCTCGTGGTCGACGACGACGTGTTCATGCGCCGCTTCCTGCAGCGCGCCTTGACCCAGGACGGTTACGTCGTTTTGGCGGCCGAGTCGGGCGAGCAAGCGTTGGCGACCGTCCGCCAGAGCCATCCGTCGGTGATCCTGCTCGACATCATGCTGCCGGACGAAGACGGGGTGGGCCTGTGCGCACGCCTTCGCGCTATGACCAGCGCGATCATCATCATGCTCACCGCCAGGCGCGATGTCTCAGCGCGCGTCGCATCTCTCGATTTGGGCGCGGACGATTACGTGACCAAGCCCTTCGAGCTTCCCGAGCTGCTTGCCCGCATTCGGGCGCTTCTGCGAAGGCATCGGTCGGACGGCGCCAACAAGCTTCGCTTCGCCGACCTCGTCGTAGACCCGCTGGAGCGCACGGCGTTCCGGGGCC
>JAJPKB010000169.1 GCA_021323915.1 Chloroflexota bacterium | reverse complement strand
GTTCGCGCTGGCGACGAACCCGCGGCCGGGATTCTCCACGCGTGGCATCGCTTCATACGGCACATAGCCAATCCACCGATCTCGTGGATCCTCCGGATCACGGAAGCCTCGGACCGGCCGACCACGGATCGGGATCCGCGCGGCGCACTGATAGCCCACGTATCCTCGGTCGTCCGCGTATACCCAGTTGAAGGCCGGAATCGACCACCCGGCAAGTGCCGCACGGAATTGATCCCAATCCTGTGCCCGGCCGACCGCCAGGAGCGCGCGCACTTCCTCGAGGTGCTCCTGTCCGACCCACTGAAGGGACAGGGGAGGGTCGCCTTCCGGATTCACTTTAGGGACGAATTGGTTCACGATCGGTCCGCGCACTGTCTCGCGGATCGTCAGCTTTTTCGGTGATTTGCCTCGGACGGGAATCTCGACGACGCGCTCATCGAATCTTCGCCAGGCATCTCCGTCGCGGTAACGCGTGGGATCGTCTGGATCGACCCGCTCCGCGTAGAGATCGCGCGTGGATGAATTGTTGTTAGTGAGCCCCCAGGCGATCCATCGATTCCGACCAAACCAGACGCCCGGCGCACCAGCCCAGGCCGCGCCAGCCAGATCATCCTCGGGGCCGTGGAGTCGGCACTCGTACCAATTCGAGGGTAGCATGAACGGCTGGTGCGGATCGCTGCCGAGCACGGCGCCTTTTCCACCGCTTCGCCCACCGCCGACAGCCCAGTTGTTGCTCCCGGTTCGTCCGTCGTCGGTACCCCCGAAACAGAAGCCTCCTTTCACGAGCGGCGACGGAACAAGGTCCCGTGACGGGTACGGACTGCCCGGTGGCACGATTCGCTCGTCCGGAAGCTCGGGGGTGAGGAAAGCGTCGCGTAGCGGCCCCTCCGGCAGCAGCATCGCCGCCTCGCCGACAGCGATACTCTGGAGCCGTCCGTTCAGCGACCACCAGAATCCTCGCAATGCGACGAGGACGTCGCGAACGCTCCACGGCTCAGGCTGGTACTGAAGAATTTCGAACTCGACTGGAAGCTCCCGCCCCATCGCTTCGATCGCGTGGTTGATTCCACCGACGAACGCGTCCATCACGGCTCGGGTAGGCTCGTCGATCAGACCGGCGTCGCGCGCGGACAAGCGATCCAGCCCCAGCGTCCGATGGGTGATATCGGAATCGAGGTAGGCTTCTCCGAGCACTTCGGCCAGCCGACCATCCCCACGTCGTCGGAAGAAGTCCATTTGCCAGAGGCGATCCCGAGTCATCACGAGGCCCAGGCCAAAATACAGGTCGTGGGTCGTGCTGGCGTGGATGTGAGGGACTCCCCGTCGGTCGCTAACGACGTCAACGCGGCTGCTCACCGCGGCCCGAATGCGCTGGTCGACCGGCGGAAGCCGACGTCGCACGTATGCTTCGAGGTCAGTCCTCAGCTTCTCCGGGGTCGAACCGGCTACTCGACACGCTTCTTCCGCGGATTGCTCACCGCGCAGTACGCCAAGGATCATTTCATCGTTCGCCATACGTCCCTCCGCGCTCCGGCCGCCAACATTTCATTCGCTATCGCGCCGGGAGTCTAGCATCGTCGGGCGGGCACCGTCCATTTGATGATGGCATCGCTCTTGCAGCCTGGGCCACGGTGAGAGTGCCCGATCGCTCGACCCCCTCGGAGGCTAGCCACGTCGACGATTAGCTCTTTGTTGGGATCGAATGCTCTTCCACGGATCGAGCTAACCGCGTTTGACGAGGTTGAACGGGTGGTGAGTGAAGCTCGCCACGGACGCCTCCGCCGTCTATTCGCCATCCTCACGGCATTCGCGGCGCTGGCGTCCGGTTGGGAAGCGTACGCTCAGCACCTGCGCGGCGCGTACGATCATTGGCTGATGTGGACGCCGGTCGCGCTCACCCCTCCGATGGTTCTGGCAGCCGGAGCGAGCCTGGTTAGCGGACGACTCGGTCGAGCCCTCCTCCCCTGGTTGTCCATCCTGGTCTTGATCGACGGCGTCGTTGGTTTCGTGGTCCACGTTCGCGGCGTCGGACGACTACCGGGCGGGTTCCGGATGGCAGTGTACAACATCACGATGGGGCCTCCGATCTTCGCTCCCCTGTTCTTCCTGATCGTCGGATTCCTTGGATTGTTGGCGTCCGCGCTTCGTCCCGAGCGCTTCAGACGCCTAGCTTGACTTTCGAGGCGTCGTGATGGCCGCTGACCTGGCTCATTTCTCCGCCGCACCGCTGGTGACCCTGGCATCCTGGCGCTCAGACGTCGCGCACGGGCGCTTTCAACGAACCCTCGCGCTCGTAACCGCCTTCTTCGCGGCGCTGGCTGGAGGGGAAGCATTCTTCGAGCACCTCCGCGGAAGCTTCTGCCAGCGCGTGATGTGGACGCCGGTCTGGATCTCTCCGTTCGTCGTCGCGGCCGGGCTCGGGGCAGCGCTTGACGCCCGACTCACGCGGGTCGCCCTGCCGGTTGCCTCGGTGGCATCTCTCATCGACGGACTGCTGGGCTTTTATCTGCACGTGCGGGAGGTACGAAGAATGGCCGGTGGATTCCGCAACTTTCTGTTCAACTTCACGATGGGGCCGCCACTCTTCGCGCCGCTGCTCCTCTGTGCTGTTGGATTCCTCGGCCTCGTGGCGTCAGTGCTCCGTCGGGAGCGATGGTAGTGGCTCTTCAACCGCGCAACCGCGCTGTTCGGACGTCGGAGGGGGCTCGGACACCGGTTGATCGCCCGATCGTCAGCTACCCCGGCTGGGATGTTCTCAGTCAGCAGGATCACTGGGATGAAACGACGCGTCGAGTTGTTCTGGAGCGCGTCCACGTCATTCCTCCGATTCGCTTCTTCAACGCGCACGAAGTGGACACTCTGACCGCGCTCGCGGATCGGGTATTTCCTCAGACCGATCGTGCGCCCGCTCAGCGCATCCCGCTCGTTCCCTGGATCGATCGGCGCTGTTACGAACGGATCATCGACGGCTGGCGTTTCGACAACATGCCGCCCGAGGACGAAGCCTGGCGAATGGGGCTTCGAGGCATCGACGAGACAGCGCTCGCCGTTCACGGGCAGACGTTTGATCGATTGGGCGACGATCAACAGGATGCGGTCCTTCGCCTCGTCGCGGCGGGCTCTCCACGCGGCGAGACCTGGCGATTCCTTCCGGCGCGTCGGTTCTGGATCTACGTCGTCCTCCGACAGTTGACCGGGGCTTACTACGCCCACCCCACCTCGTGGGACGAGATTGGGTTCGGGGGCCCAGCCTACCCGCGCGGATACTTCGCCCTCAACCACGGCTACCCGGAGCCGTGGGAGGTCCGGGAAGTGAGGCTGGATGCGACTACGGATTAATCTCTCTCCCGACTGGCTCCTCGACACCGAGATGCGCGAACACCCGGGCAACGAGCCGGTGGATTTCTGTATCGTCGGAACCGGCGCCGGCGGCGCCGTTCTCGCGCAGCGCCTATCACGGTACGGGTTTTCAGTCGTCTGTCTGGAGGCCGGCCAGTGGCTTGATTCCGAGACCGACATGGTAAGCGACGAGGCCGGCGCCCGTCCTCTCTACTGGAACGATCTCCGAATCATCGGCGGAGCCGATCCGCTGCAACTCGGTGCCAACAATTCAGGTAAGACCGTCGGCGGCGGAACGGTGCACTACTCCGCATTCTGTCCGCGGCTGCACCCATCGGACTTTCGGGTCCGCACCTGTGATGGCGTTGCCGACGACTGGCCGTTCGACTTCCAGGCGCTGGAGCCTTACTACGAACAGATGGAACGGGAATATCCCGTGGCCGGTCCAGCGCACTTCCCCTGGGGAAAGCCACACGGATACCCGTACGCCCCGCTTCAGTCCGGCACTAAGGGTCACGTTCTCATTCGGGGCTGCCTCGAGATGGGCATACCGGTTATCGCCGGTGGGCCGATCGCGATCACCGCCGGGACGTTCGGCAAACGACCTCATTGCATCTTTCGTGGCTTTTGCAACCAGGGGTGCAAGGTCGGCGCCAAACACTCAACCCTGGTGAGTCATATTCCGGACGCGATCGAGCATGGAACCGAAGTGCGGGCCGGCTGCATGGCCTTCGAGATTCCCCTTGGCCGTGACGGACGGGTAACCGGCGTACGGTATTATCGCGCTGACCGCGATGGCGGATATCGGGAAGACGAGCAGCGTGCCCGAAACGTCGTCGTCGCCGGCTACGCTATCGAGACTCCTCGCCTCCTCCTCAATTCGCGATCCGGACGTTTTCCGAACGGCCTCGCGAACTCGAGTGGCCTCGTTGGAAAAAGACTGATGGCCCAGGCCGGGCAGGTCGTGTGGGGGCGATTCGAGGGTATGATCCGGCAATACAAGGCGCCTCCGGCCTGCGCCGAGACAGAGGCTTTCTACGAGACCGATCCCCACAACGACTTCGTGCGAGGCTATTCCATTCAGACGGTGTCCCCGCTCCCGATCGCCATGGCCCACTTGATCACCGAGGAGACCGCGGCGTTCGGTTGGAATCTGCGCCACCTCATGGAAGAATACAACCACTACGCCGCGATTGGCGTTTTGGGCGAGATCCTCCCGGATGAACGGAACGAGGTCACGCTGTCCGACGTCACGGACCAGTATGGGATTCCGGTCGCATACGTTCGCTTCAGTCTCTTCGAAAACGACCGCCGCTTGATCCAGGCGGGTGTCCGACGCGCAAAGGATATCCTGTCCGCCGCCGGAGCTGTCGAAACCCACTACGTAGATCGGTATGCCCATCTCGTGGGTACCTGTCGGATGGGCGACGACCCCAACAACTCGGTCGTTGACGAATTCTGTCGTAGCTGGGACGTGCCCAACCTGTACGTGTGCGACGGCAGCGTGATGGTCACCCAGGGGTCTGCCAACCCCGCGCTCACGATCTCCGCGATCGCGGCGCGCACTGCCGACCACATCCGTGACGCGGCGGGGCGACACGAGCTGTGATGAGCTGGAAACAGTCCTTCCTGATCGCCGGCGCGCTCGGCGCCCTCGGGTGGCTTGGCGCGAATATTCTCGGCAATCCACACGTTCGGGCCGGCCTCGTCTGGGCTTTGCGGTCGTGGGTTCTTCCTCCGGATTCGGATGCCGGTTGGGAACAGGAAGCCGGTTAACTTCTCGAGGGAGTCAGAAAGACGGGCGATTGGCAGAGTCGCCCGAGCCAGAAGAAGAGTGATCGGCGGACTGCCACCAGGACCCCACCGATCACCGGTTGCGCAATGACTAAGAGGTATTTGAATGCCCCAGCGCAAGGTATACCAAGACTATGAAGAAGAAGACGTGCGCGATGCTTTCGATCGCGGGCATCCGGCGACCTGGAATGAGCTGATCAACCTCCTCGAGCGGCACGGACTCGCCCAGGACTGGATCGCTCCGGGCGAGGTTGCCCACATGATCGCGGATGCCAAGCAGGCAAGAAAGGACAACGTCCCAATTCCCCAGAGTCCGTCGCAAGCGTACCGGGTGATGAAGAGCCACCGCAATCCCGAGCTGGTCCGTCAGGAAGAACAACATTGGATCGACGTTTCGGAGAACCGAACGCGCGAAACGAGAGCCTGAGCGCAGTCACAGCGGCGTCTTAGCCGGGATGCCGGGTCGCCGCGGATAACGAGCGGGTGTGGGGCGGACCTTCTCGACGACGACCAGCTGGCGCTCCTCGTCGACGATGGGCAATCGGACCAACACCTCGG
>JAJPKB010000474.1 GCA_021323915.1 Chloroflexota bacterium | reverse complement strand
CGGTGCAGCTGATCGTGCCGATCGCCCTCGAGGAGGGGCTGCGCTTCGCCATCCGCGAGGGCGGCCGCACCGTCGGCGCTGGCGTCGTCACCAAAATCCTGGAGTAACTTATGCCAAAGAAGAAGGGCGAGGCGCGGGTGGTCATCACCCTGGCCTGCTCGGAATGCCGCGAGCGCAACTATACGACGGAAAAGAACAAGCGAAACGATGCCGAACGGCTCGCGCTCAATAAGTTCTGCCGTCGGTGCCGAAAGCACACTTCTCACCGGGAAGTGCGCTGAGGGATCGGACGCATCCGTCGAATACAGAAAGAGGAGCGGGGCGCGATCGCGCCCCGCTCCTCTTTTCGCGCCTTAAATCCTGACGATCTCGTTTTGCACCGGCGTCGTGATCCGTGGTCCGCCGTCCGGGTCGACGTAGACGTCGATCTCGAGCCGGACGCCGAACTCGGGAAGATAGATGCCCGGCTCAACACTGAATCCAACCCCGGGAATAATCTTCCGCGTATCTCGCGTCTCGAAGCCATCGAGGTTCACTCCGCTGCTGTGAATGGCTTCGCCCAGGCTGTGGCCCAGTCGGTGGGTGAAGAACTTTCCATAGCCATCGGCAGCGATCTGCTGACGAGCGGCCTCGTCGACTTGCCAGCCTTCGAGCTCCCGGCCCTGTCGCCACGCTTCTTCCAACAGGCGCACCGCGCCGTCACGCGCCCTCTGAACGCTGTCAAACACGCGCTGGTACAGCAGCGGCACCTCGCGTCCAACGTAGCCGACCCAGGTGGTATCCCCGTAGATCGAATTTGGCTGTCGTTGCTTGGCCCAGAGATCGATGAGCACCCAGTCACCGGCCACGATGCGGGAAGACACGTCCGCGGTGGGCTGATAATGCGGATCGCTAGAATGAGCATTGATCGCCACGTCCGGACCTTCTTCGGTCCAGAGATCTCGAGCCGCGAATTGATCCCTGATGAAGGCGCGGGTTTCGAACTCGGTGACGCCAGTTCCAATACGCTCTCCGATCCACCTGTACGCTTCGTTCGCGATCTGGACGACGGCAGTCGCGGCGAACTCGTGGGTCTGCCGCTGCGTGGGAGACCACCGAGCGACGGCGTACTGCAGGACGTCGCCCGACGACACGACGTCGATCCCGAGGGAGCGAACCTCCTCGATGGTGCCGGCGTCCACTCGCGACACGACCGGCAACGAACACGCCGGCGAGTATTCCATTGCCAACCGCTGGCGACCGCTGACCAGCGCGCGCAGACCGGCCTCCTGATCCGACCGGCTCAGGTAGACGTCGATCGGCCAGCCCAGATCGCGGAGACGCTCGGCGTCGATCATATGAAGAAGAAAGCGCGGGACCCCGGCGGGGGGGATCAGCAGAAATGCCCGGCGCGTCGTGTGTCGGCGCCCACCAACGACCTCCCAAAATATTGGATTGTTGTGCTGAAAGTCAGCGAGCAGCCAACCGTCGAGCTGTTTGTCGCGCAGAAAGGTCTGGGCCTCCTCCAGAACAAACGAACCGGCCACTGATCTGTCCTCCTGGATAAATCCCGGGCGATAGTCAACCGGGCGAAGGTGCGATCGGAGGTCACGTCAGAGGTGTGTTGAGAAAGGACAGTGCCGACGAGATTCGCGACCGGGTCCGGAAAGTGACGCGGCGGGGGAGGGAATGCTCATCGGAGTAGTTCGACGACGAGGCTATTCGTGTCGGGCACGCTCAGACTTTGCCCTTCCCCTTACACTTGGGGCATCGCCCTTCGACAATGTGCCAGCCGCCCGGCTCGGAAGGATCAGGCCAGCGCTCGTTTACCTGACCGGATCCGTCGCAGCGCGTGCATCGCACCTTTGGCGCGAAGTTGAATCGAGAAATGAAGATAAATACAACAATCAGGACGACCAACAAGATCAGCGATTCCGGTCCCACGTCGCCCTCCTCACGTGCGATTCCGCCTGCATTATATCACCGGCCGATGGCGGGCTGGGCACCACCGCGGGCGGATGCTATAATCCCTGCAATGCGACAAGACTCTCAGGCAATCCTTCAGCGTCTGAACCCCGCTCAGCTTAAGGCGGTCACGACCGTGGACGGTCCGGTGCTGGTGTTGGCCGGTCCCGGGTCAGGCAAGACGCGTGTTATCACCCATCGAATCGCCTATTTGCTCGGTGAGTGCGACGTTCCCGCCTCCGCGGTGCTTGCGGTGACGTTCACCAACAAGGCCGCTCGGGAGATGGTGGACCGGGTGCGGCAACTGGTGCCGGACCGCGCCAGCCAGTTGACGATCGGAACGTTTCACTCGATTTGCGCACGCTTCCTGCGCCGCGACGGCGCGGCGATCGGCGTCCCGCCAAACTTCACGATCGCGGACGAAGACGATCAGGCGGCTCTGATCAAGCGGGTGCTCAAAGACCTCAATTGGGATGAGAAGCGTAATCCCCCGAGAGCGCTCCTTGCTCGGATCTCTGCTGCGAAGAGCCTTTTGATTGGTCCGCGCGAATTCGCGCTGACCGCGGCGGATTACGTCGACGAACAGGTCGCGACGGTGTACGGTCGTTATCAAGAGGCGCTCGACGCCGCGCGGCTCCTGGATTTCGACGACTTGCTGGTCAAGACGGTCGACCTTCTGACCGAGAGCTCGTCGGTGCTCCGTCGCTACCAGGAGCGGTTCGTTCACGTTCTCGTCGACGAGTTTCAGGATACGAACGTCGCGCAATACGCCATCGTCCGTCAATTGGGGTCGGGCCACAACAACACCTGCGTCGTGGGTGACGAGGATCAATCGGTCTACAGTTGGCGTCACGCCGATATCCGAAACATCTTTAATTTCGAGCGTGATTTCCCCGGCACTCGGGTGATCGTCCTGGAGCAGAACTACCGATCGACCGCGACGATCCTCGAAGCGGCGCGGAAGATGATCTCGCCCAACCGTCAGCGAAAGGAGAAGCATCTCTTTACTGAGAACGAAGCGGGCGAGCGAATCGTCGTCTTCGAGGCCTACGACGAGAACGAAGAGGCGAACTACGTCGCATCTCAGATCGAGCGATTGATCGCGAGTCAGGGAATCCGTCTCGGGGACGTGGCGGTCATGTACCGAACCAACGCACAGTCACGGGTTTTTGAGAAGACGTTTCTTCGTCACCGTCTGCCGCACAAGGTCGTGGGCATGCGCTTCTACGAGCGTAAGGAGATCCGCGACGTCCTGGCCTACCTGCGGCTCTGCTACAACCCGAACGACGTGGCGAGCCTGGACCGTGTCATCAACGTTCCGCCGAGGCAGATCGGCAGTAAGTCG
>JAJPKB010000348.1 GCA_021323915.1 Chloroflexota bacterium | reverse complement strand
CGGCCAGGGCAGCCCGCGTCCCCGGGTCACGACGCCTTCACCACCGCCTTGAGCACGTTCGGCACGCTGCCGAGATCGCCCGAGACCGTCGGCGTCGCCGCGAACAGCCCTTCCCGGGTCAGCAGCGCCTGGCCGTCCGGGCCGAGCAGGTACTGGACGAAAGCCTCGGCGCCCGCTCGATCTCGCGCCGTGCTCGGGATCGTGACGGTGTAGAGAATCGGCGATCCCCGGTAGGTCGTGCCTTTCTTGTCGGTGTAGCTCACGCTCGCATAGTGCGCCGCCAGCGACGGATCGCCCTGGTTCACCTCCGCCGGCAGCTCCAGGAACGGGAGCCTCGCCTCGACCGCCTCGATCTCGTAGAAGATGCCGGCGTCGAGCTGACCGCTCTGTAGCCGGGCGACCAGCTGCTCCTCCGGGAAGATCTGATCCGGATTATCCGGACTGCCGAGAATCCGCCGGGCTTCCCCCTTGTCACTGGTGCGCGCCTCGTCCAGCTGAAAGAGCCAGAGCGTCCGGTAACCCTTCGGATCGAGCGCCGGGTCGGTGCGTCCCAGTCGGAGACCCGGCTCGGACAGAACCGATTCCCAGGTCCGCTTCTCCGCTTTGGCAGCCTCGAAGTCCGCCGCGAACTTACTCTTCGGGCTCCAGCCGACGACGAGCGCGGTCCGCGCGAAGGGCACCCACCAGGAGACGAAATTGCCGTTCGACGTTCCTTGCAGCAGCGCGTTCACCGACGGATCCGCGCTGATGAAGATGTCCGGCGTCCTTGCCTTTCCCTTGATCAGGTTGGCGATTGCGACCGAACCCTTGCCCTCGCCCTGGAAGGTGAATCCGGTCGCCTCGTCGAAGGCCGGCCCGATCCGCTTCTCCATCAACGTGACCAGGGATCCGGCGTACATCACGCTCACCGTCCCCGAGCCGTGGATCAGCGACGTGGCCGGCGTGGCCTGAGCGGCTGGACTCGCTTGAGCGGCGGCGGTTGGGCTCGCCGGGGCGGTCGTCGGCGCCACGGTTGGCGACGCGGCAGCCGGTGCCGTCGGCGCGGCGGTCGGCGCGCCCGTCGAGGAGACCGTCGGGGCGGATGTTGGGGACGCCGACGGAGAAGCGGCCTGACAGGCCACCAGCGCGCTCATTCCAAGCGCCAGACAACCGGTCAGGTAGGTGCGGCGGGTGAGCTTGCGGGTGGGAAACGTGTGCAGCCAGTCCATTCTTCCTCTTCGTGATATTCGGGTCAGGCGGCGACGGTAGGAAGGTCCGCGACGACGCTTCCCAGCAGGTCGACATCGTAGCCGGGCAACGCCCGAAGGTCGGCGCGCAGCGCCCGACTCTGAAGCTGTTCGAGCAGCAGCGCGACGGTTGGATGCTCGAGCTGGTCGCGGGGGATGATCAGATCGAAGTGCACCGTCTCGACCGGCACGAACGCGAGGCCATAGACCCGCGCCACTGCCTCCAGGCCGATCCCCACGTCCGCGAGGCCGCTGGCGACCGCTCGGGCCACCGCGAGGTGGCTGCCGACCGTCGCGTCGTAGCCGATAACGTCCGCTGGCGGAACGCCGGCCCGGGCCAGCAGGTCGTCCAGCAGGGCGCGGCTTCCCGCGCCGGATTCGCGATTGATCGTCCGCACGTCGGGACGGGCCAGATCGGCCGCCGTTCGAATCGCCTTCGGGTTACCCGGCGCGAGGACGAACCCCTGCTCCCAGCGCGCGAACCCTACGACGAGCCCACCGGCGTCCCCGAGGGCGCGCCGCGCCTGGGGCACGTTGTATTCCCCGCTGGAGCGGTCTCGCAAATGCGAGCCGGCCAGGTGGGCCTCGCCACGGGCGAGCGCGTCGAGGGCCGGTTGGCTGGCCGCCGAGAGCCAGAGCAGATTCCCGTCCGAGCGAACGCCCGTCAGGTGTGAGCTGAGAATGCCCAGGCTCGGATCGCACCCCAGCAGGAGGGCAGACCGCTCGACCTCGTCGGGCGAATCGAGGAGGCGCGCTTTCTCTCCCACCGCCTGCTCGTCTCGAATGCCGTTGGCCCGGACGAAGCCCTCCTGGATCTCCAGACCAGCCGCCAGTGGGTATCCGATCCACCTCCCCCGGACGTTCACGACGGTCATTCGCCGCGCGGCGGCCGACGAGGGGCCGGCCAGGGTGACGGTGGTCGTCGCGCTGTCGTCTCCCAGGACGAACAGATCCTCGACTCGACATCCCAGGACCCGAGCCAGCCGCAGCGCCACCGCCGTGCTCGGAACGTACTGACCGCCCTCGATCGAGCCCATCGCCTGCCGGGTAAGCTCGACCCGTCGGGCGAGCTCCTGCTGGGACATTCCCCTGGCCTGGCGAAGAGCCCGGACGCGACAAATCAGGTTAGGACCTGGAACCCCCCGACCCATCCCTACCTCCTCGGGCCCCATTGTAATGAATAGACTGCGAGTTGACAACTATTGATTGCGTTAGTACAGTAAGTTCCTGATCGCCTGGTGTGCGACGATCTCATCGGGACCGGCATCACCGCTTGGCGGCCCAACCCGGGACGGACCGAGCTGAGGTTCATGAGACGTTCCCGGTGCGCTCTCGGACGCCCGCATCGCGTCCCATGAAGAAAGGTTCCGAGGTTTGCCATGAGCAGCAACGAGGTCGCGGTATTTGCCACCGGTTCACTCATGGATTCGTTCGACGAGCTACGCACGGCTTTCGAGCCGCATCAGCCGGCAACTCGGGTGCGACTCCGTTTCGCCAGCGCCGATCATCTCCACGAAGAAATCAAAAATG
>JAJPKB010000058.1 GCA_021323915.1 Chloroflexota bacterium | reverse complement strand
CTCGTGGTGTCGCCGGGCGTTCAGACGCCAGTCCACGATCACCTGGCATGGGGGTTGGTAGGACTGTATGCGGGCCAACAGGAAGAAGACGTGTTCGCGCGACAGGACGACGCTTCGATCGAGGATCGCGTCACGCTATCCCTCGTCGAGAGTCGTGGGTTGAAGCCGGGAGATTTTTACGAGCTTCTGCCGGACAACGACATCCACCGCGTCCGCACGTCCTCCAGCGTCGCCTCGGTGTCGCTCCACCTCCTGGGTAACGACAACGGCTGCATCTGGCGTCACCGTTTCATTCCCGAGGAGTCTCGCGTCGAGCCTTTCCGTTCCGGTTACGTCAACTTCGAATGTACCAGTCCGGACGCGGCTGGCTCCGGCCGCTGAGCCGTTCGCGTCCGGGCCGTGTATCCCGGACCTCGATCAGACCGACCTGATTGTCGACGTCGCGTTTGAGGCCGCCTGATCTCACCGCTTGATGCACGTGTAGGCGCCGTAGACGGAACGACGGTATTCCACGCTTAACACATCGAAGCCGGCGGCGGCCAGCATCGGCTCAAGCAGCCATCGGAAGGTGCTGTGCTCGGTCCGGACGTGCTCGGCGTACTCGGCGCGGGTGTAGCCACTGACGGGATCGTCCACGCCGCTGTCGAGCCAGCGACCGATCGCCGATTCTGCATCGTCCGGTTGGAAGTCGTAGATCAGGTCGTGGAGGCGCAAAAGGCCGCCCGGCCGCAGGATTCGCGCGATGCGAACGAGCGCCAGCGCCTTCCAGAAGTCGGGCAAGTGGTGGAGGGCGTTGCGCGTGTAAACCGCGTCGACGGGCGGCCCCGAATGATCGTAGGTGAGAAACCCGGCCTGGACGCATTCGAGATTCGTCAATCCGGCGTCCCTGGCCCGGCTGCGGAGGCATCCCAGCATGGCCGGCGACACGTCGACCGCGACAACGCGTCCCACCTGGGCGGCCGCGGCGAGGGCGAATCGGCCGGTTCCGGCGCCGAGGTCGACCAGCGTCGACGACTTCGAAACCCCATGGGCGCGGAGCACGGCGAGATCGTCGGTCGGATCGAACCCCTGCTTCCGATCGTAACCGGCGACGAAATCAGACGTGAGATGCTCCGGGCCGGCGTGCGTCAGTTCGTCGATCAACCAGGACTCGCTCATGCCTCGATTGTACGGTGGCGGCTCCAAGTCGACAAGACCGGATGTGACCCCACGTCTTGCTCCCGACTGAGCCAGATTGGGAAATGGGGCCCGGTTGCCGCATCCTCCGACGGTCAGAGCGTGTTTCGCTTCCGCGCCTGCACGGCGACCCGTCGGGTTCGAGTCCAGATGTCAACGAAGACTGCCGATGCCTCCGCAGCGGAGGCGACTGCCCAGGGGTAGGAACTACCGATCCTTATCGTTCCCCGTCCGTCAGGAAAGACGCTAATGGAAACCGAAGCCCAGCCGTGCCATTCTCCCTCTCGGTAGGCCTTAACTTGCGAACCATCCAGCCAATCCGTGTAGTCGTCCATTGTCCCTCAGCCGGATGTGATGATCGCGTGCTCGGGTGTTCCATCCACGTATCCTTACCGCCCGTGCGATGCTTCCAGGCACGCCTGCCAGGGAAGTGGAATGTTCGGCGCTATCCCGCCCGCGAACGCGCCGTCGATGATCGCCGCGAGCCTCGGATTGGTCAGCTGACCGGAAGCCCCGTCACGCTCGCCCTTGGTCAGATTATCGAGCCGCATCACGATGGTCTGGCCAATCGCGTCTTTCGCGTCGGCCCGTCGGGCCGACACCTCCCGCGATACGCGCGCCTCCTCGTCCAGGTCGCCGTCGGCCGCCGCGATCTCGCCTCGCGCCCACCAGAGATAGACGCGGTCGGAAGAGGTCCTGGCGTGCGACTTGAGCCACTCGAACGCGCGCTTCAGCGGCCGGCGGAAGATCCCCCGGTTCGGGGTGTGCCCGGCCCGCGCGAATGCCACGATCGCGGCCGCGGTCAGCTCGGCCGAATCAACACCGGCGGCGTCACCCCAGGCGCCGCTTGCGCGTTGCTGACGAATCAGCTCTCGAAGCAGGCGATCCGATTCGGAAAGCAGTAGGGGCTCCTTGACCCGTTCAACTTCGGCGCTCGGCGAGGCGGGCGCCGACGATCCTAATCTACTCAAGCGCTCCAATGCCGCGGGTGGGGAAAGCCTCTTCAGCCAGGACGCCGCCCCTATCGCGCCGGACGCGGATGATTCTGACGAGGCCATCGCGTGGGCCAGGGACCACCGCTGCGCCATGGGACGCACGTTAGCAAGAGTATCCAGGCCACCGAACGTCACCCCCTCCGGTAGGGGCGCCGCGACCACGAGACGACGTGGCTTTTGCTGGGAAGCAGTCGCCACCTGATCCACCGCGATCAGCGCGGTGAACGGCGTCAAAACGTGGAACTCCCTGGACAGCCTGACGATGGTCTCGCGCTCGGTCACGCCGGATTGGCCGTGTAGCAGCGAGTCGATGCGCTGCTGGGCCCACATTCGCCGGATCAGTGGCTCGTCGTGGACGCGGCGGGCATCGATCTCCACGACTACCTGGTCGCTCTCCCTCCGACCGAGCAATCGGAACGTGGTTGGCTCACCGCCAAACTCGGTCGCGATACGCCCCACCACCTGCAGCGACTGACCGGCGTACAGGTCGGGCAGCGGTGACGGATAGACCTCGACCACTGACCCGGCCCCGGCCTCGAGGCGCAGATCGGTCAGCAACGGGTAGCTCAATCGATCCTGAAAGCGGATGATCGCGCCTTCGATGTCTTCGTCCAGCCCGACAACCTCGGCAACGCCGCGTCCGGCCCGAGCAAGGCGATCGAGCAAGTAGCGATTGACCGATGGACCGATGCCGAAGCAAAACAGACGATCGCGCGACGGAAGCTTCCCGAGCGCCGCGACGACCCGCTGTTCCGCCGAGATCGCTCCGTCGGTCAGGACGACGCAAACCCGTTGCCGTCTTGGATCGGATGGAAGCTCGATGACCGCTTGCAGCGCCGCCAGGAGCTCCGTTCCACCTCGCCCTTCGACCTCGGACAGGAACCGATCGGCCGCGGTCATCGACGCATCGCCGAAGGGAAGCGCCTCGAACCGTGTCGAGGAGAACCACTCGCACTCGTTGTCGAAGAGCAGGATTCGAAAAGTATCCTCCGCGCTCAGCGTGCGCAGGCAGGCTCGCAGCGCATTCCGCGCCTGGGCGATCGGATTTCCCGACATGGATCCCGATCGATCCAGCACAAACACGTACTCGCGGGGCGTCGCGGCGACGTCGCACTCCTCCGGAACCGGCGGCACGAACAGCGCGTAAACCAGATCCCCGCCGTCGACGGAATTGCGCCACACCGCCGATCGAACCCGACCGGCCGCCTGGTCGACGCGGTATCGCACGACGAAATCCTTGTTCGGCACGCGCGGAGCGACCAGACGAACCGTGCACCGGCGCGCGTCCAGCCTCGTCACCTCGATCCGGTGCGAAGGGCTGACCGGGTCTCCGATCGCCATCCCGGCGTCGATCGCGACGCTGACGTCCAGATCGGCCACCGGCGCACCCGCGGGCGCGATCGCCACATCGGTCACCTCGGCGCTCTCCGGCAACTCGTCGGACCGGTGGTAGCGGGGAACGACGCCGAAGGGAATCGCCAGCTCGAACGCGCCGCCATCCAGATCGAGATTGACGCTGTAGCGGTAGGTCGCCACCACCCCCTCGCCCGGCTGAACGTTGCCGATCTGGACCGTGTAGAGGTTGGGCCGCTCCTCGGTCGCCAGCGCCGCGCGCTTGCCCGCGTCGATCGCCTCACGGTACAGCGCTTCCGCCTGCTCGCGTTCCACGATGTCCCCGTCGATCGCTCGATCGCGTATCCGAATGGAGAGCTCCGCGAGCGAAGCCCGGTGAGGAATAGCGAACCGATAGAGCAGCTCGACGGGCTCGCGCATGGGGTTGGAAAAACGCTGAACCATGGCGACGCTCGCGAGCATGCCGACGACCTGAGCCTGGACCTCGACGTGCTCGAGTGGTAGCGACGAGGTGAGGCCGTTCGTGGCGACGATCTCGCCTGGAAGACCCGGCGTGGGCTGGCGGCTGGTCTGCATCTTCGGTACTCCTTCAATCCGGGGAATTTCCCGAGCGGTCTGGATCGAAACGGGTGGGAGTGTCGTCGGACGTTGGATGCTGAGAGCCATCGTCCGCCGATCGGCCAAAGATCGTCGACGCGGCATCCAGCAGCCGCGCGACCGCTTCGGCAATCGGCGCCGGCAGATCACGGCGCATGATCAGGTCGACTCCCGGAGCCAGCCGGTAGCCGACCAACGCGGTGGGCTCCAGAGACGCCAGCGGTGCGCTCGCGCGGGACGGCGCTGGTTTCGCCGACCACGCGTGGATCTCCCGCACCGGCGGATTCTCCTCGAGAACGGCGGCGATGTCGCTCTCCGAGCTGCGTTGGAAGAAATCTCGAATCTGATCCAGGCGCCAGCCCATCCCTTTCAGGCGAGGGATCGCCCGAAGTCGAGCCACGTGCGCGTCGTGGTAGCGGGCGGCCAATCCCGCGCCGGTCGGCGGGGGCAAGATCCCCTGCTGGACGTAAAAGTAAATCGTCCGTCGCGGAACCCCGGTCGCGGTTTCCAGGTCGACGATGGTCAGCTCGCGCATGGGATAGCCTTCACTGTTAGTTTCACACTGATAGACTAACAGCATTCAGGTCGGCTGTCAATAATTTCCGGCGTCCACGCCCTGAGCTAGCCGTCGGCCTGCGGCCGAGGTCACGGACGCCAGGGCGTCGTGAGGCCGCCTCCGTATTCCGGCGGATGCCGGCGCTCCCATTTCTTCCGCTTGGTGGGCAAGAACTGCGCGAGGTGTCGACGGCCGATGTCGAAGCCATCCAGTCCAGGGACACCACGGTCTTCGTTCTCGACGCAGATCACGTAGTCGTAGCCACACTCGCTCAGCGCACCGATGATCGTTCCCCAGTTGAGCTGGCCGCGTCCGGGCACTCGGTACTGCCACCACCAGTTGCCGATGATTCCCTGGCGAAAAAGCATCTGCGGGCTGATCTCGCAGTCCTTTACGTCGGCGTAGTACCATTTGCCGGGAAAGAGACGAATCGCGTCTTCGACCGGGGTGACGTGCAGCCAGAGCAGATGACTGGGGTCGCAGGACAATCCGAGGTGATCGGAACGAATCGCCCCGAGACAGCGCTCCCACATCTCCGGCACGCAGGCGATATTGCCCATCCGAACCGCGGTGTCGAGCGCGATTTTCACACCCTTCTCTTCGGCCCGTCGGACCAGGGGAGTGAATCTTTCCTTGAAGAGCGCGACGACCTCGTTCACGTGATCCGTCGGATTGCCCGGGGGAGACGACGGCATCCCGTAAAAGTGCCAGCGGTAGGGACTGCCGGTGTTGGTCACGATAACCGGCGCTCCGAGGGCAGCCGCCGCGTCGATGATCCGGAGCATGCGCTTTTCGTTGCGGTCCATCAGCGCGGAGTCTTCCTGGAGGGGCGCCCCGGTCGAGCTTCCCGCCTGGAGCGCGGCCAGGTACAAACCGCGACTAGCCAGCGTGTCCTTGATCCGATCGGCTCCCCCGGTCAGAACACGCTCGGGATCCGCATCGCCACTCGCCGCCAGTCGAACGCAGTCAAACTCGTGGGCTGCTGCCCAGTCAGCCATCTCCTCGAGCGTCCAGGACTGCTCGGTCCCGGCGCTGGTGGAAAAACTCAAGTCCAACGCTATCCTCCGCCAGAATTTTGGCGTTAATGATAGCAGTTGACGCCAGTAGCCAACGGTCGCGGTCGACGGTAGCCGGTTAACCGCCGGCTCAGGGGAAGATACCGCGCGTCCGAGTCGCGTCGGCAACACGCGAGATCGCGAGGATATGCGCGGCGGTTCGCAGGCTCACGTTGTGATCGTCGGCCGTGCGAGCCACGCTCTGGTAGGCCCGCGACATCACTTTCTGGAGGCGCTGGTTGACCTCGTCTTCGTCCCAGAAGAACGACTGAAGGTCCTGCACCCACTCGAAGTAGGAAACAGTTACCCCACCTGCGTTGCAGAGGATGTCGGGCACGACGACGACACCCCGCTCGCCAAGGATCGCATCGGCCTCCGGCGTCGTCGGGCCATTCGCCGCCTCCACGACCAGACGAGCCTTGATTCGGTCGGCGTTTCGCTGGGTGATCTGGCCTTCGAGCGCGGCGGGGATCAGAATGTCGCAAGGCAGCTCGAGGACGCCGACCGGATAGACCGGATCGCTTCCGTTGAAGCCGACGATCGAGCCGGTCTCTCGTTTGTACAGGCGCAGCCGAGACGCGTCGAATCCACGCGGGTTATAGATCGCCCCGTTTTCTTCCGCGACTCCCACCACCCGGCAGCCAAGATTCTGAAGGAAGCTCGCCAGGGGTGAGCCGACGTTGCCGAATCCTTGAATGACCACCCGGGCGCCGTTCAACGTGAACTGCCGCTGTTTGGCAAACTCCTGGATCACGTCCACCGCCCCACGGGCGGTCGCCTCCATGCGACCTTCCGATCCGCCGACGCTTTGCGGCTTGCCGGTGACCACCGCCGGCACCGAATGACCAACCGCCATTGAGTAGGTGTCCATGAACCAGGACATGATCTGTGGCGAGGTGTTGACGTCGGGAGCCGGGATGTCGCGATCAGGCCCGATCAGCAGGCTGATCTCGGTGGCGAACCGTCGAGTCAAGTTCTCCAGCTCGCTTGTCGACAGCCGCTTCGGATCGCAGATCACGCCGCCCTTGGCGCCCCCGAAGGGAATCCCGACGACCGCGCACTTCCAGGTCATCCACATCGCCAGGGCTCGGACTTCGTCGAGCGACACCGACGGGTGGAAGCGCAGACCTCCTTTCGCTGGCCCGCGAGCGATGTTGTGCTGAACACGGTAGCCCTGGAAGACGCGAATGCTTCCGTCGTCCATCTTGACCGGAAAATTGACGGTCAGCTCGCGTTTGCAGTTGCGCAGCACCGCGCGGAGGTTGGAATCCAGGTGGAGAAGGTCGGCGGCGATGTCGAACTGCCGCCGGGCGATGTCGAAGGCATTTTCGGAGATCGGGGTTACGCTTGACCGTGTCGTGCTCATCGAGCCATCACTCCTCGCCATTGAGGTGAAATTCCGGGCGCCTCGACGCGCTCGGTCAGTGGCGTCGCAATCCACGTAAATATTGTATCACCGTGGGTGTCAAGCGACACGACCCCAGGCAACGGCCTAGGCGCAGGCCGCCTGGAGCGTCGCCTCCGCATCGACCGGCTCAACCGTCGGAAGCGTCCGACGTCGCTGAATCAGATCGAGCGGCAGGCCGGTCTGCAGGGCGATGAGCTCGTCCGGCATCGACCGCAAGCCGGTCCAGCGCGCTTCGGGTAGGAGATAGTACGCCGCGAAGCTGAGCTGCTGATCGGGGGTGAAGAACGGAGCTTCGCTCGCCGCCAGCGCCAGAGCGCGAATGACCGGTCGGTCGCGCGGCTCGACCCATCCCACGGAATACACCTCGTCGCCGGTAACGACCGCACGAAGCTCGCCACGGTACCAGATCGGATGCCCGGCGTGAAGGATCGGAAGTGATTCGCCCAACTGACCTGCCAACTCGTTCATCGGATCCCCTGTCTTCGGCGCATGCCGAACGTTCGTTCGCAGTACCTAGAATATGCGTTCGAGACAGGCGGGTCAATAAGAGTCAGATTAAAAAGAACGAGACGAAGGAATTCAGGTCAGCGAAAAGCGGGCCACGGCGTCAAGACGGTCGGGCCCGGGCGGCGCGACGGGCCGCCGCGGTCGCCACGGTATCGCAACGCTCATTCTCCGGGTGACCGGCGTGGCCTTTGATCCACTTCCATTCGACGTGGCGTCCCCGACTGAGGCTATCGAGCTGCTGCCAGAGGTCCTGGTTCTTCACCGGCTGCCCGGTCGACGTCTTCCAATCCCGTCGCTCCCATTCGGGAAGCCACTCGGTCATTCCCTTGATCAGATACTCGCTGTCGCTGATCACCGTGAGTTCGGCGATGCCGGCGTCTGCCACCGCGCGCAACCCCGCGATGGCTGCCGACAGCTCCATCTTGTTGTTGGTGGTGTGGATCGAGCTGCCGGATAGCTCACGATCCGGTCGGCCCGGGATGCGGACCAGCGCGCAGTAGCCGCCGGGCCCGGGGTTGCCTTCGGCTGCCCCGTCGGTGTAAATCGTCGCCGTCAATTTCTCCGAGGAAGATGCCGTGGGACCGGCCGCCGACTCGGCCAGCGGAGGGGATGCCGGCGGCCGGCTCGTCGCCTCGCCGCTGGCGGGAACGCGGGAGCGCGGCGGGTCGGCGGATCCTCGAGCCTCGACCGCCGGGGCGCCGAGCAGCTTCATCAGATGCCGCTGCAGGTCGATCAGCTCCGATTCGGCGGCCGGAGCCAGCGGAACCCGGCTCGCCCGGGCGATGCCGTTGGCTTCGCACAACGTCCGGTAGCGTCGAATGAGATCGGCGGGTCGGTCCTGAATCTCGTGAATTGCCATGCGAGGCCTCCGATCCGACACGCGGTCTCTCGCGCGTCGCGGAAAATCTATCTCCTCACCGGAGTATCCCCCACCCGGCGCCCAGGCGCAAGAACAATGCGCGTTATGATAGCATCAGTCTACTGTTTTCTAACAGGAGGCGAATCGTGGCCCGAGTGGGATTTTGCTTCAAAGTCCGAAAGGAACGGATTCCGGAATACAAAGAACGCCACCGCGCGGTTTGGCCGGACATGCTTCAGGCGCTTCGCGAGACCGGCTGGCACAACTACAGCCTTTTCATGCGGGACGACGGCCTGATCTTCGGCTACCTCGAAACGGACGACTTCAGGAAGGCCCAGGCCGGGATGGCCGAGCGCGAGGTGAACCTGCGCTGGCAGCAGGACATGGCGCCGTTTTTCGAGGGGCTGGAAGGTCGCCGACCTGACGAG
>JAJPKB010000676.1 GCA_021323915.1 Chloroflexota bacterium | reverse complement strand
ATGGTTGGCTTGATCAGGTACGCCGCGACGTAGTAGTAAACGAACGCGGCCGGAGTCTCCTGGTCGAGGATGCCTGCCGCCTGCTTGTACATCTGATCGCGCTTGGCTTTGTCGGTCTCGACGTCGGCGGACTGACACAGCTTGTCGAACTGGTCGTTCTTCCAGCCGGTGTGGCTGACCGTGGAGTTCGACTCAAAAATGGTGCTGAACCAGTCCTGGGGATCCGGGTAATCCTGGAGCCAGCCGAGACGGTACATCTGCGGCGTGGTCTCCTGCTTCTTGGTCAACGCCGAGAACGCCTTGGCTTCGATCGGGTCGAGCTGCACGTTGACGCCGAGATTCTGCTGAAGCATCGCCTTGTAGGCGGTCATGATCAGATTGTTCGTATCGGTCTGCGCGTACGATGCCTTGATCGCCGGCAGCCCCTGACCGTTCGGATACCCGGCGTCGGCCAGCAGCTTCTTCGCCGCGGCGGGATCGAACTTCTGGACCGGGATGTCGTCGTAGTGGCCGGGGAAGCCGGTCGGCAGGAGCTGGTCGGCCGGCAGGGCGAGCCCCTTGAAGACCTCGTTGGCCATCGTATCGCGATCGAGCGCGGCCGAGAACGCCTGCCGCACTTTCATATTATCGAACGGCGCGCGCTTGGTGTTAAAGCCGATGTACACCGTTCCGCTCCCGGGGACTTTGACGAGCTGCTTCGTCAATGTCGGGTCGGCGTCGATCGCGGGCTTGATCTGGGGATTGACGTAGCTGGCGCCGGCGCCGATGACGTCCAGGTTGCCCGCCTTGTAGGCGGCAAAGGCGACGGTGATATCCTTGATGATCGCGTACTGGACGGTTTTGATCGGTGGCTCGCCACCGCTGTACTTGGGGTTGGCGGTGAAGATGAACTGGCTTCCGGCGTCGCGCTTGGTCATCAGATACGGGCCATTGCCGAGGTAGCGCTTCGGGTCCGACGTCCAGTCCTGGTTGTCCTCGGCAGCCCCACCCTGGGTGATCAGGTCCTGACGAACCGGCAACGCGTTCCAGGTCGCCAGCACCGACAGGAACCACGGCGCCGGGCCGGCGAGCTTGTAAACAATCGTCTGATCGTCCGGGGCCGAGATGCCGACGGCGTCGCGCAGCTTTTTGAGATCGTCGGCGCTCGTCTTCTTCGGGTCTGCCTCGTTGTATTTCTCGCCGCCTTCGAGGGCGTAGAGGGTGAACGCATAGTTGCCTGCGACGACCGGATTCAGCTGACGCTTGGCGCCGTACACGAAGTCGGATGCCTTCAGCGGCTGGCCGTCCGACCAGGTCAGGCCGCTCTTGAGCTTGACGGTGATCGTCTTGCCATCCGCCGAGACCTGGGGCATGCCATCCGCCTGGTCCGGGACCAGATTCGCCTTGCTGTCGAAGGTGTAGACGTTGCTGAAGACGCGCATGACAACTTCGATTTCCTGGACGAAAGAACACCGCCCGGGATCGATCGTGTCGGTATCAGACTGGAGGAAGAGGTGCAGCGCTCCGGCGAGCGGCGCGGCGCCCGCTTGCGTCTGCGTCTGAGCGGCCGGGCTTGCCTGGGCGGTCGGCGTCGCCGCGGCGGGGCTCGGCGCCGGCGCGGTGGTCGCCGCGGCGGTCGGGGCCGCGGTTGGCTGGGCAGCAGCCGTCGGCTTTGCCGCGGGTTGCGTCGCCGCTGGCGCGGCAGTTGGCGTCGCCGGACTACTCGAGCATCCGGCGAGGAACGAGACCAGTCCAAAGCTCCCACCGGCGGCAAACGCCTTCAGCATCTGGCGACGACGCATCCGCATGCGACGGACGTATTCGCGATGAGACTCTGCGTGGTAAACCACCCGCTAACCTCCTACACGCGAGCTTTCACTTCCGGTCAGCCTATCCGGGCTAAAACTCTCTAACATAAAATACTTACGTGCTTCAGTCAACTATATACTAGCGGTCCGAAGCGAAGTCAATACCTGGACACGCGTTCTCCTGCCATGGTTATACACAATCCTCTGAAACACGGGCGACGCCTTGACGGCGGATGGCGGTCACTGTATTCTTGATGCGTTCAGCTCAGACGCCACACACCATGTATAATGTGATCGTCGTGATGGGGATTGAGGAGTGATATGATCAGCGCTGACGAAACCTTACTGCCACCTTCGCACAAGACCTTACGCGACTGGGTGTTCGAGTGCCTGCGTACCTCGATCGTCTCTGGTGACCTGGCGCCCGGCCAGCGCATCGTCGAGGCCGATCTCGCCAAGCAGCTCGACGTGAGCAAGTCCCCGGTGCGTGAGGCGATCCTACAGCTCAAACAGGATGGGTTGGTGATCGACGCACCGAAGGGGCGCGGGGTCGTCGTCGCACCGCTCAAGCCGAGCGACGTCCGGGAGATCTATTCGGTGCGCGAGGCGCTGGAAGGGCTCGCCGTTCGCGTGCTCGCCGCCGACCCGCGGCCCGACCAGCTCGCGACGCTGCGCGGCATCGTCGATAAGATGCGCCAGGCCCTGGCCGACGGCGACGTCCGCCACCAGTTCGAGCTCGACGTCGAGTTCCACACCAGTTTGTGCGCCGCCACCGGAAACCGACGATTGCAGGATCTCTTTTCGAGCCTGCGCCCCGACCTCCAGCGGATCTTTCTATTTCTCGTCAACGCCGGGGCGACCGAGGGCGAGGACTCTCCCGAGCGCGCGCTTGCCGAGCACGAGGAGCTGGTGCAGGCCATCGCCGACGGCGATGGTGACCTGGCCGCGGCGCGGATGTCGAGCCACACCGGCGGCCGTTCCGAGCGCATCGCCGCCGCCCTCGGCGGCCACTGAAGCCGTTCGACCGATCTACTAGCCTAGTGCCTGTTAGCGCGGGGGCTTGTCCCCCGCCCGTCCGGTTGCCCGGAGCGAGAGGACACGCCCGATGGGGAGCGGCCGGATTTCCCTCACCCCCTGCCCTCGTCTACCCCCTAACCCCCTTCGCCAGGGGGAACCTTCTCCCAGTGCGCGGGAGAGGGGTCTTGAGGATAGCATCTCCCTTCAGACCCTTCCCCGCGCCTGGGGTAGAGGATGAGGGAATCCCGGTCGTCTTCCTAAAATGCGCCTACTTTCCGGCTCCCGGATCCTTTGTCTCCAAGCCATGAATCCGGCAGATCCGATCGAGGATCGGATCGACGCTCTCGACCACCCCGGCCCGCGACGGCCCGAGGCCGTCGCGGGCGACTTCGCCCGCCAGCGCCATGACGACCGCGACTACGCTGCTCGAGAGCGCCGTCAGGTCGTAGCCACCCTCCAGGCTCAGGGCCAGCCTTCCGCCGCAGAGCTCGTCGGCCAACCGGGCGAGGCTTCGCGCCATCTCGACGAAGCCGCTGGTCGAAACGCGCATCTGAGCTAGCGGCTCCGCCCAGTGGGCGTCGAAGCCCGCCGAGACGAGAATGATCTCCGGCTGAAAGCGCCGGAGGAGTGGCTCGACCACCCGTTCCAACGCCACCCGATAGGCCAGGTCCCCACAGCCCGGGGGCAAGGGAAGGTTCGCGATCAGACCTCGTCCAGCCCCCGCCCCAACGTCCTCGGCACGCCCGGTCCCCGGATAGAGCGGCCACTGGTGGAGGGAGCAGAACAACACCCGCGGGTCGTCGAGAAAGGCGGCCTCGGTGCCGTTTCCGTGGTGCACGTCGAAGTCGACGATCGCGACCCGCCGCGCGCCGTGCTCCTCGATGAGCGTCCGCGCCGCGATCGCGACGTTGTTGAACAGACAGAACCCCATCGCGGTATCCGGCGTGGCGTGATGGCCCGGCGGCCGCACCAGGGCGAAGGCTCGTTTCTCCGGGTGCTCCCACGCGGTCTGGGCCGCCAGGATCGCCCCGCCTGCCGCCACCAGCGCCGCGTCGTACGAGCGGCGAGAGACGATCGTGTCCGGGTCGATCATCCCTCCGCCACGGGCCGCGAGGGCCCGGATCCGGTCGACCAGTGTCTCGCGGTGGACGCGCAGCACCCGCGACGGCGTCGCCGGTGGAGGAGTCAGCCAGGACACGCTCGGCGGCAACGGCGCCGCCTGCAGCGCGTCCCAGATCGCCTCGAGGCGGGCCGGGCTCTCGGGATGGGCGCCGGTCTCGTGCGCCAGGCACT
>JAJPKB010000209.1 GCA_021323915.1 Chloroflexota bacterium | reverse complement strand
GGTAACCAGAGATGTCAGTCCCGGTCGGGGACACCGGCCGCCACCACCCACGCTGGTTGTCCACCTGGGCCGGCCGCTCGGCTCCACGACAGACACAACCGCCTCGGCCAGCGGAGCCTGGCCCGTCCCGGCAGGGTTTCGTCGGGGTACGCCCCTGGGCGTCAGAGCAGGATCAAGCGACTGACCGGTTTTCTCCCGATCGGATCGGACGGCAACGCGGCTCAGGGGCGCTTGCGAACGAACGTCCCTTTGCCCTTCACGTGGTACAGTAGTCCCTCGCCGACGAGGTGACTAACCGCCTGACGGACGGTGGTACGACTCACAGCGTAAAGCTCGCAGAGTTGCTTTTCCGAGGGGACTTGCTGCCCGGGCTGCCAGTTGCCCCCGAGAATCTGTTGTCGAAGAAGGCCCTCAAGCTGGTAATAGTACGGAATCGGCACCTCGCGATTGATCACCGTTGCCGCATCCAATCCCGCCCTGCTTTGCATCATGACGTCCAGAGTCATTTTCCCCCACCTCGATCACGATCGGTCCCGCCAATGAAACGCCAGTGAAAGCGCACGCAACGCCAAGGTATCGTCAGAGCGGCCGCTCATTCCCGGGTCGACTGTCCCATCCCTGAGTTACCAAATCACACCTGACGCTGATCGCCGAACTTCCGAGCGGAGTATTAGAGGCCTAAGAACGCGCTCGACCCGGCTACCGCGTCCGTCGCGTTGGGCCTCGCGAGCGCAGTAGCCCCTATGCATTTGTAACACGAGCCTTCGGACGAAGTGAGGAACGAAATACCCTTGGCAGCTGGCGAGTGGTGCGGTAGTGAGCCTGGTATCCGGTGATGACGACCGCGATACCGTAATTATAGCGCTCGACCTACCGTGAGTCTATAACTTTCCGAGCGATTTTTCGTAATAGTTTCGATGCCTTGTCGGTGCCCAACGCGGTGTGTATAGTTGGCGCTGATGGGTGCAGGAGACGCGCATGGCCAACCTGACCGGCGGACAGGCCCTCGTCAAATCGCTCGAGCGCGAGCGAGTGAATACTGTCTTTGGCCTCCCCGGGGTCCAGTTGGACTGGGCCTTCGACGCGCTCTACGAGGCGCGAGATTCGATCCACGTCATTCACACCCGACACGAACAGGCAACGGCCTATATGGCCGACGGTTACGCCCGAACGACCGGGCGGATTGGTATCTGCCTGGTCGTTCCGGGCCCCGGTCTGTTGAACGCCGCGGCGGGGCTCGCCACCGCCTACGCCTGTTCGTCGCCGGTTCTTTGTCTCACCGGTCAGATCAATTCGGATCTGATCGGCGTCGGTCGAGGTGTGCTGCACGAGATTCCGGAGCAGCTCCGCCTGGCTGGCTCCTTCAGCAAGTGGGCCGCCCGCGCGACTCGACCAGCCGAGATCCCCGGATTGGTGCGCGAAGCCTTCCGGCAGCTTCGTTCCGGGCGTCCGCGCCCGGTCACATTGGAGATTCCTCCGGACGTCCTCCAGGCGACCGCCGACGTGACACTCTTCGATCCGGTCGACCACACTCCACCGGAGATCGATCACGAAGCGCTCGAACGCGCCGCTAAAGCGCTGGGGCAGGCGACGCATCCCCTGATCTTCGTCGGGGGCGGCGTGATCGCCAGCAACGCGGGCGAAGAGCTTCGCCGACTGGCGGAGATGCTCGAAGCTCCGGTGCTCGCCTCCAACAACGGCCGCGGCGCGTTGTCTGACCGCCATTACCTCGCCCAGTGCTCCGTCGCCATGCCGGACCTCGTCGCCGACTCCGACGTCGTTCTCGCGGTCGGAACCCGTTTCGTCCAGGCGACGAGCCCGCTCTGGCCGGCCGGCCAGGATCGCACCTACGTTCAGATCGACGTGGACCCGTCGGAGATCGGCCGAAACCTGCGGCCGAACGTCCGAATCGTCGGGGATGCGAAGGCCGCGCTCGCCGGTCTGCTCGATCGCGTTCCGCGGCACAATCAGACGCGTCCGTCTCGGCGGGATGAGCTCGTCGCGCTGAAGCGCAAAAGTCTCGCCGATCTCGAGTCGATTCAGCCCCAGGCCTCCCTGGCCCACGCGATCCGCGAGGAGCTGCCCGACGACGGTATCTTCGTCAGTGAGAGCACCCAGGTGGGGTACTGGTCTCACGTGGCGTTTCCGGTCTATCAGCCGCGCACGTTCCTGACCTCGGGATATCAAGGCACCCTCGGTTACGGCTTCGCTACGGCGCTGGGTGCCCAGGTAGGAAACCCGGACAAACCGGTGGTGTCGATCAACGGCGACGGCGGATTCATGTATAACGTCCAGGAATTGTCGACGATGGTTCGGCATCGGATCAAAGTCGTCGCGATCGTGTTCGACGATGGCGCGTACGGGAACGTTCGACGGATTCAACGCCAACAGTTCGCCGGGCGAACGATCGCATCAGATCTGGTGAATCCGGACTTTCCGAAACTGGCCGACTCGTTCGGCATCCGAGGCATCCGCGCCGAGGGGCCCGATCAGCTCCGACTCGCCGTTCGGGAAGCGCTTCGCGCGAACGAACCCGCGCTTATCGCGGTGCCGGTTGGCGAGATGCCCAGCCCGTGGAGCCAGCTGCGCGGGCGTCAGGCCGCTACTCCCTCGACGGTGCGCGCCTGAGCGATCGCTAATCGGAGCCCAGGTAGACGACACGCTCGACGTCCAGGATGAAGACGGTTGCGCCGCCAACCTGAACCTCGATCGGCACCGCCGGCAGCATATCGGGCGTCGACTGCGCAAACAGCTCGTACGCGAGGACGGTTCGCGTCTTACACTCCGCCTGGATCGACGACAGCAGGTCTTGGAGACGCGACGCGGGGATTCCGAGCAGCAAGGTGGCGTTGCCGCGTCGCAAAAACGCTCCCGCGCTATCCAGTCGGGTCAGTCGAAATCCCTCTCCGATCAGGCGGTCGGCCAATGGCCCCGCGTCGTCGGGATCGACGATGGCGACGACCAAACGGTTGATCGCGCCTGGCGGATCGATGTAGTCGGTCACGAGCGTCCTCTCTCACCTCTCCTGAGACGCAATCCTAATCGTCCCCCACGAGCATTTCAAGCGTCGCTTCCCCGCCGGAAACAGTTGGAAGACGATTCGCGCTCTGACGAATTCGATGCGTATAATGGCGGCGACCTTCGTGGTCGCAAGGGAGGATTATCGTGAAGATCACCAACGTCGAAGCATTCCCGGTTTGGGGAGGCGGACGCAACTTCTTCTTCGTCGTCGTCGACACCGACGAGGGAATCTCCGGGGTGGGCGAGGGCGGCATCACCGGGCGCGAAATGGCCGCCGCCTCGGTCGTCGAGCACTTCAAGCCGATCCTCATCGGCCAGGATCCGACGCGGATCGAGCACCTCTGGCAGGTGATGTTCCGAGGTGGCTTCTTCCCGGCCGGGCGCATCGCGGCCAGCGTCCTTTCGGCGGTCGACATCGCGCTCTGGGACATTCGCGGTAAAGCGCTCGGGGTACCGATTTACGATCTGCTCGGCGGGCTGGTGCGCGATCGGGTCGTATGCTACCCCCACAACGTCGGCCACCACATGGAAGTCGAGTCGCTGGTCGAAAGCTGCCTTCAAACCAGGGAGGATGGCTGGAAATTCGTCCGCTGGGGGTTGCCGCAGGACGGGGAAACCCTCGAGCCGGCGCCGTCGGTCCGTGCCGCGCTCCGGCAGATGGAAGCCGTCCGGAAGGCGGTGGGAGACGACGTCGAGATCTGCTTCGACGTCCACACCCGCCTCGATCCAGCCGATACCATCCAGTTGTGTCGCGCCGCGGAGCAGTTCCATCCCTTCTTTATCGAGGATCCGGTTCGCTCTGAGAACCAGAGCACCCTGCGGCTCATTCGGCAGCAAACCGCGGTTCCGCTGGCGGCCGGCGAGCAGTTCGGCAACAAATGGGAGTTTCGAGAGCTCGTCGAGGACGATCTGATCGACTACGCACGGATCGATCTTTGCATCGTCGGCGGGATCACCGAAGCACGGAAGATCGCCGGCTGGTGCGAAACGCATTACATCAAGCTTGCTCTGCACAATCCACTTGGCCCCGTCTCCAGCGCGGCCTGCCTGCAGGTCAACCTTGCGACCAGCAACTTCGGGGTTCAGGAGCAGCCGCGAAAGACCGGCACCGTGCTGACGGACGTCGTGCCGGTCCAACCGGAGTGGAAGGACGGCTACCTGCTGCCGCCGGCCCGCCCCGGTCTCGGGATCGAGTTTGATCGCGATGCCGCGCGAAAGCACCCATACCAGCAACGCGACCTGCCGATGCTCCATCGGCTGGATGGTTCGTTCACGAACTGGTAAGAGGCGGGCGGGTGGCTCTGGTCGTCCGAATGGTGATGATTCCAGACCGCATTCGCCCAGCGGCCAACGGGAGGGGCGAGGCATGCCTCGCCCCTCCCGTTGGCCCGGTCCGGACCTCTTGGTCCACGCGGCGCCGAGTCTCACACCGGCGGGCACTTCTTTTGCTCTTCGTTCTGGGAAGAGAAGAGAGGTCGCCGTGCGTCACTGGCTGCTTGTCGTCGCGCTCCTGTTCTTTCTGGCAGGCTGCAACACCCTCGAGCTCGAAAAGTCGATCTCCATGGAAACGGTCTATCAGTCCTCCGGGCGGACCGAGGTAGCGATCCACTACACCGTGCCGCCGCCGCCGCGCGGCAAGATCTACGTTCTCTGGATTCTCAACCCAGCCCAGCACGATGCCGTCGACGCGGGGCAGGTCGGCGGGGGGCGCGACGTCACCGCCCGCGCCACGGTTGACTTCGAGGCAACCGGTGCGGTCGTCTCGATCGAGGACCAGGCCAATCCGCCGAAGATGAGCAACACCTGGGCGTTGAAGGTTGGATCGGTCACCCCGGAAACCCCCACGCCGTCGGTCGGGGGGAGCGCCAGTAATACCACCCCGAGCGCATCCGGCAACGCTACGCCAGGCGCTGCCGGGACCCCGAGCGTCGTGACGCCGAGCGCGGTGTCGCCGTGACGGCGACGGCGGGCGAACTACTGCCGCACTCTGTCCCCAGTCCGTCAAGTAGGCGGTCGTCGATCCGCCACCAAATTTGACACCATATCCTCAGTTCTTATACTGGCGAAGACAGGTAAACGAAGGAGTGTTGATGATACCGGTCAGGCGGGGCCAACGCGGCCCCGGCATGCTGTTGACGCTCGTACTTGCGGTCACGATGGTCGCGGCCTGCAGCCGCGGCGGAGGAGCTCCGACGACGGCGCCTACCCAACCGGCCACGACAACCCGGGCGACCGCCGCGACGCCGACCAGCGCGCCCGCGGTCGCCGCGACGGCCGCTCCGCCGATGCCCACGGCTGCCGCGCCAACGGCGACCCCATCGACCGACGCGCTGAAGACCGCCGTCGATCAATACGTGCAGGCGTGGGAGGGCGGCCACTACGCCGACCTGTATCAAATGTTGGCGACGAGCGCAAAGGCGTCGATCACGCAGGACAAGTTCGTACAGCGGTACACCGACATCGCCAGCGGCATCGACCAGATCTCGGTCTCGGTCACCCCATCGATCCCGACGACCTCCTCGGGATCGTCGAATACGATAAACGTCCCATACCACGTGACTTACAAGCTCGCCGTCCTCGGGCAGGTTTCCGAGGATAATCAGCTTCCGATGGTCCTGGAAAACGGAGTCTGGAAAGTCAACTGGACCCCCGGGCTGATCTTCAAGGACCTTACCGCCGATCGAGTGGTTCGCTACGACTCGACGACGCCGACTCGTGGCAGCATCCTCGATCGCAATGGCAACGTCCTCGCCGAGGATGGCCCGATCCTCACCGTAGGCGTCGTACCGGGCGAGATCAAGGACGAGTCGGCGATGCTCAAGGCGCTCTCCGACTACCTCAAGATGACGCCCGATAACATCAAGAAGCTCTACGCTTCGGCTCAGCCCGATTGGTTCGTGCCGATCAAAGATCTACCATACAGCGAGAAGGCTACCGCCGAACAGAAACTCGGCGGCATTCTGGGAGTCTCGCTTCGTCAGTCCACCCGGCGCGTCTACCCGTACGGCGCTGCCACCGCCGACTTCGTCGGCTACGTCAGCCCGGCGACTCAGGCCGATATGGCGACGATTCACTCGCGAGGATACGACCTCGGCGACATGGTTGGCCGTGCTGGCATCGAAGCCTGGGGTGACACGTACCTGGCGGGCCAGAAGGGCGCTACCCTCTCGATCCTCAACAAGGACAACACGCTGGTTCGGGTCATCGCCCAGAAAGCGGCGGTCAACGGCGATACCATCTTGACCAGCGTCGACGTGAACTACCAGATCCAGGCAAACAAGACGCTCGGCGACCACGCCGGTAGCCTGATCGTGATGAACCCACAGGACAACACGATTCTCGCGATGGCGAGCAACCCATCGTTCGATCCAAACCTGTTCGTTCTCGGCATGACTGATGCGCAGTGGCAGCAAATGAACGGCCCAAAGCGCCCGCTGTTGTACCGCCCCGCGCAGGGCGAATACCCGACCGGCTCGATCTTTAAGGTCATTACCATGGCGGCCGGCCTTGAGAAGGGCGTGACGAAGCCATCGGAGACGTTTGACTGCGGCCTCGACTGGCACGGCCTGCCGGGCGTCACCCTGCACAACTGGCGGGCCGAAGGCACCCTGAACCTGATTCAGGGACTGACCGGCTCGTGCGACCCGACGTTCTACACGATTGGTCTACGGCTGAATCAGCTCGATCCGAACATCCTGCCCAGCTTCGCCCGCTCCTTCGGCCTCGGAAAGAGCACCCAGACGAGCGGCGTCGACGACGCGCCGGGCCTGGTGCCCGATCCGGCGTGGAAAGAGAAGACCCAGGGCCAGCCATGGTATGACGGAGACGGCGTCAACCTGGCGATCGGTCAGGGGTACCTGCTCGCGACTCCCCTTCAGATGGCCAACGTCTATTCCACGATCGCAAACCACGGCACGGTCCGCAGCCCGGTGCTCGTCACCGAGATCAAGGGACCGGACGGCTCCGTGGTACAATCATTCAGTGCGAAGACGCTGGGTCAGGTGCCAGTTTCCCCACAGAATCTTGGCTACATCGTCGAGGGAATGCGCGGGGTGACGAGCACGCCGCTGGGGACCGCGTACTACGCGTGGAAGGGCTCGAACATTCCGATGGAAGCGAAAACCGGTTCCGCGGAGAACGAAACGTCCAAGGCTCACGCCTGGTTCGTCGGGTATACCCCGCCCGATCATCCGACGATCCTTTCGCTGGTGATGCTCGAAGGGGGTGAGCTTGGCGGTGAATTCGCGGCGCCGCTCGGCCGCCAGATCGTCGAGTACGCGGTGAGCCACCCGGTCAAGCCAATCACCCAATGAGCCCGGAACGCGAACCGAATCCTCGTACGAGGATCGCGAGGGCTCCCACGCGACTCGAGTGACCCGCTTTCGCATCCCGAATTCCTCCGAGACAGGAGGGGCATGATGTCGGCACCACTCGCGGCAGAAGGTCACGCGCTCTCGCTCGGGCGGCGTCAGAACCAGATCTCACTGCTGCGCTCCCGACAGTTCGACCTCGTCGTGGTCGGAGGGGGCATCACCGGCGCCGGCATCGCCCTCGACGCCGCGTCGCGCGGGCTCAAAGTGGCGCTGGTGGAAAAGAGCGACTTCGCCAGCGGCACCAGCAGCCGCTCGACCAAGTTGATTCACGGCGGATTGCGCTATCTCGCGCAGCTTCGGTTTCGGCTCACCCGCGAAGCCCTTCTCGAGCGGTCGCTTCTTCAGAAGCTCGCCCCCCACCTCGTCGAGCCGATTCCGTTCGTCTTTCCGATCTACCACAAGCGCCTCGAAGTCTGGCGTGTCAACACCGGACTCTGGCTTTACGACTTCATGGCCGGTATCCGACGCACCCGCATTCATCACCGGCTCAGCCGAGCCGAGACGCTCAAGCGCGTGCCAGAGCTGAACCCGAACGACCTTCGCGCCGGTTTCGTGTATTACGACTCGCGAACCGACGATGCGCGCCTGGTGGTCGAGGTCCTCAAAGCCGCGGTAGATTACGGCGCGGTCGTGGCCAATTACCTGAAGGCGGAGCAGATCCTCGCTGCCGATGGGCGCGCCCACGGCGTCGTCGTTCGCGACCTGATCGGAGGCGAAACGTTCGACGTCCACGCGCGCAAAGTCGTGGTGGCAGCCGGGGTCTGGCTGGATCGCGTGCTGGAGGGTAGCGACGTGGTACCAAAGCAGCGAGTCCGGCCAGCCAAAGGAGTGCACCTCATCGTGTCGCGCTCCCGCTTTGGCGGCGATACCGCCGTGGTGTTTCCGACCCCCGACAATCGCTTGATGTTCGTGATCCCCTGGCAAGGCGCGACGCTGATCGGCACCACCGACACGGACTACGACGGACCACTCGACGAGCCCCGCGCGAGCCGCGCCGATCTGGACTACATCCTCGGCGTGGTCAACAGCATGTTCCCCAACGTTCACCTCACCGACGCCGACGTGGTGAGCATTCAGGCGGGTTTACGTCCGTTAATCGCCCACGCGGGCGATAGCACCGCCAAGATCTCCCGGGAAGACCGAGTTTTCGAGAATGCCGACGGCACGATCGCGATCGCCGGTGGAAAGCTCACCACCTATCGGCGGATGGGCAGAAAGGTCGTGGATCTGGTCGTGCGTCGGCTTCGCGAAGAGGGCGTGCTGCTGCGCAAGCTGAGGTCCCGTACCCGCGACGTTCCGCTGGGAGGATTCGCCGAACGCCCACGACGCCGGTTCAGTCGATTTATCCGGCGACGGAAGACTCGGGTGCGCCCCCCCGTCGGGGCATCGGCGGCCTGGCTGTCTCCGGAAACGGTTCAGCGGCTGTGGCGCTCGTACGGCGCGAACTGGGAGGCGATCGCGAACCTCGCGGCCCAGGATCGGACGCTGGCTGAACCGATCGTGGCCGGCCAGGACGCGATCAAAGCCGAGGTGGTCTTCGCCACGCGGCACGAGATGGCCCGTACTCTCTGCGACGTTCTCGCGCGGCGCACCCACGTCGCGCTGCTGGCCCCCGACCAGGCCCGTGCCGCGGTCGCCGACGTGGCCACGCTGATGGCCCACGAGCTCGGCTGGGACGAGACCGAGACCAGGCGGCAAATCGCCCTCTACGATCAAGAGATCGAGCAGTTTTCAGTCGAGCCGCTCCGAGGAGCCGGTCGTCAGACCTCCAAGCTCGAGTGACCGAATGCGACAGGGAACCGGCGCATCTTTCCGGGTTTTCGACGGCGGTAACCCTCCCGGCGTGGAGACGATGCGTCAGCTGCGACGATCGGTTGCATCCGCGGTCACCGTCGTAACGGTCGCGACGGAGCACGGCTTCCGGGGAGTCACTGTCTCCGCGTTCTGTGTCGTATCGCTCGCGCCGGCGCGCGTTTTGATCTGCCTGGGCCGTCAAGGCGACGCCCTGGCCGCGGTGACGTCCGTTGGCAGATTCGCCGTGAACGTGCTTTCCGATTCCCAGGAATTCCGGGCGGAACAATTCGCCGGACGCGCGCCGCTCGTCAACCCGCGATTTGACCGCGTCAGACATCGGATCTCCGGATCCGGAAACCCGATTCTTGAGGATTCCCTGGTCTGGTTCGATTGCCTCGTCCAGGCAATGCACGATGGCGGCGACCACGTGATCGTCGTGGGTGACGTTCGCGAGGCTGGACAGGGAGCCGGCGCCTTGCCCCTCCTGTACTTCGACGGCACCTACCGCGAGCTCGCGGCGGAGTAGTTCGGCGCGTCCGCGCGGCGTGAGCGAGTCAGGGTATAATAATCCTCAGCCCATGTGACCGTGGCGAAGGCGGTCCCCGGCCCCCATTCCTCGGGAGGTTACTGCGATGAAGCAGTTGAAGCTCTGTCTCGCTTTCCATAGCCACCAGCCCGTTGGCAACTTTCCGTGGGTCTTCGCCGACGCCTACGACCATTCTTACCTTCCGCTGCTAGAATGCCTGGAGCGCCATCCGGCGATTCGCGTGTCGCTCCACTACACCGGTCCACTCCTCGATTGGATCCGAGAGAATCACCGTGATTTTCCGCGCCGGCTCGCCGCCCTCGTTCAGCGCGGGCAAGTCGAGATGATGACCGGAGGATACTACGAGCCGATTCTTCCGTCGATTCCACACCCTGACCGCCTCGGTCAGATCGAGAAGATGACCCATGTGCTCCGCGAAGAAATCGGCGCGAATCCGACCGGCATGTGGCTCGCCGAGCGGGTGTGGGAGCCACAGTTGCCGACGAGCCTGCGCGAGGCGAACGTCGAGTGGACGATCGTCGACGATACCCACTTTAAGATGAGCGGCTTGAGCGACGATCAGCTGACCGGCTACTACCTGACCGAAGACCAGGGCAACGCTCTGAAGGTGTTCGCGACAAGCAAGCGCCTTCGCTACATCATTCCCTGGGCAAGCGTCGACGAAGTCATGGCCGAGCTTGCCGATGCCGCCGGAGACGATCCGACGAAAGTCGCGGTGATGGGCGATGACGGAGAGAAGTTCGGCGTCTGGCCGGGCACCTACGATTACTGTTGGACCCACGGCTGGATGGATCGTTTCTTCGAGGCGCTCGAAAAAAGCGCCGATTGGCTGACCGTGCTGCCGGTGGGCGAGTATGCCAGGGAGCACGCGGCGCGGGGCAGAATCTACCTCCCGACCGCATCCTACGCCGAGATGATGGAGTGGGCGCTTCCCGCGGAGGTTTCCGAGGAGTTCAGCCGGGTAAGCCACGAGATGGACGCGGCGCACCGAGACGACGTCACCCGGTTCCTGCGAGGCGGGTTCTGGCGCAACTTCCTCGTCAAGTACGACGAGGCCAACACCATGCACAAGAAGATGCTTCGCGTTCACCGGAAGGTGCATCGCACGCCCGGACCCGACGGTCAGGCGGACGCGACGGCGCTAAACGAGCTCTGGAAGGGCCAGTGTAACTGCCCATACTGGCACGGGGTCTTTGGTGGTGTATATATGACCGACGTCCGCACCGCCATCTTCCGGCACCTCATCCAGGCCGAATCCCGAGCGAACGAATTGTCCCGGGGCCAGGAGCCCTGGATCTCTCACGAGACGATCGACTTCGACTGCGATAGTCAGAACGAGGTGCTCGTCGACTCCAGTCGGGCCAGCTACTACTTTAATCCCGAATCCGGCGGCACTCTGTTCGAATGGGATCTTTCCACTCCCGCCCACAATATGGTCAGCGTAATGACCAGGCGGCCCGAGGCGTATCACGCCGCGCTTCGCCGGGCTGCCGAGACGAAGGAGACACCCGAGGACGCGGGAAAGACCAAGACAATCCACGATCTGGTCCGTCTGAAGGAGAAGGGGCTCGAGAAGCGCCTCGACTACGACTGGTACCGTCGTTCCTGCCTGATCGATCACTTCCTGCGCGCCGGTACCGAGCGGGTCGATTTCGCCGCTGCGCGGTACGGCGAGGATGGCGACTTCGTCGGAACTCCCTATCGAGCGACAGTGAGGCAGGATGGAAACCGAGTCGTCGTTCGGTTGAGCCGCGATGGGCACGTTTGGAGCGGTCCCGACTTTTTGCAGGTGTCACTCGTGAAGGAGGTCACCATCTCGGCCGATGATCCTGGCTTCGCGGTCGAGTACCGAATCCAGAATCAATCAGGCAAGGCCCTCACCTCGACGTTCGGGATCGAGCTCAACCTCAACCTGCTCGGCGGAGGTGGAAACGAGGCGGCGTTTTGCCGCCTGGTCGGGAGCGCTGTTTTGGAGCGCCACTTCGACGCCGAGGCCGAGGCAGAGGACGTTCGGAGAGTAGTCGCCGGCAATCGTTACCTCGGGATCGAAGCCGCGGTAGATGTCGTCGAACCGGCGACGGCCTGGTGGTCGCCCATCGATTCGATCTCCAGCTCAGAGAGCGGCTTCGAGCGCGTCCACCAGGGCTCGGCATTGCTGCTTTCCTGGCCCCTCCACCTGACGCCGGGGCGATCCTGGGAAACGACGGTCCGGGTCCGCGTCAACCGGTCGTAGCGCGCACGGTCGGCGGACGACACCACTGCCCGAGACGGGAAAGCACGATCCCTTCTCGTCACCCGCTCGTGCGTTGGTTGTATCCTCCGTCGACCGTGGGTAGGGACGATGGGTGAATCGCCCTCACCCACCGCCGCATTTCCGTAAAGTCCGCGGATTCCCGGTCGAGGCAGACCTCTTCCCCTCCCATAGCCGCCCTCCAGACAATAAACGAAAATTTAACAACCGCGGCGAAAACGAGGCTCACCTGCCCCGGTTGCGGCGCTCGCCCGTTTCGCCCAAACCGGCGCGGAAAATCGATAGACCAATCTTTCGAGCCGCCTGCTTCCTCGTCGAGTGAGGCCCCGCCGCCCGCGTTGCGGGCGGCCTTGAGGGATGCTATAATGCCCGCGCTTCGTTGGCTGGCAACAAACCGATCCCCGGTTCTTAGCTCGAGAAAATCATCCGCGAGGGTTCACTCAGCACCTCGCCGAGACCTGGCAGCCTCACCGAGGAGGATTGGTTGCACCCGCGTGTTACGCGCCGCGAGATGCTTGGACGGTCAAGCGTCCTGTTCTTGACGCTCGGCTTCCTGGTCCAGGGCTGCGGCTCAGCTTCGCCAACTCCCACGGCCGCTCCGACGACGGTGGCCACGGCCACGTCAGCCCCCCAACCAACCGCGGTCGCTCGCCCCACGACGGCAGCCACGGTGACGCCTTCGTCAATCCCTACGCCCACGATCGTTGCGCCAACCCCGACGCCCGCTCCCCAGGGGATGACCAGTCCGGATTATGGCATCCAGGTGTTTCTTTGGGGAAGCGGGAATGCGGAGCGAGACCTGGGCCTGGCCAAAGAGGCCGGTTTTCGTTGGATCAAGCAAAGCATCGAGTGGCGATACGTCGAGCCTCACCAGAAGGGTCAGCTCGAATTCAACGAGCCCGACCGCCTGATCGGACTGATCGAATCGGCGAACCTCAAGCTGATCGCTCGCATCGACAACCAGCCGGTTTGGGCGCGCTCGGATAAGGTCTGGCCGGTCGACGGCCCCCCCGACAAGCTTCAGGACTTCGCCGACTTCGTTCACGCCCTCGCCTCACGATACAAGGGGAAGATCGCCGCCTACGAGATCTGGAATGAACCCAACCTCGCCCGCGAGTGGGGCAACCAGCCGCCCGACCCGAAGCACTACGTCGAGCTTCTGAAGGCGGGATACGACGCGATCAAGGCCGCGGATCCAAAGGCGGACGTCATCTCAGCCGGCCTTTCCCCCACGACCGCCTCCGGCGCGATCGCGATGCCCGACATTGAGTTCATTCAGCAAATGTACAAGGCCGGCGGCGCGAAGTACTTCGACGTACTCGGCGCCCACGCCGCGGGCTACAAGGCCCCACCCGACATGAGCCCCGACGACGTCGCGAAGAACCCCGCCTACAACCACGGGGAGGGGAGTGCCGGGCGGATCTACTGCTTCCGGCACGTCGAAGACGTTCGAAAGGTGATGGAGCAGAACGGAGACACCGACAAGCGCATCGCCGTTCTCGAGTTTGGCTGGACGATCGACAATCGACCGGGCTCGCCTTACCTCTGGCATGCGGTCAGCGAGCAGCAACAGGCGGATTATCTCGTCGGCGCGTACCAATGGGCGAAGGAACACTGGCAGCCCTGGATCGGCGTAATGAGCGCCATCTACATCGCTGCTCCGTATTGGACCAAGGACGACGAGGAGTACTACTGGGCGATCACGAACCCGGATGGAACGGTCCGGCAGTCGTATCGCGCGCTCGCCGCGATGGCGAAATAGAACGCTGGGGGTGGAGGTTCCCGAGAGCATGATCAAGGCTGGGTTGTTAGTCCGTATCGTAACGTTATTCGCGACGGTTGCCATGGCGCTCGCCAACTTCGCGCCCGCGCTGGCCGCACCGGCCGCCGCGAGCCAGGACAGCGTGGCCGCGGTCAGCGATCCGCGGTTCTTCCCGCAGACGAATTTCCGCATCGACAACGATAAGTTCTGGGACTACTTCCAGAAGCGAGGGGGGATCAACAATTTCGGCTATCCGGTGAGCCGCACCTTTACCTTCATGGGAAAGACAGTCCAATTCTTCCAGCGGAGAATTCTGGAGATCGAACCGGATGGCAACGTCGGTCAGATGAATCTTCTGGATGCGAGTCTGATGCCGTACACGACGATCAACGGCGCAACGTTTCCGGCCGCGAGCGCGAGCATGACCGTCACCGCTCCAGCCGTGGGAAGCCCAAACTACGCCACGAACGTCGTTAACTGGATCAAGGGACACGCGCCGAACAGCGTTGGCGGTATGCCGACCAACTTCTTCAACACGTTCTTCAACACGGTCACCCTCAGCGTCGCCTTCCCCAACGGCGGAGGTGGCCCCGGCTTCATCCCCTTGCTCGACCTCGAGATGTGGGGACTTCCAACCAGCGCCCCGGCCGCCGACCCGAAGAACAGCAACTTCGTCTACCAACGCTTCCAGCGCGGGGTCATGCACTACGACAACGCCACCCACACCACCCAGGGGCTGCTCCTTGCCGACTACCTGAAGTCGATCATTACCGGCAACAATCTGCCCGGCGATCTTGCCGCCGAGGCCCAGAACAGCCCGTTCTTCAAACAATACAACAGCGCCAAGCCAAATTGGGTCAATAATCCGGCGACCCTCCCGAACACCAATTTGACCAATGCGTTCGAGATCGAGGCTCCTTCGGTCAGCGTCGCACCGGCGTCGACGAGCGGCTTCCGCTACGGCTTCCAAGCGCAGCTGTACGGCGTCAATCAGCAGCAGATTCTTAACCTCGTCACCGGCGCCGGGTTCGGCTGGGTCAAGCAGCAGGTGCGCTGGGCCGACGTCGAGCCGAATCCCGGCTCGTTCAACTGGGGCGCCCTCGACTCGGCGGCGAACCTGGCGAACGCGTCCGGCGTGAAGGTCCTCTTCAGCGTGGTGGACGCGCCACCGTGGGCCGCGGTTCCTAACGGTAACTATCCGAAAAATCCCCAGGACTTCGCCAACTTCATGTCCGCGATGGCGGCGCACTTCAAGGGCAGAGTGCAGGCCTACGAGATCTGGAACGAAGAGAACTTCGCTCGCGAAGTTGGGCCCGGTAACATCAACGCCGGTAACTACGTCCAGCTCCTCCAGGCGGTGTATCCGGGGATCAAGGCGGCTGATCCGAGCGCGCTGGTCGTCTCTGGCGCGCCCACGCCGACCGGCGTCAACGACCCGAACATCGCCGAGCGGGACATTACCTACCTGCAGCAGATGTACCAGTACCAGGGCGGCGTGGTGAAGAATTACTTCGACGTCCTCGGCGCTCACAACGAGCCCTATTGGAACCCGCCGGACCAGACCGTCGCCACCGCGACTAATCACGCCTACGCCAACGATCCCAGCTTCTTCTTCCGCCAGGTCGAGGACTATCACAACCTGATGGCGGCCAACGGCGACGGGAACAAGCAAATCTGGGAAACCGAAATCGGCTACGACGCGAATCCGCAGGCGCCGTCCGGTTACTCCGGCTGGACGGTGAGCGATCAGCAGCAGGCGACCTACCTGGTTCAGCTTTTCCAGTACGCCCGATCGCATTATCCGTGGTTAGGCGCGATCTTCGTCTGGAACCTGAACTTCCAGGAGGTCGTTCCGCAAACCGATGAGAAGTGGGGCTTTGGCGTTCTGAACGCCGACCTCACTCCACGGCCGGCCTACAGCGCTCTCGCCGCGATGCCCAAGAGCTAAGAGGCTCCCGCGAACGAGGGATCTCTGCCAAAGAGCATCGCCGCCTGAGCGGCGATGCTCTTTGGCATCGCCACTACGACCTGCGCTCGTGTGACACGCGTCGCACGCTGGACGCTGCGAACGATATATACTAAGCTAACACCGATGCCCAAATAGTCGCGATGAGGACAGGCGAGGGAGACGTAAAACTCTCCGCGACCTGTCTCTTTGACGGCAAAGAAACAGGAATAGTGAATATGGCACTCAGCATTGGCAAGCTCGCCGGCCTCCGTCGCCTGGCCAACGACCGCGGGATCTTTTGTATCACCGCGATGGACCAGCGCAATTCGCTGCGGACGCTGGTAGACCCGAAGGACCCCAAAAGCGTTCCCAACCAGTTGATGAGCGCGATCAAGATCGACCTTGCGGCGACGCTCAGCCCGCGTTCGACCGCCGTCCTTCTGGATCCGCAGTATGGTGCGCCGCAGACGATCGCTGCTGGCGCCCTCGACCCCCACGTCGGCCTGATCGTCACCCTCGAAGGCGATACGCCAAAACGGGTTGGCGAAGGAATCATTACCCAGATCGCCGAGGGATGGAGCGTCGAGAAACTGGAGCGAATGGGCGGCGATGCGGTGAAGCTGCTGGTCCGTTACCGCCCCGACCTGGCGGATGCCGCTGCCGAGAACCGAGCGGTCGTTCAACAGGTCTCCGAACAGTGCAAACGCTGGGATATCCCCTTTGTCCTCGAGACGGTTGCCTACCCGCTGGCGAGCCAATCCGCCGAGGACTTCGCCCGCGAGAAGCCAGGAATGGTCGTCCAGACCGCCCGTGAGCTGAGCCCGCTTTGCGATCTTTACAAAGCCGAGTTTCCGGACAATCTGAAGTTCCAGAGCGATCCCACGATCCTCGATCGCCACTGCCGCGAGCTCGACCAGGCCACGGCGGTCCCCTGGGTTATCCTGAGCGCGGGCGCCGACATTGGCCCGTTCGCGCAGATGGTCGAGATCGCCTCGCGGGCCGGCGCGTCTGGCTTCCTGGCGGGGCGCGCGATCTGGAAGGACTACGTCGCGATCGCCAACCCGGCGGAGCGACGGGCCACGTTGGAGTCCAAGGCGGTACACAACCTCGGGGTCATCACCCACGTCGCCTGCCGCGATGCCCGCCCCTGGACGGAGCACCCGGGCGTCAAGATTCCATCGCCAGGCGAATTCTCGACGACCTGGTACGAGTCCTATTGAGGTGGAGGCCCCGGGGAAGGAACGGGCCGCCATCCCAGTCGGAGAGATGGATTCGTCCGACCCAATGACCTCGTTGATCGCCCAGGGCGATCGAGTCCGAAGCGGAGAGCGAACCACCGCGTGGCTGCCCGCTTCGGATTCGGTCCATTTGCCAGGAGGAACGCACGCGGACCTTTTACGTGATGGTCGGACTTCCCGGAAGTGGCAAGACCACCAGCGCACGGCGCCGCTTCAAAGACGCGTTGCGCGTCTCATTGGATGATCTGCGCCTGATGTTCACCGGCCGCGCCTTCGACGCGCGGATCGAGCCGGCGGTGGCAGCCGCGGCCGAAGCGCTGCTCGACGCGATGGCCCGGCACGCCGCCAGCACCGGCGCCGATCTTCTCCTTGACGCGACCAACGTGACCCGCGAGCGCCGCGCCCGCCCCATCGCCCTGGCTCGCAAGTACGGCCTGTCGCCGGTCGCGGTCTACCTCGACTCCCCCCTGTCGGTGGCGCAGCGCCGCAACCAGCGCCGTGCCGCGCCGGTCCCTCCCGAGGTCGTCGAAAGCTTCGATCGGCGTCTCGAGCCTCCCACTCTCGAAGAAGGCTTCGACGACGTGATCCGAATCAACCCGGACGAGCACGCACCTGCCATCAAGACGAGGCGAGCCGCGGCCAAACGGACGGGCTAGGCCTTCCGTTCGTTCCAGCTCATTCGGAACCCGTGGAACGCACGGAATCCCATGCGCTCGTAAAAGCTTCGACTTTCGCTCGTTGCCAGGAGATCCAGGCGGCTACCCGGAACCCGCGCCTGGGCCGCGTCGAGTAACGCCACGGCGATGCCTCGTCGGCGCCATGGAGCAGCGACCAGCAGTTCGGCGACGTAGGTCGTGACCGCGCCGTCGGAAATACAACGAACGAAGCCGACGACGGCTCCTTCGACGACCGCGACCAGGGCCGGCCTGGAGGATCGCCAGGCACGCACCGCCGCGTCCGGTCGCTCAACGGGAGTGGTCCATCGCTCGGCGGCCGATAGCGCCTGAATCGATGGAAAGTCATCCTCGCGCCACTCGCGGATCGAGACCGCCTCGGGAAGCTGGCGCGGCAACGCGGTCATCCGGCCGTGGGGCCGCTGGCAGCATGATATTTGGCCCGTACGTCCCAGCCGGTGAATCTCTCAATCTTCACGTCAACTCCTGGTTCAGCTCGACCCAATGATGTTCGCGGCTCGACGCCTGGGCAGCGGCAATCAGGCGCTGGACGCGCAGGCCGTACCCGAAATCGGGGAAGGCGATCTCACCCCGCAGCCCGGCCACCAGCCGGTCGACGTGATAGGACGGAAACTCCTGGTAAGTGACCTGAAGATCAGCAGGTAGTGGAATCACTTGAAATACCCCCTCGGGATGGCCATCCCCGTAGCGGGCGATCCGCACCGCGACGGCATCGGTATCGAAGCTCAGAGCAACCGAGCCGCGCTCGCCGACGAGAACGCACTCCATCCCGTTACGCCAGCCCGCCGCCACGCGGTTAGCCTGGATGCTCACCAAAGTGCCACCGGCGGTCCGGGCCATCGCGGTCCAGATCGGCTGATTCTGATCGCCCGCGCGCCCACCTTCCTGGCTAACGATCGCGCTAACCTCGCCCGCTCCAGCCGCGTCCGACCACCAGCACACCAAATCGAGCAGGTGCGAGCCCACGTCGAGAAGAGCATCTGCGAACCGGGCGTCCGGCAGTCCCTGCCGTGCCTGCCAGTAGGTGAGGTTGACGTGGCGTAGGCGGCCGACGGCTCCCTCGCCCAGCAGACGCTCGACGAAGCATTGCCCGCCGAGCGAGTGATAGGTGAAGTTGACCGCCGTCGCCCGCCCTGCCCGGCGGGCCGTCACGTTCATCTCTTCCGCCTCGGAGACGGTCAGCGCCAGCGGCTTCTCACAGATCACCTGTTTTCCGGCCGCCAGGGCCTCGATCGACATCGGGTGATGCAGGTGGTGAGGAGTGCAGACGAAGACGGCCTCGACCGTCGGGTCCGCAAGCATCTCCGCGAGCGACGTATAGCCTGCGCAGCCAAGGTCGCCCGCGATTTCCGCCGCCTTCGCCGGATCACGACTGACGACCGCCGCCAGACGGGCGTTTTTCGACCGAGCGATTCCACCGAGAATCGTCCGTCGAATGCGCTGATTCACCCCGACGACGCCGACGCCAAGTCGTCCGCTCACCGCGGCCTCGCGCTCCGCGGCTTCATCCCAGGCTCGCCGCCAGCCGCTGTTGGACGGTCGACACGAGAGCGTCGATCGGAACCCGCTCCTGGGTCATTCTATCTCGGTCACGAATCGTCACCTGCTGATCGTCAAGCGACTGAAAGTCGACGGTCACGCAGTAGGGAGTGCCGATCTCATCCTGCCGACGGTAGCGTCGGCCGATACTCTGGGAATCGTCGTACGTCGTCATGAAGTGGGGTCTCAGCAAAGCGCTCACCTCGCGGGCCTTTTGAACGAGTGGCTCCTTCCGTGATAACGGCAGCACCGCGACCTTGTACGGAGCGATCCACGGGTGAAGCTTGAGGACGACCCGGGTGCCTTCCTTGTCCGGCTCCTCGTGGTACGCATTGATCAGGTAGGCGAGGAAGGTCCGCTCGACGCCGACGGCCGGCTCGATCACGTACGGAATGAAGCGCTGGCCGGACTCTTCGTCGAAGTACGTGAGGTCTTCGCCACTCACCTCCCCGTGACGGGTGAGATCGTAGTCGGTTCGGTCGGCGACTCCCTCGAGCTCGCCCCAACCGAACGGATATTTGAACTGGATGTCCCCGGTCGCCTTGGAGTAGTGCGCTCGGTCCGTCGCCGGCACCTCGTACACTCGGATGTTCTCCGGCGAGACTCCATACTTGACGTGCCACTTGACGCGCTGGTCGAGCCAGTAGCGCCACCACTCCTCGTCGGTTCCCGGTCGGACGAAGAACTCGAGCTCCATCGCCTCGAACTCACGCGACCGAAAGATGAATCGCCCCGGAGTGATCTCGTTACGGAAAGCCTTGCCAATCTGGGCGATCCCAAAGGGAATCTTCTTTCGCGACGTCGTCAGCACGTTCTTGAAGTCGACGAAGATTCCCTGCGCGGTCTCCGGTCGGAGGTAGGCAGCCGCAGCGTCCTCTTCGACCGGCCCGACGAACGTCTTGAACATCGTATTGAACAGGCGCGCCTGGGATAACGCACCCCCGCAGGCGGGACAGCTCATGCTCTCGAGCTCATCTTCGCGAAAGCGCTGCTTGCAGTCGTTGCACTCCACCAGACGGTCGACGAATTCCTTGACGTGTCCGGAGGCTTCCCAGGTCTTCGGGTTCATGATGATCGCGGCGTCCAGGCCAACGACGTCTTCGCGCAACTGAACGGTTTCGCGCCACCAGGCATCGCGGATGTTCCGCTTCATCTCGACGCCCAGCGGGCCGTAATCCCAGAACCCGCCGAAGCCGCCGTAGATCTCGCTGCTCGGGTACACGAACCCGCGCCGCTTGCAAAGGGAAAAAAGGGTGTCTAGATCGACCATCATTCCTCGGCTATCGTTGTAAGCTGCTCACCAGCGCGGCGTACTTCTCCATGAGCACGCGGGCGCCGTCCGCGCTCCCGGATTCGGCGCTCACGTGGAACAGCGGGTGGTCCACGTCGGGCAAGACCAGGACCCACTCCGACTTGCCGAGGTCGATCCGAACCCCGTCGATGTTCTGGAGCGAGCTGGACTGGTATTGCTGCGAAAGCAGTCGCATCACCTTACCCTTGCTCTCCCACGGGCAGGGAACTTTGGTCTGAGCCGTGTAGTAGCTCGGCAGGGCGTCCAGTTGATCTCCCAGCGACGACTCCTGGGCCGCCAGGAGCTCCAGGATCTTCGCCGAGGCGTAGAGCGCATCCATCGAGGGCTGAAAGCGCGGAAAGATGATGCCCCCCTGGTCATCCCCGGCCAGGACCACCCCTTCCCGCGTCGCGGCCTCCATCAACGCCGCGGCGTCGGCCTTGGTTCGGACGACCGTGCCCCCGTGACGCTCGGCGATCCACTCGAAGAGATTGGGGGCTGTCACCGGAACGGCGATCGTTCCACCGCGCTTCTCTCGCAGGACCAGCGAGCCGACCGCGCCGAGGAGGCGCCATCCGGCGACCTGCTCGCCGCGGTTGTCCACCGCGAACATGTGCTCGCCGCCGGGGTCCAATCGCACCCCGAATCGGCCACGCAGGCTGCGCGTGATCACCGCGAGCTGGTTCATCGCGAGCTCGAATTCATCCGGACGCCAGGTCGGGCGCTCGTCCAGGATGCTGGAGTTCAGTCCGACGATATCGATGCCCATGCTCGTCCAGAGCGGCACCATGACCTGCGAGGCCGGCGAGTGGGCGTAGTCGAGCACGAGCGAGCACTCGCGGATTCGACGCAGCGCCTCGACGTCGATGCTCTTCAAGAACGCGCGCCCGTATTCCTCGGCCAGATGCGGCTGCTCGGTGATCGTCCCGACTTCGTCGAAGTACACCCGCCGAACGTCCTCCCGGAAGAAGGAGCTTTCAATCTTCCGCTCGGTCTTCCGATCGATGTCCAGACCCCGCGAGTCGAAGATCTTGATATCGACCACTCGATTGTCGAGCGGCGAAAGGCTCACGTGAACGCCCCCGACCACGTCCGAGTTGCGGGTGATGAAACGCGCGACCGGCACCGGCACCGACTTGATGTCGATGACGTTGATCCCGGTCGACGGAAAGCCGCT
>JAJPKB010000508.1 GCA_021323915.1 Chloroflexota bacterium | reverse complement strand
TGTTCCTCGGCTCCGGCGGCAACGTCTTCCAGGGCGACGCCGACCTGCAGTTCTACCGGAGCATCGGCGAGCTATCGCTGGCCGGTCACTTCCCATACGTCGACTACTGGATGGAGTACCCGCCGGTCTTCCCTTGGGTCGTGGTGGGACTGTACCAGCTCTCGCTTCTCCTGCCGGCCTGGCCGAACGACCTGCTGTGGTTTCAGGCGCTGCTCTCGACGCTGCTGGCCTGCTTCGACGTCGGCAACCTGATCCTGGTGTACGGGCTGGCCCGGGTGCTCCACGGTCGGCGGACCGCCGTGCGCGCGGCCTGGATGTACGGGCTCCTGTTCTTCCCGCTCTTCACGATCGTGAGCTGGTTCGACACGATTCCGCTGTTCTTCCTGCTCCTGACGCTCTGGCTGGCTTTGAAGGGACGAGCCGGTTCGGCCGGGGCCGCCGCAGGGCTTGGCTTCATGGTCAAGATCACCCCGATCGTGGCCGCGCCGGCCGCGCTGCTTAGCCTCGTCGGCCTCTCGGCGCGCGCGCGGTTCACGGCGGCCCTGACGCTCGTGGTGGCGGCGATCGCCGCGCCGTTTGCCTGGCACGATCCGACGATGCTGGTGGCGAGCGGCCGCTTCATCGCGTTCCGGCAGTCGTGGGAGACGATCTGGGCTCTGATCGAGGGATATTACGGCACTGGCCGGGTGCCCCTGCTGGCGTCGCGCTTCGATCCCCAGATGACCACCTGGCAGCTTCATCCGAGCACCCTGCCCTGGTCGGCGATCACCGGCATCTTCCTGGCGCTCTGCCTGCTGCTCTACACCCGCCATCTCGCCTGGAGCGAGCCCCGGGTCGCGATCCCCGCCGCCGCGCTCACCCTCGACCTCTTTCTGCTCTTCTCGAAGGGCTACAGTCCCCAGTTCTTGATCTACCCGCTCGCCCTGCTGGTCGTGATCCTGCCGAGCTGGCGCGGCGCGGCTTTCGCGACTCTCCTCACCGCGAACAACCTCGTCGAGTGGCCGTTTGCCTTCGGCTTCTTCGGCGACAATCGGCTGGCCTGGCTGGTGGTGATCACCCGAACAGCCTTGCTCGTCTGGTTGGGCGCCGAGTACGCCGGGTTGCTCTTCGCTCCTCGATCGGATATCTGGCAGCGCCTCCGGTGCTGGATCGGACGCGTCGTCATGGTCTCCGCGGTGCTCGCGATCGGGGCCGGGGTCGTCATCACCGTTGGGCATTACTTTGCGCCAACCCGGCCGGACGACGCGGTGGCGCTCGCGGATTACCTGAGCGACTTCACCGGACCCGGCCAGGCCGCGGTCACTACGACCCGCGATGCGTTCTATCAGATTCGCCCCCGAGTCGCGGTCGACCGCTGGGTGCTCGGCGAGGGAGATCCGGGCGAGTGGCCCACCTCGGTCGAGGACCGCATCGCGGCGGCGCGGAACGGAGAGTCGCGGGTCTGGCTGATCGTCGACCAGGCCGGAACGAACCAGGACGACGCCGGTCAGATGATCGCCTCGCTCGATCGCTGGGGCTCGCGGGCGACGGATCTCTGGTTTGGCCGCTATCACCTGCTCGGCTACCTGCCGAGCGCCAGCGTCGGTCTGGAATCCGACGAGCCTCTCCCGGATGTCTTCGGCGGCACGATCGCGCTGCGCGGATACGGCCTGTCGTCGCGCGCCGTGGCGCCCGGGCGGGGCCTCACCCTGGCACTGTCCTTCGAGGCGCGCGGAACGATCGATCGGGATTACAAAGTCTTCGTTCACCTGGTGAATTCAGACGGGGAGATCGTCGCCCAGCACGACCGTCCGCTCTCGCGCGACGGCCAGGGGAGCGCGGCGTGGACGGTGGGCGAGACCGATCGCGAGGGGTACGACCTGCTCGTCCCGACGGACCTGGCCTGCGGCGACTACAGGCTGCGGGTCGGCCTCTACGATCCGACCAACGGACAGCGCCTGAAAGTTACCGCCGGTGCCCATCCTGGCGACGACAAGGTCGATCTCGGCAGCGTTCGGGTGTGCGGGGCCCGGTGATCGCGGCCTTCGGCTGGCTCAGACCCTCACCCTTTCTACCCTCTGACCCCCTTCTCCAAGGGGAACCTTCCTCTCCGAGGGGGAGAGGGGATTGGATGCTCGCCGGCTGATCGTCCTGGCTGATTGAGCTTGCGCCCGACTCAGGCGGCTTTCAGCTTCTGAAGCAGCGGCACGAGCCGGTACTTGCGGGCGTGACGGGCGATCAATTCGCTGAGGTAGCCCTGGAACTCACCCGTCCGGCCATCGGCTCGGTAGGCGCTCGCGGCGTGGGCGAGCCACTGAGCGGCGCGATCGTAGTACTGGGACTTGCCCGCGTCCATGATCGCCTCGGCCTCCCGACGACAGGTGCGAATCACCCATTCCGGGCGCGCCTCGATCGCGGCGACCGCGACCTGCTCGATCAGGTCAGGCGAGGCGCTTTCCTCGACGACCGCGATCGCGCCGTCGATGTCCTTCTCGTGTAACAGCACCTCGAGCGGGCCGGCCGGGTAGTAGGTTCTGATCGTTCGCAAGCGATCGAGGAGCCGGGCGCGATACCCGAGCCAATCGGCGCCGGCAAGCTCCTCCACCCGGAGGTACGACGGCAGGTTCGGGCTCTCCTGGAAGGCAATCACCGCCGCCCGGAGGGCAAGCTCGCGCATCCCCGCTCCGGCGGCCAGGTCACGCAGCCACTCGGCCAGGCTCCCTTTCGGGCCTTCGAGGGTCAGTCCGTGCTCGCCGATCCGCGCCGCGTCTTCGATCTGATCGCGCTCTCGCAGCGCTCGCGCGAGGGCGAGCGCGTCCTCAGCCGTCGTCAGCTGCTCCAGGCCAAACCGGACGGCCTCTCGGGTGCGGCCCAGCCTGGCCAGCATCGTGGCGTAGCGCTGATCGCGGCCGGTCGCCCGTGCCAGGTTGAGGAGCTCCTCGAATCGCCCCTGGCGCTCCAGAACGTTCAGCCGCGCGTCGGCCGGATCGCCTTCGGCGCATTCGTCATCCGTGGTCGCTTCGCCGCGCAGCATTGCCCGCACCGCTGGATCGTCCCAGCCTTCCCGTGCCGCCGTGATTGGACCGTCGAAGGCATCGTCGACGCCGTAGTCTTCGACCTCATTGGCCCAGTCTTCGAGCCGCTCTACCCATGACTCTCGCTCTTCGCGGGTCAGGTCGGCGGTCAGCAGCGCTTCGGACCACGCCGCGCCGAGGCGGCCGAAGAAGTCGCTCAGCTCGCCTTCTGAATCGTCCAGGTCGGTCCATCCCCGAACGTACTCATCGGTGATCGCTTCGAGGACCGCGAGCGCCGAGCGTCCGTCACCGGTGCGAACGAACGCCCAGGCCTGCTCGAGCACCGAGTCCACGTCCCCGACGACGCCGCCGACGTACCAGTACGCCTCGGAGGCGCGCATGTAGTCGAGGCCGTGGAGCGCGTCGCGGACCTGCCGACGGACGTCCCGGGTGTCCACGCCAGCCCGACGCTCCGGCCCGGATTTCTCACGATGGCGGCCCTCCGCCTCCCGGGTCGGCGCCGTTTTCCCGGATGCCGCCTCGCGCTCGATCACCTCGGCCAGGAACGGGTCACGCTCGACGAGATGAAGCAGGATGGTCTGGATCTGCTCCCGGTCGAGGTCCGCGAGCACCGCGGCGAGCGGCCGGCGCTCGTCGATCTGCTCGGGTTGACGGAGGCAGAGAAGCAACGTCGCGACGATGTGCTTGCACCAGCCGCCCCAGTCGTACGGGCAGCTGCAGAATGCCCCGGCGACGCCGCCCCCGTCGAGGGTGATCCTGATGAGGTAAGGCTCCGGCTCGCTTCCCTCGACCGCGGCTTGGAGCAGATCGCCACGCCGCCACGCCGAGACGACCGCGCCGTTGCGGTAATATTCTTCTCCCCGTCGAAACGATTCGTCGGTCGCGTACTGGCGGATAACCGCCTCGGATATGCTCTCGACCATGGTGCCGGATCCCCCGGAGCGAAATTTCTTTTGTTATGTTTGTATATTATATAGCAGGACGGGAGACGCGAGAAGGCGAGTTGGACGACCCCGTGGAACGTTTGATAGAATCGCGACGTTCGGGGAGAGCGTTGGAGGCAGCAGCGGCAGTTGCTGGTCGCTGCGGGGGGACGCGACAGTGAGCGAGATCTCGACGAGGGTCTGGCTGGACGAGCGACTCTGGGAGGACGTTCGGCTCCGCGCGGAGGCGGAGGGGACGACGATTCGCGAGCTGATCCCGGTGCTGGTGGGCCGGGTCATCCAGGCGGGCGCGGTTCCCGAGGAGCGACCGGTGATCGCCAGCCGTTCGCCGGCCGAAACGTCCCCGACACCGTCCACGGAGCCAGGCCCACCAACGGTGACCCTGGCGGAAGTGTACCAGTGTGGCGTCTGCGGCGCCCAGATTCGATTGGGCGGCTTGAGCAATCACCTGGGGCGGCATTTGAAAGAGCAGCAAGCGGCTGAAGGCGAGAGGAGCTAGCGATGGCGGTGACTCCGGAGCGAATGCAGGAGATCAGGCTCGATTTGCTGAACCTGATCGAAGTCTACAAGGATATGCTGGAATCGGTGAACCCGGTCTTCCTTTTGAGCGAGTACGCGAGCGAGGAGGGCGCGCCGACCGACGACGAGATGAACCGCCTCCGCGACGAGGTGTTACCGAAGATCCACCAGCGCTATCTGACGCTCTACAGCACGATCGAAGACAAGGTCTCGCAGATGCTCCGCCAGTACGGCGACCTGTGTCAGGAAGCGCTGCAGTCGATCGGCGACAGCGTCGACGAGGATCGGATGGAGCTTCGCCTGAATCTTTCCACGGAGATTCAGCGGGGCATCGGCGTCATCACCGACGCGCTGAAGGCGCTCAAACCGCGCGATATCCTCCAGGCCTACCGCACCTCGAAGCGCGCTCCCAGCCGGACTTTCGACATGATGTTCCGCGAGCTGGAGCCGAAGATCCAGAAGAAATACCTCGACACGGTGAGCGACTCGTACGAGATCCTGATGATGCTTGCCGAAAAGGCCGCCGTCGCGGCGATGGCGGTGCGGAAAGAGGGCGGCCCGCTTCCGACGGCCCCTCACCAGCTCGGGGTGACCGACGGCTCGCGCTGACCGGACGGTCTTTTTTCAGCCATTCCACCGCTTCGGACCGCTCACGAAGGGGCTGCCGGCCTCGTAGAAGCGCAGGAGGCGGTCTACCTCTCGGCTGATGCCGATGCGTGGGCTGGCGCCGATCCTTCCGACCGGGTGGGCGATCGCGCCGATCCAGAGCGGTCCATCGCCGCAGAGGTCCACGCCGTCTTGGCGCTGATCGATGCCCATGGCGGCGGAGAGCCGGCCCGGACCGCGTGCCAGATCACGCAGGCGATTCGTGCCCCGCCGAGCCGCCATCAGATCGATCCCGACGAGTGGCTCCAGGGCGCGCACCAGGACCCCGCCGCCGATACCCGGTCCCTCGCTCGCCACGTTGAAGCAGTACCAGCAGCCGTAGCTGAAGTAGACGTAGGCGTAGCCGTGCGGGAGGAACAGCGACCGGTTCCGAGGGGTTTCACCCCGAAAGGCGTGGCCGGCCGCGTCGCCTACCGGGTAGGATTCGGTCTCGACGATCCGCCCGACCACCCGACCTTCCGGAAGATCGTGAACCAGCGCCTTCCCGATGAGAAAGCGCGCGAGCGCGACGGTATCGGCCGGCAGGTCCGACCGACGGAGCCGGTCGATCCGAATGTCCGGGGCCCTGGGCTCCGGTGACATCGACTTCCCTTGCAATCTCCCCACTACGTCTGCCAGCGAGGACACGGCGACCGGGCCAGGCCACGCGTCCGGTCAAGTCTCGGTGGCCTTCGCGTCTCACCGGTCGGACCAGGTGGTCTCAGACGGACAATCCGCCGTCGATCATGAAGGTCGCGCCGGTGACGTACGATGACTCGTCGCACGCCAGGTAGAGGATCGCGTAAGCGATCTCGCGTGGCTCGGCCATTCGCTTCAGCAGGGGGCCGGATGCTCCGTCCGCCCGCATCTCCGCTTCCGCCTGTTCGACCGAGATGCCCCGGGCGGCGGCGCGTCGCCGAACGTGGTACATCGTCAACGTCGGTCCCGGACAAACCGCGTTGACCCGAATTCCCTGCTCGGCATGGTCGCACGCCATCGCGCGGGTCAACGCCAGCACCGCGTTCTTCGTCGCGTCGTACTGGGCCATGTTCTTGCGCCCGACGATGGCGTTGGCCGAGGACACGTTGACGATGCTCCCTCCGCCGGTCCGCGCCATCGCCGGCACCGCGAACTTGGAGCAGTAGGCCACCGCGAGCAGGTTCACCCCGACGATGAAGCTCCACGACTCCGGCGTGGCATCGGTGATCGGTCCCCATACCCGGACGCCGGCCACGTTTGCCAGGGCGTCCAGCCGGCCGAACCGCTCTACCGTCTCGCCTACCGCCCGTTTCGCCTCCGCCTCGTCGGTCAGATCGGCCGAGATCGCGACCAGTCGATCGCCGCCCGGATCGATTGATTTGACAACCGCGTCGGCCGCCTCGCCGTCGCGATCCACCACCGCGACCCTTCCCCCTGCTTCGTAGAAGAGGCGAACTGTCGCCTCGCCGATGCCGCCGCCTCCACCGGTCACCAGTGCTACCTTTCCCGCCATTCGCTCGCCCATGCGATCACTCCCTTCGAGGGTCGGCTCCCCGCCGCCGTCACTCGCCGTCTCGCTCAACCGGACGACGCGGACGGGCGGTAAGATCATACACCGTTGGCTGGAAGGCGGACTGACAGCAGGCGCGCCCTGCGCGATAATTTCAGACCGGACGACCATCGTCTTTGTTGACCCTTCAGGCGCTCGACGAGTAGCGACGTGCCAATCTCCTTCTCCGAACCGCGCGAGACCGACGACTTCGCCGCGGCGGGGAGGGAGAACGATGGGACAAATGGGTGAGTCCTCTGACGTCTGCTTCGGCGAGCCCCCGGGACGGTGTGATGAAGGATGACTCTCATTCGAGCCCCCGCTCAGAAGGGGACCAGCGGCGCCTTATCTAGGAGCTGCGGAAGGTCAACGAGCAGCTGGTGATCGCGAGCGTCCACGAACAGGAGCTTGCCGACGGCTGCCGGTGGAGAGCAGCCCCCTGAGCCGGGCGATGCGGGGTGAGCGGTTCGCGGATTACCAGATCCTGGCGCGGCCCCGCGATGGCCATCAGCGACACCTTGCCTTCGCCGGAAGCGCGCTACGTGACGAGGCCGGGCAGGTCGCCCTCGCCATCCTCGTCGTCCGCGACGTCACCGAGCTACGTCAATTAGAACGAACGAAAGAAGAGTACGTCTCGATCATCTCCCACGATCTGCGTGGTCCTTTGACGGCCATCCTCGGCCGCGCTCAGCTTCTCCTTCAAGGCGCGACCGACAGCGGTCTCGCCGAGGTAGTGGAAGCAGCCGCGGCTATCGCGAGAAGCGCCCGCCGGATGGAGTCGATGATCCAGGACCTGCTCGAAACCGCTCGCCTCGAAGCCGGCCAGGTCGTTCTTCACCCGGAGGAGATCGACCTGACGAGTCTGGTGGGCGAGGTCGTCGAGTCGAGCGTCCCGCTGGCCGATCAGGCGCGGGTTCGGATTCACTCGGTCGGTTCCCTGCCGACGGTGCGCGCGGATCGGGTTTACCTCGAGCGGGTCGTGACGAACTTGATCTCAAACGCGCTCAAGTTCTCTCCCGCGGGCGCGCCGGTCGAGGTGCGGCTGGGTCGGGGCGAAGACGACATCGTGATCTCGGTCCTCGATCGCGGGATCGGTATGGGTCAGGACACGCTTTCCCACGTCTTCGAACGATACTACCGTGGCCCCCCGGCTGCGCCGCGCGAGGGGATGGGCCTCGGACTGTACAACTCGCGGCTGATCGTCGAGGCCCTTGGAGGCTGCATCTGGGCGACGAGCGCGCCCAACGTGGGCAGCACGTTCAGCGTCAGCCTGCCTTCTACCGGACGTTAGCCGGCTAAACCGTGGCTGGCTGGCGCACCTCGACCGGCTGGCCGGTCCGCTCGGCCTCATAGATCGCCTGGATCACCGCCAGCGACGGCAGGGCGTCCTCTCCTTTGATAACCGGATCGCGCCGCTCGCGGATGGCGTAGACCATGTCCTGGATCTGCAGGAAGTGGCCGACGGCCGTTCCCCGGTCGGCGCCGGGCCGCGCGAGCTCGGCGGCGGACGGCTCGCCCAGCTCGACGCCGTCGACCTCCCACTTGGCGATCTTGTAGTCCTCGATGACGATCGTACCCTTCTCGCCGTTCAGCTCGATCCGGTCGGGCTGGCGCGGGTAGACCGAGGTGGTGCTCTCGATGACCCCGAGGGCGCCCGACTCGTACTCGCACACCGCGATCGTCGTGTCGTCGGCTTCGATGTCGTGACGCAGGTGGCGGGCGTAGCCCTGCACCCGCTTGACCGGGCCGGCGATCCAGGTCATCAGGTCGACGCCGTGGACGCCCTGGTTGATCAGCGACGCTCCGCCCTCCTTCCCCCAGGTGCCGCGCCAGCCGGACTCGGTGTAGTATTCCTGGGTTCGCCAGGACTTGAAGAACATGTCCGCAACCACCAGCCGTCCCAGCTCGCCGTTGTGCACCGCGTCGTGGGCGCGGCGGGTGCCGAAGACGAAACGGCGGTTGAAGATCGAGGCGAGCTTGACGCCGTTCCGGCGGCAGACGGCGATCAGCTTGCTGGCGCGGTCGAGGTTCAGCTCGATTGGCTTCTCGACGATGACGTGCTTCCCGGCCTCGGCGGCAGCGGTTGCCACCTCCAGGTGCAGCGCCGTCGGCAGGCAGATGTTGACGACCTGAATGTCCGGGCGCTTCATCACTTCGCGGAAGTCGGTCAGCCACTCGGCGCCGTATTTCTCGGCGAGCGGCTTGCCGCGGTCTTCTCGCAGGTCGCAGATGACCTTCAGCTCGGCACCCTCGGCCGCGTGGATGAACCGGGCGTGGGTGGGCCCAACCAACCCGACGCCGACGACCGCGAACCCAACGTTATCGGACACGATTCTTCCTCCTTGGGGCACCGATCGGCGGTATGCAGTCGGTGTTAGGTTTCCGGCCCCGTCGTGGATCGATTATACGCCTCGCCGCACGGTGGGTGAGCCAGCGTAGCAGCGCGGGCCGTCCCTCGCGCGCCCGGCGATGTGGTAGAGTAGCTGTCGCGGCCGGCGCCGACGAGGTGAGGCGGCGCGACGTCGCGGACAATTCCGATCCGGGAGAACGAGATGGCGATTTACGGGAAGATCGACGACTGCGCGTCCCAGATCCAGGCTCACGCCGGCTTCGCGGCCGGGTTCGCGTTCCTGAAGGCGGTGCTCGGCGGGACGCATCCGGCGGCGGCTCGGCTCAATGAAGTGGCCGAGGGCACGCCGGTGCGGATCGACCTGCTCGGTCCGAACGGTGAGCAAGCCTACGCCCAGCTTCAGCACGCCCGGACCAAGCCGCGCGCCGAGCAGCAGGCGGAGTCGCATCGGGTCTACGCCGACATCCAGGCGGTGGTCGACGGCGAAGAGCGTCTTGAAGTGATGCCCCTGGACGGGCTGGAGACGACGCTGGCCTACGACGCTAGCCGCGATCTGATCCTGTACAAGATGCCCGCCGAGGCTTCGCGCTTAGTCATGCGGCGTGGCGTGGTCGCCGTGCTCTACCCGACCGACGCCCACGCGCCGCTCCAGGCGCCGGATGGCGTGTCCCGGCCGAGCCGCCGAATCGTGGTGAAAGTGAAGGTCGGCGGCTCCTGAGGCGGGGCTGCCGAGCCAGGATCAGCCCTCGACGCCGGGGAGGGATCTGACCAGATCCAGGCTTCGGGCGAGAATCGCCTCGATCGCTTCGGGGGTGATGTCGTGCGCCTCGCCCTGCTCGATCGAGAGCATGCCGTCGTAGCCGCTGGCCCGGAGCTCCTCCACCAGCGTCGCGATGCCGACGGTTCCCTGGCCGAGCGGCTTCCACTGGTCCGAATCCTTGAGATGGACGTGGTAGATCCGCCCGCGGAGCTTGCGCGTCTCGTCGATCGCGTCGAGACCGGCCGCGGCGAAGTGGCCCGAGTCGAGGTTGATCCCGATCCGGTCCGAGACCGTGGCGAGGGCGCCGAGCATGTCGTCGGCCTTCTCGAAGACGTTCCCTCGGTGGTTCTCGACCGCGTAGCGCAGCCCGTATTCCTTGCACAGCGCGTCGATGCTGGTTAGGACCTCCGGGGCCGCCAGGCCGGTCACCGTGTCGACGCCGAGGCCCCGGGCGAACTCGAAGACCCGTCGCATCGGCTCGCCCTGGTGCTTCACGCCCAGCCCCCCGATGCAGTAGGCCTCCGGGGTGATGCCGTACTCCGCGAGAATCGTCCGGGCCCGGGCGGCTCCGCTGGCGTCCTGAACGTTGTAATCGGAGAGCCCATCCGGATGGCGGTAGTCCAGCTCGACGTAACGAAAGCCGAGCCGACGGAACCGGACGAGCATCTCCGGCAGCGGCTCGGAGCGAAAGAGATAGGTAATCGTGCTGATTTTCATCCGTGATCACTCCTCGTGTTCTTAACCGCCGGATCGAGCGGCGTGGTCCGCTGGAGACGCGAGTCAGCGCGGATCGACCACCGGGACGTGGAGGAGCTCGCTCGCGGGCACCTCGACGACCGGCGTGCCGTAGGAATGAAAGCTCGGCGGCAGGCGCAGCCCCCAGGCCTGACCCCGCGCCCGCTCGGCCTGGGTCCAGACGATCGGCTCCCAGTCCGGGGCGAGGATGAGATAGCCGCTGGAAAAGATCTCCACCCGGTTGCCGCCGGGCTCGAAGCCGTAGAGGAAGAACGCCTGGGTGATCGCGTGCTTGGACGGTCCGCTCTCGATGACGACGTCGTTCTCGAGGAAGATGTCAGCGGCGCGCAGCACGTCCTCGCGGTTGTCGACCCAGTAGGCGACGTGGTGCAGCCGGCCGCGCGAGCGGGTCGCGTCGAGGGTGTAGGCGACGTCGTGGGCGAGCGGCGTGACGCTAATCCAGGCTGCGGCCTCGGTGGCGTCGTCCAGGATGACGTGCTCGCGCAGGCGAAAGCCGAGCTTCTCCTCCATGAAGACGCGGTTCGCCGTCACCTCCCGGCAGAGCAGGTTGACGTGGTCGATCCGACGCACCCCGATGCCGACGCCGGAATACCGCTGGGGCTGGTTCTTCAGCCGCGACCGCTGGTCGGCCGGCGCCTGGTAGCGCTCGGTCGCGTAGTACACTTCCATGACGTGGCCGTCCGGGTCGACGAAGCGGTAGGCGCGGCCGTGGCCGGAATCGCCGTCGATCCAGCCGAGGCCGAAGCCAGCCGTTTCAAGGGCGGCCGCCCGCCGAGCGAGGGCGGGCTCGCTGGTCGTCCGCCAGGCGACGTGGGCGACCCCGGCCTGGCGGCTCTCGGTCAGCTTGAGGGTATGCCGTTCGTAGTCCCCGTAGCCGCGCAAGAACACCGACTGGCCGACTCGGTCGGTCACCGCCATGCCCAGCACGTCCGTGAAAAAGCGCAGGCTCTCGTCCGGCCTGGGCGTCAGCAGCTCGACATGACCCAGATGGGCGACGTCGTTCATGGGCTCGGACAGATTGTCCATCGCACGCTCCCCTCGCTCTCGGTGACTTCCTGGACGATGTCGATTCGCCGCTCCGGTAACGGTTGGTTGTCTATGATCGCTCCCCGGTGCGGCGTATGGTGAGGCTAACAACGCGAGTCGGCGGCTGTCAAGGTGTGTGGCCAGGCGGTCGCATACCCAGCGCTGGGCTGCCGTGGGCGCTCAGGCGATCCCACGACGGACTTGAAAACCTTCCCCGCGTCGCGTTGCACGCTCGTCAGCCTCTACTCGGGGGAAAGAGACACTTAGCCCGCAGCGTCTGGTTGCCTTGTCATAAACCAATCTTTGAAGTCGTCCGCCTTGAGCAGCTTCAGGGAACCCGGCGGGGCCCCGAGAATCCGCTCGATCGCATCGACGTAGGAGGCCAGAATGTAGCAGAATCCCTGGCTGGAGGCCAGACCCCCTTCCGGGGCCAGAAGACGCGCGACGAGGGTATCCGTGAAAGTCAGAAAGACGCCAGTGATGATGACGGCTGCTTCCTCGGGGAATCGCGTCGTGAACACCTTCTCCTCGATGCCCTGGCGGATCATCGGCACAAGCAGGCGCGCGGTGCGGGTCAGCGATTCGGCGGTCATCTTCTGACGGATGAAGGCATTCTCATCGCTGAACCACATCGGCAGGAGGCGGAGGATCAGGTCCTTCTGCATCGTTTTCCAGGAGGCGGACGCCTCGAAATAGCGGTTGAACTTCTCCAGCGCGGACAGATTCGGATCGTCGATGATCGGACGAATCGCCTGCTCCGCCGCGGTCGCCATGCGGTCGACCAGGGCTCCGAGGATTGCCTTCTTCGAGTCGAAGTAGTGATAGAGCGCTCCCCGGGAGATCTGCGTTCCGTCGAGGATGTCCTGGATCGTCATCCTTTCATAGCCCTTGGAGGAGATCAGCCCCATGGCGAAGTCCAGGATCTCGTTGCGCTTCGCGTTGTATGCGGCTTCGTTGACGGTGCGCGGCATTCCTGCTCCTCGGTGACTTACCCGCTGAAAGGATAGCGCAAAAGTCAGCGGACCGATTAGTGGTCGACTGATCTTCTCCGGTGACCAGGGATTACCAGAGACGAGGCACCAGGCGATACCGCACCTTCTGCTCGTACTCGGCGTACCCCGGCAGGTCCCTGGCCAGGACCCTTTCTTCGTCGAGGATACGAATCACCAGCACGAGGAGCGTGATAGCCACGAGGGCGAGCGCCCACCAGGAGCCGAGGGCGAGCGCGATGCCGATGACCAGGACGAAGTCTCCGTCGTACTTCGGATGCCGAACCAGGGCGTAGGGGCCAGTCGAGATCACTTTCTGCCCCTGCTCCACCCGGATGCTCGCACCGATGTAGCTGTTCTCTCGAGAGACGAAGTAGTACATGACGTAAGAGACGACAACCAGCGCATCGCCGATCCCGGACACGAGCGGCGGAACCTGAGACCAACCGAAGCGATGGTCGAGCGCGGCGAGGACGAAATAGGCCGCGAACCCGGCGAACGCGAGGGTCGCGACGATCTTCTGAAGGGTGGACTGCTCCGCGGCCGGACCAGCTTGCTTTCGCCGCGCGACAAGCGCGGGATCCTTGATCGAAAAGTAGAGCTCGTAGACGCTCGTCGTGACCACGAAGACCGGAACGAGAACCCACGCCTGCCAGTAGTTGAACGTGCCGGCAAGAAGGAACAGGACCAGCCACAAGAAGACGGTGCCGCCGACGAGCGTCGCGAGTGCGTGCAGCAGGAGCTTCGTCGTCATCGCAGGTTCCCTCCAACCAGGGTCATGGTCACGATCGCCTCCCGGATAAATAGACCGTCTGACGGTCTAATAATTCACAGGGAGTGTACGCGGGAGAGCCTCGACTGTCAAGCGCACCCGATCAGGGGGCGTTCATCACCCGAGCCAGTCGAGCAGCGGGTATGGGGCAGCGGTAATCGACCGATTGACTTAGCGGTCCGCTGAGTCTACGATGGCGAACGGGATGGCCTCACCCCTTTCTGAGGGATCCCAAGTTACGAGTCCGCGGGGACCGGCACCGCGAAGGCGCGAAGGAAGAGGCGAGAGAGGCGAGAATATAGAATCCGGAATCGAGAAGGCGAAGGGCGTTCGTGGTCTCTCTTCTCGCTCCTGGATTCCGTCTTCTCTCTTCTGGATTTCGCCTTCGCGGTGAGCGTCTTCTCGGCCCACCCAAAGATCGGGATGCTTCATGGAGACGAGGAGGAGGTGGCATGCGCACCCAGGTCGCGATCGTGGGCGCTGGACCGGCCGGGCTCGTCCTCTCGCACCTGCTGGCGCTCCAGGGCATCGAGTCGGTCGTCCTCGAGGTGCGCGATCGCGATTACGTCGAGCGACGGGTCCGGGCCGGCGTGCTGGAGCAGGGCACCGTCGACCTGCTGCGCGCGACCG
>JAJPKB010000420.1 GCA_021323915.1 Chloroflexota bacterium | reverse complement strand
TTGCTCAGCGCCCGACTCGCCCACCGATCCCGATTCAGGACCCGATGGAAGTTCTGGAAGTGTCGATCATTCCCCCGTCCCATCACGCGCAAGACCGACGCGACGGTGTGCTGGCCGGGGACCAGGATGGCGCCCACGACCAAGAGCTTCGCGCGTTCCCAGACGCGCTTGCGAAAGGCTGGCGCAAAGGGGGCCACCATCGGTATCATCTCATCAGGCAGGGAAAGCATGGTCTCACCTTTCCGGGAAGTCTGGTGAGGCTAGCCTACCCTGCCTTTGACATTCTGTCGACTACTCCCAAATGGATAAAGTCTAGCTAAGAAGATCGACGCTGAAGTAGAGGGTATGGGTCTGTCCTGGCTGAACGCCCTGCTCACCAGGGGGACATTCCGGTTCATGTTGTTGAAAAATGCATACACCCGCGACGCGCTCGAACACATGGTCGCGCAGAGTCATTTTGGCATCGGCGAGATCCGGGAGGGTGGCATCGGTTTCGACTTGCGCTTAATGGAGTAACGATCTCCGCATGGTGTTGGCAACATCCTCCTGGCTGCGTAGAATCAGAGCGCAAGACCGGCAGGAGGAATCGCCATGTGTGATACGTCCGTTGCCGTTGGCTCGGCGACGAGCGATGGCTCGGTGATCTTCGCGAAGAACAGCGACCGAAAAGCCAATGAGTGTCAGGTTCTCAGTTATTATCCGCGTCAAACGCATCCGACGAATACACCCGTTCGCTGCACCCATCGAGAGATTCCCCAGGTAGGCGAGACGCTCGCAGTGCTTGGCTCACGTCCATACTGGATGTGGGGCTTCGAGATCGGGGTCAATGAGCTGGGCGTGGCGATCGGCAACGAGGCGGTGTACGGGCGCGAAGGCTATGAAGAGAATGGTCTCCTCGGCATGGACTACATTCGTCTCGGACTGGAACGCGGACGGACCGCCTATGAAGCGCTCCACGTGGTCGTCGACCTGTTGGAACAGCACGGTCAGGGCGGGATTGCCGACGTCATCCAACCACGGATGTATCACAACTCCTTTATTATTGCCGACCCCACCGAAGCGTGGGTGCTCGAGACGGCCGGTCGCTACTGGGTGGCCGAGCGGGTCAAGGGACGACAGGCGATCTCGAACTGCTACACGATTCAGACCGAATGGGACGAGGCGTCCAAGGATCTGATCGACCACGCCGTTGCCCAGGGCTGGTGGCATAAAGGCAAAGACTTCAACTTTGCCCTGGCCTACGGGGATCCGACTCACGACTTTCGTTCCGGGCAGTGCCGTTTCGCCCGGGCCACCGAGGTTCTCAACGGTGGAGCGCGGTTGACGGTTCCGGATTTCGCCCAGGTGCTACGCGATCACGCCGGTGTGATCGTCGATGCGAATGGAAAAGCCAATCCCTCGCCAATCTGCATGCACGAGGTGCCCCCGGGACCGGGAGCGACCGCCGCCAGCTTCGTCGTGCAGCTCCGTCCCAAACAGATGGCGCCGCTCAACGTGGTCGCTTGGCACGGCTTCGGCTCGCCGTGCCTGAGCGCGCTGCATCCGGTCTACGTCGCGGCAGGTCCCGCGCATCCGGGGCTGGCGGTAGGCGGCGCCGCTTTCGACGCGGATTCACCCTGGTGGCTGAACGAGCGGATCCAGCGGCGCGTCGGTCTCTTCCCGGAGCTCTTCTCGGTGGTTCAATCCTTCTGGCAGGGTGCCGAGCGTACGTACTTCGTCGAGGCAGCGCGTGTCGAAGAACGTGCCCGGGCGCTCTCGCCAGACGCTGCCGAGCGCGAGCTGCGACGGGTCGGCGACGAGCTCAGTGAGAAGCTGCTCATCGCGCTGCGCGAGCTGGACGAGCTGACTGAACGGCAAGCCCGAGCGCTCGGTTCGCCAAGCGCGGCTGACCTGGAGCGCTGGGCAGTGCTGAATGATCCGGTTGGCTTGGACCTGATCGGAGCACCGATAGTTATGGGAATCTAATGTTCGAGGAGTTTGGCCCCGGTCGTGGCGAGCGAGAGTCCTATCTACCCCCTCTCCTCTTGGGAGAAGGAATTTCCGGGGAATCTGGAGGGATCAGATGGTAACTGGCGACTTCCATGGAATGCCAACGCGGCGTCTGGAAAACCAGCATCTCCGGCTCGAATACCTGAGTGAGGCCGGGCCGCGGATCGTTCGCGTTTTTCTTGGCGACTCCAATCAAAACCTGTTGGTCGAGCTGCCGACCGCGACAATTTCAACCCCGATCGGTGATTACCACCTGCGAGGTGGCCATCGTCTCTGGCATTCGCCCGAGGTGATGCCGCGTACCTACGTACCGGACGACGCGGGCGTCAAGGTCGAAGAACTCCCGGAGGGTGTGCGCTTGATCGGACCGACCGAAGCGCTGACCGGGATCCAGAAAAGCATTGAGATTCACCTGCGAGCCGATCGCCCATCGATGACGTTGCGCCACGAATTACGCAACAACGGAGTCTGGCCGGTCGAGCTGGCGCCTTGGGCGATTACCCAGCTTCCGCTGGGCGGCGTGGCGATCTTGCCGCAGCAGGTGGGGCCACTCGACGCGACCGGCTTGCTGCCAAACCGACAGCTTGTCCTCTGGCCTTACACGCGTTGGAGCGATCCGCGCCTCCAGCTCGCTGAGGATTACATTTTACTCCAAGCCCAGCCACTCCAGCCGCCGTGCAAGGTCGGCTATCTCAATCGCCGGGGTTGGGTGGCTTACTGGCGAGAGCGAGTATTGTTCGTCAAGCGTTTTTCGTCCCGCCCGGCTGCGCCTCATGCTGACTTCGGCTGCAACGCCGAGTTCTACTGCAATGACGCGTTTATCGAGATGGAGACAATTGCTCCCCTCACGACGCTCGATCCGGGCCAGAGTGTCGAGCACGTCGAGACCTGGGAATTCCATTCCGGAATCGACGCGCCGCGGACGGTTGAAAGCGTGCGCGCGCTGGTCAATTCGCTGAGTTTAGGGTAGAGAAGAGACAAAATGTCGCTGACCCTTGTCCACGCGATTTCCGACTACGTCGAGCTGCAATACCAGGGGCAGCCACTTTTTCGCTATGTTTACCAACCGAAAACCGAAAGCTACGAGTCGCCGAAACCATACTTTCATCCCTTGTTTACCCTGGCTGGTAACCTGGTCACGATCTTTCGCCCCCACGATCATGTCTGGCACCACGGTATGGCGATGACCTCGGCTCAGCTCTCCGGTCAGAATTTCTGGGGCGGCCCAACCTACGTGCGCGATCGGGGCTACGTCCAGCTCGAGAACAACGGACGGCAGCTTCACCGTGACTGGGACCGGTTCGATTGTGATGAACACCGTCTGGTTCTCGACGAACGGCTGGAGTGGCTGACCTCGAACGAGCGTCTCTGGATCGCTGAGAAGCGACGAATCGCGCTCGCGACGATTGACACCAAGCAAGGCTATTGGAGCTTGGATCTCCACTTCTCTCTTCAGAACGTCGCCGGGCATCGACTGACCTTCGGCTCGCCGACGACCGAAGGTCGAGTGTTGGCTGGCTATGGTGGTCTCTACTGGCGTGGGCCTCGCTCGTTTAATAAAGGACGGATTCTCGCTGCGGACGGACTTGAAGGGCCGGAGGTGATGGGAAAAGCCGCTTCCTGGCTCGCCTTCGTTGGACGTCACGATGGCTCCGGCGACGCCTCGACCCTGCTCTTCCTCGATCAACCCGGCAATCCTCGCTACCCAACCAAATGGTTCGTGCGCAATGAGCCCTACGCCTGCGTCAGCTTCGCGTTCAGCTTCGATGAAGAGCTGATGCTCGATCCGGGCGCGAGCCTGAGCTTTGCCTACCGTGTGTTAATCGCGGATGGGGCCTGGTCACGCGAAAAGATCGAAGCGTACGTCGGTGGGCAGGGAGGATAACCATGGTTGTTCGAACGATTCACGTTGGAGTTGGCGGTCGTGGCGCTTGGCCGGTTGATCTGCTGACTGCCGACCCGCGCTTTCAGCCAGTGGCGTTGGTCGACGTGGTTCCGGAAAATCTAGCGCGGGCGCGTCAGGTCAGTGGACTGCCGGAGTCGGCCTGTTTTACCGACGTTGGGAAAGCGATACCTTCAGTCGAAGCCGAGGCGCTGGTCATCTGCACCCCGACCAAGACCCACGCCACTTTTTGCCGTGCGGGCTTCGCGGCGGGGAAGCACGTACTGGTCGAGAAGGGTATGACCATGGATTGGGCGGAAGCGCAGGCGTTGGCACGTGAAGCCGCCGAGGCGAAGGTCTGTTTCTGCGTCAGCCAGAATTATCGCTACAATCAGGAAGTCCGTACCCTCCAGCAAGCGCTCGCGACCGGGCGCTATGGTCGGCCGCACCTCGTGGATCTGATTCACCATCGCCACCGCCCGGAGCCGCGCACGCTGACCTATCCCGGGGCGGTCGTCTGGGACATGGCGTGTCACCACTTCGACAATCTCGTCTTTCTGTTCGGGCCAGTCGCGCGGGCAACCGCGGTTACTCACAATGCTCCCTGGTCACCCTACGAGCACGACGCCGGAGTGAGCGCAATTCTCGAGTTCGCCTCGGGGCCGGTTTGTACCTATGAGACGACCCACCAGGCGACGCTGACCGACTACCGCTGGATCCTGCAAAGCGAGCGCGGCGCGCTGCGCGCTTTGGGCGGCGGCGCCTGGGAGTGGCTACCGCGCGGCGAGCTTCGCCAGTTCGCGCCTTCGGGTCCGGCCGAACCAGTGGAGCCGGCCCCGCCGCTTCAGAGCGAGCAGGGAGTGGTCGACGATTGGTATCGCTACCTGAGCGAGGGAATCGAACCCGGGATCAGCGGACGCCACAATCTGGAGACGCTTGCCGTCTGCGAGATGGTCCTCCGCTCGGCGGCACTACGCCGAGCGGTTGAGCGTGGCGAGCTAGAGGGGTGAGCAAGGTTTTCTCAATCCTTCGAGAGTGGTTCGTCAAAGTCGTCTCCGATGCGGACCTTACCTTGAGCCGAGCCAGCGACTCTTTCCTGTCGAATTGAGACCAGGCGGGTAATCGGTCTTCCCCCTCTGATAATGACCACCTCTTCACCCACCACCGCCTGATGGATCAGATTGGACAGTTCAGTCTTGGCCCGGTGCATCGTTACAATGATAGTCATCGTTCATCTCCATCAGAGGATTAGCTAAGAGAATAGACTCAATCAACTAGGAGGACGTTCGAATGCCCAACCAACCCAATCTGATTTTTCTCATGCCCGATCAACTCCGCCCCGACTTCTTGAGCTGCTACGGCGCGAATTTCATCCAGACCCCGAATATCGATCGCCTGGCGGCGCGAGGCGTGCGATTCACCAACTGCTATTCCGAGCATCCGGTCTGCGTGCCGGCCCGGGCGTCGTTGATCACCGGCATGCACGCGCTGAAGACAGGTGTGCTCGACAACGGCTTGTTTCTCCGTCCAGATTACCGTGAGTGCGGCATTCAGACCTGGCCGGAGCTTTTGAATCGGCAAGGCTACTACACAGCCGGCGTTGGCAAGATGCACTTCTATCCGTGGGATCTACGGCTCGGCTACCAGTACCGACGAATTGCCGAGGACAAGCGCTGGCTCTACATCCGCGACGACTACTATCAATTCCTCCATGAGCGCGGCGAGCGGAAATATCACGGCAATGAGCACGAAGGCTATTTCGAGAACAAAGGGGCGATCATCAATCGCCTGCCCTGGGACCTCCAGGTCGATCATTGGGTTGGCCAAGAAGCTTGCCACTTCATTCGCGAGTACGGCCAGGAAGGACCGTTTGCCATGATGGTCGGCTTTCCGGGGCCGCATTGTCCTTACGACCCTGCCCCCGAGTTCCTGGCGGAGTTCGATCCAGCCGGCATGCCCGAGCCGGTGCCCGACGCTGGCGATACCCCTAAGCTTCGCCAACAAAATATTACCGGCAATCGCGGACCGTGGAACGGCGTCGACTACACGGAGTTTACCCGGGAGCAGAAGCTGAAGATCCGAGCCCATTACGTGGGCTTGGTCAAACAGATCGACCAACAGGTCGGCGAGATTCTCGATACGCTGAACGAAGGAAGCTTGCTCGATAAGACGATCATCATCTTCGCCTCGGACCACGGCGATTACCTCGGTGATCACAACCTGATCGGCAAAGGGCACTTCTTCGAATCGAGCTTCCACGTGCCCCTGATCGTCACCCTCCCCGGGGCCACCGGCCCAGCGGTGCGCGATGATCTCGTCACCTTGACCGATGTCACCGCGACCATGCTCTGCCTGGGTGGCTCGGACGTGCCCGCTTACATGGACTCGCGTCCGCTGCCAGGCATCGGGATCCCTGGCGCGACCGGCCGTGACCACCTGATCGGCGCGCTCGGCGGCGGCTGGATGATTCAAGACGGCCCGTGGCGATTGGCCAAGTATGGCACCGGGGAGTCGCTGCTTTTCAATCTCGAAGAAGATCCGCACGAGCAGCGTAACCGGATCGACGACGTCGGCTGTCGGAGCATCTTGAAGGACCTTGACGCGAGGTTAACCAGCGAAGTCATGCGTGCGATCATCGAATCCCACTTCGCCCAGCGTGTCTACATCAAAGACATGGCGCAAGATCAAGCCTTCGGCCGCGAAGGCTGGCAGCGACAGTATCCAAGGCGTTTCGAAGACCGATAGGGGTGCGATCGCGAGGTTGAAATCCAACAGGCTCCGTCTGCGTAGCTGTTCTGGCGAGCGACTACGCAGATTTAGACGGCTGTATCCAAATTGCCTGTTGTCAATAGGCAACGCATGTAGAAAGTCTAGGTATGCGTGAACGCTCAAGCAGACATACGAGATTGCACGACGTGAAAGAGCTTGTCGCGTCTACTATGGCAGACGCGACAGATAAGGAAGCAAACTCGCCGGGAGGAACCATGCCGGAGAAAAATCCACACGCCGCCCTTGGCCAGATTGGGGCAAGAAGGGCGGCCCGGCACGTATTGAGGAAACTTTCCACTGTGATTGTCTCACCGTCAACGGTGCGCTGGTCTCTGGAGTAGACGACCTTATCCGCGATCTTGTAGAGGAGATGCACCAGAGACCTGGTCCGAAAGAAAGGCTCTCTGTAATTCTTACGATACCTGGGGCTACATTGAGCCAGTCAAGAGGATAGTGGATACGCTTCTGGCGCGACCGTCTGCTCGACCAACCGCACGGGCTAGTCCGTCGTGCTCCAAGCGTGCAGCGACGGCTGGGCAAACCGACTCCACCAGACCTCGTCGAGGAAGCCGAGGACCCAGTCGGGGTGGGTTGGGGCCAGGCGAATCAGACGGTCGCGTGCCCTTTTTTCCGGGCGTACGCGGGATCGGGACTGGTAATCCCATGCTTGGTGCGCTTCCCCTTCACGCCCAAGCGCCGCAAGGCATTGCGGATGGTCGCGCTGCTGGCCCGCTCGGACGTGATCCCTTGGGCAAAGCTGACGTCGGCGGCCCGTTCGAGGGTCCAGAGGCTGGTTGGTAACCCGAAACTGCGCGGGCTCTGGTGTACGAGGGCTCTCACCTGCTCGGCCGCCTCCCCATCGAGCTTGGTCGCCGGCCGATGCGGCCGATGGGAGCGGCGGGTGAGGCAGGCGTCGATGCCGTCGTGCTCGAAGCGACGGATGACGTTGCGGACGGTCTGGTCGTTGCAGCCCAAGGAAGCGGCGATCTGGGGCGGCCGCTCGCCCCGGGCACTCGCCAGCAGAATCTGGCAGCGACGGAGGACAAAGGCACTCGACGAGCGCAACCTGTCCTCCAGGCGGTCGCACTCGTCGTCCGTAAGCGGACGAATGAAGATGGGGTGTTTCATGCCTGACATGATGCCCCATCTTGTCCATTCCCGACAAACTCCTTTGGGATTGCACTAGAGCACAAATGCCAGCCATTCACATTCGTCCATCTGTCACATTCCGCCATCGCCGCGTGTCAGAAGAGTGTCTCACGAAATCTCACGAATGTGACAAGGATAAAGGAGAGCAATCATGCAAGTGCAAGCACGAATGAGCAACCCAGCGACAATTCTTCCGTGCGTCACCCAGGCCGTTCAGGCCCTGCTCAAGGCCACGCGAGAGGGCGGCGTGCCGGCGACGACACTCGAGCTGGTCCACCTGCGCGCGAGCCAGATCAATGGCTGTAGCTTCTGCGTTGACTCGGGTGCGCGCAGCCTCAAGAAGGCCGGCGAAACCGACGAGCGCCTCTTCGCCGTGGCGGCCTGGCGGGAGGCGCCCTACTTCACCGATGCCGAACGTGCCGCCCTCGCGCTCGCCGAGGCCGCCACCCGGCTAGCTGATAGGCCTGACTCGGTTCCGGACGCGGTCTGGGACGAGGCCGTCCAATATTACGACGAGAAGGGATTGGCAGCGCTGATCCTCATGATCGCCACGACCAACCTCTTCAACCGCGTCAACGTCACCATCCGGCAAGTGGCGGGGTCCTGGACGTACAGCTAAGCGCCAACGGGCAGCATGGTCGTCGCCTGCCGTCGCGACGACCATGCTGCCCGTTGGCGTGCTTTGGTCATTCACATCGCAGCGATCAACACCTGGAACTGCTTGAATGTCGCTACCGTTCAGATAGCCGGTGAGAGGAGATAAATCCACAATGCAATCAGTTATTACCCGGGTCTTTCAAGGGGTGGTATGGCTCGTCCTCGCCGGTCTCGTCGTCGAGTTCTATCTTGCTGGTGCCGCGCTGTTCGGCGTGACGACGTTCCAGCCGCACCGGGCTCTCGGCGTCGCCCTCGCCGTCGCCATGCTGCTGCTCCTAGTCCTGGCGCTGGTCGCCCGGCCTGGGCGGCGCGTAGTCGGGCTGACGGTGCTGCTGGCGGTGCTGACCGTCGTGCAGGTGTCACTACCGCGGCTGCTGCCTCCAGTGGCCGCGCTCCACGTCGTCAACGCCGCGGTGCTCTTGGCGGTAACCGGCGCCATCATCCGCGCGGCGGGCAGAGAGACGACGGCGATACCATCTGGGCTCCGCTCGCCGGAGGCCCCAGCCGCCGAGGAACCCAGCACCTAGCGGATCCGGGCTCTTTCTCATTGCGGCACAGGACCGAACTGGCAAAGGCGTTCGGGATCGGAGACGATGTCGATTTCGACGATCTTACCACCCGCGACCGTGAAACCCCAAACCGCGAATGGTTGGCCGCCATCCATCATGATGACGCCAGCGGCGCCGTTGACGAGCGCCGGTCGCGGCCGGGCGGCGGGGTACCAGCGTGCACCTGCCAGCGCCACGCGAACCACGGCCGTCGCTCCCCGAGCTACCCGCGAGGCTCCCGGATGGGCCCGTCCGCCATCGGCACGCAGCACGACGTCGGGGTTCGGGGTGCCTCCGCGCACCCGACGCCGGGCGCGACTGGCGAGCTGACGCGCCGCCTCCGGTGAGCGCTCCACCAGCGGAGCGATCTCGTCGAAGGGCACGTCGAACATATCGTGCAGCACAAAAGCCAAGCGTTCAGCGGGGGCGAGCGTGTCGAGCACGACCTGGAGCGCCAATCCGACCGAATCGGCCAGCAGGGCTTCATGCTCGGGGTCAGCCCCATCCGCGAAGCTGCTGAGCGGATCGGGCACATGCATGCCAATGGGTTCCTCCCGATGCACCGTGCGTGCACGCAGCATGTTCAGGCACACGCGCGCGACGATCGTCGTCAGCCAGCCCCCAAGGTTCTCAACCCCGTCGACTCCCGAACGGCTGAGGCGCAGCCACGCCTCCTGCACAGCGTCGTCCGCCTCGGTAAGCGAACCGAGCATCCGGTAGGCCACCGCCTTCAGGTGGGCCCGATGCTCCTCAAAGCGCTCCGTTAGCCAGTCTTTTTCATCCATCGGTCGCATTCCTTCATGGTGTTGTGTCATAGAAGTGACACACGAAACTGAATCGATGTGACAAGGGGACAGGCGGGTCGAGAAAAGGCACGACTAGCGGTGCACCTCGGTCATCCGCCGTCGCTGGCGAAGACGACAGATGGTATCTATACGTTTTGTAAGCCTGTTGGAGCCAGTTTGTGACCTCGTCGTCGACCTGCTCGGCGGCGGCCAGGTCCGGTAGGAGAAGGTGCGAACCACGCACGTGGCAAGCCGCAGGTCCCCTACGATCGCGCTGGCTGATAGACGAGGATCAGCACTTCTCCGGCCTTCCTCGTGTCCACCAGCCAGTATCGACACGACCAAGGCTGCCCGATCTGCCACGCTCAGTTTCTCGAGGTTGATCGGCGCCGTGCCCGGGCTCGCAAAGAATCGAACACCGTTACCGAGCAGGATGGGCACGAGGTGGATGCGGTGATGATCATTCCCCGCTGCCCACTCGCTGATTGACCCGGAGTTCGACGATTCGTCGGATGAGGTCGTACGGAATCGGCTTTCGGAGCGGGAATCGCACCGTGCTCTTGGCCGCTCGGTATGGCGCGATCTCCTGCTCGAAGGCTTGATCTCCCGTGGGCGTCGGGTAAAGGGCGAGGTGATTCTTCCACGCTGCGAAGTGCACCAGATATTTACCGTCGAGCGTGATCGTGGGGATCTGATAGCTGATCGTCTCATCGGCGGCGGCCACCGCGCTCCGGATCGTCCGTCGAACTTCCTTGAGGATAATCTGAACATCTTCCGGGAATGAGCTGATGTATTCGTCGACGGTCACGAATTGCTTTGTCACTGTCCTTCTCCCTTTGGTCGGATTGGCAGGTCTTCGAGACGGGCGAAAATCCCAGATCAAGTTGCTCGGCCAACCACACGGCTTAGTCACCGCCGATTGGTCTTACCTTCGTTTGACGAGCGATCGGTGGGAGCTTGCGCGAGTCGTCGCGCAAAGTGCCGAGATCCATGCCCAGGCGATGACGACCGCCAGCCCGAACACGACGTTCACGCTCAGGCTCGTGCTGCCCGACGCGATTCCGTTCGGAGAGGAAACGGCGCGCGAAGACGAAGCAGGCGGTGATCAGGCATGGAAAGCCAATGCTCCCGGCGACGAGATGACCGAATTCCATGCCAACTAAGGACAATTGCTCGACCGTCTGGCGTCCCCGGCGGGAAGCCCAGCGCTGGGTCGGCGGTCAGGAGGCCGGCGATCGCGACGCCGAGGCCGTAGACGCCAAGCAGGATCGGTCCCCACATGCGACCCGATCCCCCCGTCAGGGCCCGGCGCAGCCCCATGGCGCCGGTGATGGTGAGCAAGCCCGTCACCACCATCATCGCCACGTGGATCCAGCCGAAGTCGCCGTTAGCAAGCAGACTCAGCTCGTGGCGGCGGAGATCGAACCCGGAACGGAGCAACGCCTCGGCCAGGCCGACAACCATGTAGATCGGCCCGGCGAAGATTCCGCTCGTGAGAAGCATATGAGTCAAGGCGGTGACGCTCTCAGTCATCATCGTTCGATCCTTTCGTGTCAGTAGGAGCGCACCGTCGCAAACCCTAGCTCACCAAACAAGGCCCGCAGGCGCTCCATGGTCACAGTATGCCCGCCAACGTTGATTCCGCGCAGTAAGGCAATGTACGTCGTGTTGCTCACCTATCTACTCCAAGCGACGAATCACGCGCCGTGCTTTTCCCCATCTGAGCCATGGCCGCGAGAACTTCGGGGTACCAGCCATCACGCTTGAAGACGGTCGAGACGATCACCAGTTTTCGAACGACGTTGGGATGCTGGATGGCGATGTGTAGGGCGACACCGGCGTCGAGCGAGAGCGTAGCCCCGAGCGAGCCACAGACCGACGGACAGGAGGAGAAGATCGGAAGCGATGATCGACAACGGCGTTGGTGGACCCGCGGAGCGCGCGGCCTCGCCCGGCGTGAGGTTGCCGGTCGCGAGGTATTCAACTCCCAACCGCAACACGAGCGTCGCCAGCCAGATCGCAACGTAGGCAATGCCGCCACTCATCCAGACGTGCCCGGTCTCCTGATACTGCCAGAAGCGGACCGTGCGCATCATCAGCCAGCCCAGCGCAATCCCAGCAAGCAGGGCAAGGGGGGCGATTCCCAGGAAAAGCGGACTGCTGATCACTGCGAGATTGGCGGCGAGGCCGGCCAAGGACGCCAGGACGATCAGCGCGGTGTAGAGGACCGTCCGCGTCAGACGGACCCGCTGGGGACGGGTACGGCGGTAGACGAGCCAGCCGATGACGGCGAGCGTGATGAGCAACGGCACGAGCGAGGAGGAGTGTCCGGATTGGTTCATCGGCCCTAATCCCTCCAATTCGCCGTAAAATCCGCTCTCTCATTCGGACAGCCGTCGGGTGCGTTGCCATAATATTATCACGACGAGATCGGGAGAGGGGTGAGGGTGCATGTAGATCTCTTCGGTCGTTAGGCGGCCCGAGCCACCTCGACGGCTTCGTCCCACCGGTTGCTCAGGTGGGCGGCGCGCAAGGTGGCGATCGCTTGGGCACCGGGGGTGGTCCAGGGCATCCCCGGCCCCTTCTCCCGCTGGCTGACCAGACGCTTGTAGGCGCTCTCGGTGATCCCACTGCCGATCTGGTAGCCCGCGGCGCGAAAGCGCGGGTAAGCGAGCATCGGCCGCCGCGTGGCGAAAGAGGTGCGGGTCGTCGCTACCTGCGTGGCCGCCTCCGCTGTCGTCGTCGGCAGCTGACGCACGGCCGCGAGCAGCGCATCCCCCCGCCCCTCCCGCACGGTCTCCAGCGGCGCCTCAATCCAGCCGGCGGTTCCCTCCCCAAGACAGAGGCGCGCGACCTCCCAGAGGTGCTCCTCGGCATGGCGCAGATCCAGGATGTGGACGCCCCGCACCCCAGCCCATCGAAGAGCAGGGACCGGACGGAGTCGATCCACTCCGCCCCATCGCTGAGCAGGACGATCTCCGTCACGCGCTCGATCCCGCGCCGTTCTGCCTCTCGCCAGAGTTTGTCTGCAAACCCCCGCCAGTCTCCCATGTGCACGACGTCGCGGACGCTCTCTGGGTCCAGGACGTCGATCGGGCGGCCGTCGGGCGCCAGGTGGCTGTGCCGCCCGGTCCCCGGGGCGCCCGCGGGGAGAGGAAAGGCGATCATCCTCACCGTCGCTTCCCGCCACAGCAACGCCTGCTGCTCGTCGCGCTCGGTCGTGCAGGAGAACACCCCATCGATCCCGATGTACACCCGCGCCCCGGCAGGCTCCGTCTCGCCCGGGGCGTCGCCGCTTGCTGCGCATTGATGCCTTGGGGCCATTGGGTTCGCCTTAGCCAGTAGAGGCAGAGTTTTGATA
>JAJPKB010000351.1 GCA_021323915.1 Chloroflexota bacterium | reverse complement strand
TGGTGGCGATCGTCAGGCGAAGGAGCTGGTTCTGGCGCGCGATCTGGTCGCGAAGGGCGAGGAGGTCGGCGGTCGAGTCGAGGGAGACGACGTCGGAGGGAAGCTCGCCCAGCTGGCGGGTGAGCCGATGGAAGGCGCTGGCGATGGCGAGCAGATCGGGAAAGTCGGCGTGCCGAAGGGCGCGCCGCTGGTCCTCGGCCAGGTGACGCGCCTCGGCGACGATCGCGGCGAGCGCCCGACGGTCCTGCTCAGTGGCCATTGCCCAGTAGCTTCCGCGCCAGCACGTCGATCGGTACCTGGTACGTCCCGTTGGCGACCGCCGCGCTGAGCGCCGCGATTCGCTCTTCCCGCCCTGGCGCGGTCGTCGGGCCGGCCGCGAGGTACGGCCGAAGCTTCGCCGCCGCGCTCGTTCCAACTCCGTCCCCGTCGCCGTCGCGGTCCACTCCTCCCACGTCATCGGCGGTCCGCTCCACGGACCGTGGCGCCACGCGCTCGACGCCGTCGAGTCCGGATGGGTTGGCCGGACTCCCGATCGGATCGAGGCTCATCCGACACCTCCTTCACTCTCTGATGAGAGTATCGAAGGAATTCGCCGGAAAGGTGCGGGCAGTTTTCGTGGACGCGAACGCTCACGTCGCTTATTGCCCGATCTCGGTCACGGTTTGCCCGACCAGCTCGTCCCAGGTGCGGATCAGCTGGGTGCTGGCCTGGTAGGCGCGCTGGGCGCGGATCAGATCGGTGAACTCGCGCGCCATGTCCACGTTGCTCGCCTCGAGCGCCTGGGGCGCGATCCCGTCGGCGCCGTTCGAGACGAACGGCTGGGCGGCGCCGCTGGCCGGCGTCGTCTGGAGCAGGGTCAGACCGAGCGGATCCATGCCCTCCGGGTTGGCCACGCGCACCAGCGGCAGCGATCCGATCACCCGATCGCCGCCGGCGCCGGTCACGACGACCTGGCCCTGCTGGTCGATTCGGGGGTTCCGGTCTCCCGGCTGGAGCCGGAGGTTGCCCGCCAGGTAGTTGTCGCCGGCCTGGAGCTTGCCCTGGGCGTCGACGCTCAGCTGTCCGTCGCGGGTGTAGGCGGTCTGGCCGCCCGGGAGCTGGACGGTGAGGTAGACGCCATCGGGCAGGGCGACGTCGAGCGGCGCGCCGGTGCCGACCGTGCTCCCCGGAACGTCCGGCTGAGTGACGCCGCCGACGACCACGCCCCGGGTGGGGGCGTCCGCGTTCGTCAGTCTGGTCGGCGACGTCAGCCCGAAGGTGCTCGGGTCGGCCGGCATGTCCACCAGCTCGGGGCGCAGGGCGCGGAACCCCGGCGTCTGGAGGTTGGCCAGGTCGTGGCCGACGTAATCGATCCGTGTCTGCTGGGCCTGCAGGGCCGAGGCCGAGAGGCCCAGGGTCGAAATCTCCAAGGTTTGTACTCTCCTACTGCCCGTTCACCTGCTCGATCAGCGTGCCGAGCGCCGCGTCCTGGGTGGTCAGGGCCTTCTGGGCGGCCTGGTACGACCGGCTGGCCGCCATCATGTCGGTCACCGTCGTCGTCAGATCCACGTTCGAGCCTTCGAGGTGTCCGGCCAGCAACGGTGCGTTGGCGATCGGCTGCGCCGCCCCGCCTCCGGTCGGCACCAGATAGGTGCCGGCGCGCCGATCGAAGGTCGTGCCGGTCGAAAAGCCGACGACCTGAAGCTGGCCGACGGCCTGCTGGCCCGACATCACCTGGCCGGTGTCGGTGATCCGCAGCGGACCGGCGCCGGCGATCGGGCCGTTCTGCCCGAGCACCGGCCAGCCCTCCAGCGAGACCAGCCGCCCCGACGCGTCCTGCTGGAACGCGCCCCGCCGGGTGTATTGCGGCCCGCTCGGCGACTGAACGACGAAGAAGCCCGGACCGGTCAGCGCCACGTCGAGTGCCCGACCGGTTTGCTCGATCGGGCCGGTCGCCAGATCGACGCTGGGCCGCGACATCACCGGCCCCAGCTCGATCGGGCCCACCTGGGTGCTGCCCTGGTCGATCCGGTCAAGCAGGATGCTCGAGAACGTCTGCTCGTCGAGTCGATCGGCCCGGTAGCCGGGCGTGTCGGCGTCGGCTAGGTTTGCCGCCAGCGTCTCGAGCCGCTTGCTCTGGGCAAGGAGCTCCGACGTCGCGGTCGCGACACCTCGTAACATTACGACAACCTCTCTTTCGCGGAGTCGGATTGCGGCCTCACCCTCGGCCCCTCTCCACCGAAGGTGGAGAGGGGAGACCGGGCGGCGGTACCCAGCGCCGCGCCTCCGGGTTCCCCCGTGAGGCATCCCGCATTTTCAGGTCGGTAGGGCAGGGCGGGGACGGGCCGCGGGGAGGGGGAGCTTGTCTCCTGCCCGTCTTCTTGCCCAAACCGACCAGGAGCGGGCAGGAGACAAGCTCCCTCCCCCCTCCCCGCCATTCCCCCTGCCCTACGGCGTCCCGACGCCATTCTGAAAATGCGGGATGCTTCATGGGCCGAGGGGTGAGGCCAACCCTTCCTCCGCCGGGCGCTTCGGCCAAGCGCCAGCGAGCACACCAGGATGCCGAACGCCGCCGCGATCCCCGCGGCAGTGAAGACCGATCCGATGTCCGGCCCCGCCCCACCGCCGAAGCCGGTGTTGGGCAGGTTGCTGGGAACCGTCCCTGAGCCGTTCGCCGGAACCTGGGGGAAGCGGCCGGCGATCGAGCGGCGCGGACCGGGTCGGGCCGGAGTGGCGGAATCTTCCACCGTCAGGAGCGCGACGTTCCAGCCGTTGTCCGGCACGTCTTCCGGCAGGACCAGGTCGAGCACCAGCGTGCCGTCGGGGTGCAGCTTCGGCTCACCCAGGCGAAAGATGTCGGTCGAGCCTTCCCGGGTCAGCCAGAGGACGTAGTGCTGGGCGCCGACCGGCGGCAGCGCCCGACCGCTCAGCCGGACCTCACCCTCCGCGGGAACGACCTCCATCAGCGCGCTGGCCTCCTTCGGCCCCCAGTTAGATACGCCATTCAGATAGCTGAGCACCACCCGGATCGGCGAGGCGTCGGCGTGGGCCGGGCCGGGCGTCAGCGCCACCGGGAGCAGCGCGAGCAGCGACAGGAGCAGCGTCAGCGTCAGCCGCGGCCACCGCCGGTTCGGGAATGATCGGCAGGTTGGGTTCGTTGGCATGGGATTCCTCCATCGAGCCGGTCGACGCGTCGCCCTCGACGTCGAGCAGGGCCCGCAGCTTCACGATGGCCCGGCCATGCAGGCGAACGACGACGGTCTTATGAACGCCGAGGACCTTCGCGACTTCCTGGAGGGTGAGGTCCTCGACGTAGTACAGCGACAGGACGAGGCGCTCGCGCTCGTCGAGCCGACGGATGGCTTCGCCGATCATCGCCAGGAGAGCGCCACGCTCGGCCGGGTCCTCGACGCCGGCCTTGAGCAGGTCGGCCAGCGGCGCCTCATCGTCCTCGGTGGCCGCTTCGATCGAGACGAGCGCGCAGGCCGCCGCTTCCAGAACCTGGTTGTATTCCGACCGCGACAGGCCGAGCGCCTCCTGCACCTCCTCGTCGGTCGGAAATCGACCGAGGCTGGCGGTCAGCCGGCTGGTCTCGGCGTGCAGCGCTCGAACGCGCTGGCGCGTCGCCGGGTTGACGATGTCGAGCGCTCGGATCGCGTCGATCACCGCGCCGCGGATGCGGATGCCGGCCCAGGCCGCGAAGGGCACGCCCTGCCCGGGATCGTAGCGATCGATTGCCTGGATCAGGCCGATTACCCCGTGCGCGACCAGATCCTCGCGGTCCAGCACGCCGGGCATACCGATGGCCAGTCGCCCGATCACGTGGTGGACTAGCGGCATGTGCTGGAGGATCAGCTGCTCGCGCCGGACCGGGTCGCTGGCGTAGGCCGCGGCGCCGCCCCGTCGATGGACCATCAGGCGTGCTCAGCTTTCGGATGGCCGACCTTGGCCTTGTCCTTCCGCCCTCTTTCCATCCGGGATGGAGCGGGGGACTCATCAGGCGGAGCGCCGCCGCGATCTCTCCCCTCTCTATCTTCGATGGAGAGGGACGGTTCCCCCTGGAGAAGGGGGCCAGAGGGTAGAGGAGGGGGGTGAGGCCCGCCTTCGACCAGGTGAACCGCCAGGCTCGCCAGGACTCCCAGGGTGAGTCCGCCGCCCAGCGCGAGCGCGAGCGCCTGCTCGGGCAGCGCTCCCCGGAGAAGTAGTCCGCTGTAAGCGGCCACGGTGAGCAGCCCCACCGTTGCCAGGGCCAGGTCAGTCAGCTTCGCCACGATCAACCTCCAACCACTCCGATGGTCTGTACCGTCACTTGCGGTGGCACCTCCTCGTACGAGACGACGATCAGGTTCGGCAGGTGGCGCTCGACGAGGCGGCGGAGCGGCAGGCGCAGCCGCCCGGGGACGAGCAGGGCCGGCAGCCCCTGGGTGGCCACCCGCTCCATGTTCCGCGCCAGGTCCTGCAGCAAGGTCTGCGCGAGACCGGGCTCCAGCGCCAGGATCGGTCCCTGGTCGGTCGCCTGGACCGCGCCGGCTAGCTGCTGCTGCCAGCGTGGCGCCAGGGCGAGAATCTTTACCTTGCCCTCTTCGTCGCTGAGCCCCGACACGATGACCCTCCCGAGCGCCTGGCGGGCGAGCTCGGTCAGCTGCGCGGTGTCCCGGGTCGCCCGGGCGTGGTCGCAGAGGGTCTCGAGGATCACTAGCAGGTTGCGGATCGGAACGTGCTCGCGGAGCAGATTCTGCAGGACCCGCTGGATCTCGCCGAGGGTCAGAAGATCCGGCACCAGCTCGGCCACCAGGGCCGGGTTGTCCGCCTTGACCGTGTCGAGCAGGTTCTGGACGTCCTGGCGGGTGAGCAGGTCGGGTCCGTACGACCGGAGGACCTCGGTCAGGTGGGTCACGATCACCGAGGCCGGATCGACGACGGTGTACCCGTGGACCTCGGCCTGGTTGCGGTGCTCGGGTGTCACCCAGATGGCCGGCAGTCCGAAGGCCGGGTCCTTCGTCGGCGTGCCCGGGATCGGCGCCGGGTGGTCGGTCGAGCCGAGCGCCAGGAACCGGTCGAGCCAGGCCTCACCGCGCGCCACTTCGACCCCGCGAATCCGGATCGCGTAGGCGTTAG
>JAJPKB010000482.1 GCA_021323915.1 Chloroflexota bacterium | reverse complement strand
GTTCGTCCCGAAGCGCTTCGGCCTGGGCTGGACGGTGAATCTCGGCCACCCCAGGGGCAGGATGATCCTTATCGGATCGTTGGTGCTGATCGGGGTGATCGTCATCCTGGGCGCCCTGGCTTCCGGCTTCACCGCCCCGTACGGATGCCACCCACCCGGCTGCAGTCCGTTCCCGTGATCTAGCTGACCGAGCGCGACGCCTCGATGGCTTGACTCGTTTGAATTTGTTTATATGATAGGTGTTACACAATTTTTGGCCAGGGAGGGCGACATGCGCGTCAAACTGCCGTGGCGGAAGAGCGAACCGGCGGAGTCGGCCACCGCGCCGGCCCCGCCGAAGCCGGCCAGCTGCACCCATCCGAGCGTCGAGGTCGAGCTGCGCGGCACCGCCGTCAAGCGCCGCTGGTGCAAGGTCTGCGGCCAGGAGCTACCGGTCGAAGAGCGCTGGAACTACGAATAGGAACCGCTCATTCAGCCGATCGGACGGCCGAGATAGCGGCTTAACCCGCGCAGGTCGTCCATCAGGTCCGCGAAGGCGTCGGACGTCAGGGCTTGCCGGGCGTCGCTGAGCGCCGCGGCCGGGTCGCGGTGGACCTCGACGATCAGCCCGTCGGCGCCCGCGGCGAGCGCCGCCCGCGACATCGTCGCGACGAGGTCGGCGCGCCCGGTGCCGTGGCTCGGATCGACGATCACTGGCAGGTGGGTTTCCTGCTTGAGGACCGGGACGGCGTTCAGGTCGAGGGTGTTGCGGGTGAACTCGGCGTCGAAGGTGCGAATGCCGCGCTCGCAGAGGATGACCCGGTCGTTGCCGTGGGCGAGGACGTACTCCGCGCTCAGCAGCCACTCCCGAATCGTCGCCTGGTAGCCACGCTTCAGCAGGATCGGCTTGCCGGTCTCGGCGACGTTCTGGAGCAGGCGGAACGCGCTCATGTTTCGCGAGCCGATCTGGAGGACGTCGGCGTAGCGGGCGACCAGATCGACGTCCAGCGAGTCCATCACCTCGGTGACGACGAGCAGCCCGGTCTCCTCGCGCGCCTCGGCGAGCAATTCGAGCCCCTCCCGGCCGAGTCCCTGGAAGTCGTACGGCGAGGTTCGGGGCTTGAACGCTCCGCCGCGGAGGATCCGGGCGCCGGCGGCACGCACCGCGCGGGCGGTCTCGAGAATCTGGTCGCGACTCTCGACCGAGCAGGGTCCGGCGATCACGGCGACCGAGTCGGCGCCGAATCGGACGTCGCCGACGGAGACGCTGGTTGGCTCGGGTCGGGCGCCCCGGTAGGCGAGGCGATAGGGGCGGGAATGGCTCGCCGGGGCGGAAAGGTCGGCGGTGACTGCCATGGTCGGATCCTCCAATTCGTTTGATCGGCATTCGCTGGAACGCCCTCGCACGGCGCTCGGAACAAATAGAAAACCGAACGAGCCAGGGGACTTGTTCTGGTGTCCCCTGGCTCGTTCGTCGAATTGGAGCGCGGTATCAAGGAGCCACGAGACGACCATCGGCGCGTCCGTGGCTTCGTTCGTCGGTTTACAACGGTCGATCCACGGCGCGCCCGGCGTACACGTATCCAAAAAACCACGCGAACAAGCGTGACTTCAGATCGGTCATCTCGCCAGGCTCGATTCTAAATGCTCGGGTGATACTCTCGTCCGAGCGCCACCAGGATACCAGGTTCGCGCCCGGCCCGTCAATCATCAGTGTGAGTTGGACGGCCGCGAGGCCCGGATCAGCGACGCGCCGAGCAGGACCACCACCGCCAGGGGAATCCACCACCACACCACCAGGCTGGCGCGGGTCAGCGCCGCCGCGATGGCCAGTGCGACGACGACCCCGGCGGCGACCGTCCAATCGTCCCCGACGATGAAGTCGTACCAGAAGGCGACGAAGTTGACGACGAATCGCATCGGATCACCCCCTCGCCGCGACGAGGGCCTGCTCGCGGCGCGACTTCAGCGCGAGCACCAGCCCCATCGAGCAGGCGAACAGGAAGGCCAGCAGGCCGAGGATCGCCGCGTCCTCGCCTGGCCAGGCCACGCCGACGCCCTCGCCACCCCAGAACATCCCGAAGGTCGTGAGCAGCAGCCCGACCGCGAACTTCATCGTGTTCTCCGGAACCTGGCTCAGCGGCTGGCGAACCGCCACTCCGGCCAGGCCGACGAGGATCACCGCCGCCGCGGCCCCGACCGCCGCGAGCGGGATGTTGCCCTGGTTGCTCCCGAAGGTCAGCACGATGAAGACGACCTCGAGCCCCTCCAGGAACACGCCCTTGAAGCACACGGTGAAGGAGTACCAGTCTAGTCCCGCCTCGACGACCGGGCTGACCGACTTGGCCTCGCTCAGCTCCCGCTGATAAATCGCCGCTTCGTCGTGCATCGCCTTGAAGCCGCTGGCGCGCAGAATCGCTTTCCGCAGCCACTGGAGCCCGAAGATCAGGAGGATCGTCCCGACGACGAGTCGCAGCGCGCCGATCGGAATCAGGGTGAGGGCGGGCCCGAGGATCGCGACGGTCACCGCCAGTCCGGCCAGCGCCGCGACGACCCCGACCAGCGACGAGCGCCAGCCGCGGGTCACGCCGATCGCGAGGACGATCGTCAGCGCCTCGACCATCTCGACCGACGACGCGAGAAACGTAGCTACGATCAGGAAGATGCTACTCACGGTATCGACTCCCTTCGCCGTCGCGGTCCGCACCCCGGACCGCCGGCGGCCGAATTGGCGCTTCTCGAACGAAAAGGTCTAGCGACGAGGGATCATTCGGAACGGTTCCGTCCTCATCCCGGTCGCTCCCGGCGCGACGGTAGACTTCCTCCTCGAAGCGGGCCAGCAGCTCGGCGCAACGATTCAGCCAGTCGGCGACCTCACCGGCCCGACCGGCGCGAAACCAGTCGCGCGCCTGGACGGCCTCGTACCACCGACGAATCTTCTCGAGGTCCTGGGCGATCTCCTCCGCTTCGCCGAAAGTGTAGTTCTCTCGGAAGTGCTCGAACTCGACCTCCTTCACGAACTTCGTCTCGCACTCCTCGACGATCTCGGCGTACTCCTTATCGCGAAGCCCCCGAAACGCCTCGACAATCTTCTCCTCGTCGGCCGGGGCGAGCCGGGGCTGCTCGAAGACGGTGAACTCGCCACCCATCGCCTCGATCTTTCGGGTGATCCGCGAAACCTCGTCGGCCACCGAGTCGAGACGGGGGAGAATGCAAACGCACTGCTGGAGATAGAGCGCACCCAGGCGCTTCAAATCACGCCAGACCGCGACCCGGCGGCTCGCCGGCTCGGAGGGTACTCGATAGACCAGGACCAGCCACTCGCGATTGGCCACGCGCGCCTATCTCCAACGATGTCACAGGCGATACTATGATAAACCTGTACTTTCGTCAAGGATTTCGATCAAAAGTGCTGAACCGGCTCGACGCCCTGGAGGATCTCGATGATCTGGAACATGTGCCAGGCCAGCCGGCCGGCGTCGCGGGCGAAGATCAGCGGCGGCACCGACGCGGTCGGGTCGACGTGCTGGAAGAAGCTGAACTCGTCGTACTCGCCCTGTCCCGGCTTGAGGTGCGCGGCAAGCATGCGCGACTGCACGTACGGCACGTTGTTGTCGTCGTGGTCGTGCATGATAAACACCTTCGCGTGGAGGTCGGCGAGGTGGGTGCTGGGGGAAAGGCGGCGCAGAAGCGCTTGATCGGCGGGCGGCAGATCGCCGAGCAGCCGCTCGACGGTGGCCGGATCGCGCGTCGTCAGGGCGGTCCAGATCTCCCGTCCGATCGGACTGAGCTTCGCGGGATCCGGGCGGGGCGCCTTCGGATCGTGGGCCGCGGTGCGCAGCAGGGACTGCTCGGCCGGGCTGGGGTCCAGACTGATCAGGTGATCGTCAAGCACCTGGGTCGCGTTCGGGGCCGGCTCCCAGGGGATTCGATCGACGCCCGGCTCGGCGGGGAACGGCTGAATCGTGTGGGTGATGATGCTGACCGCGTACGCGCTCAGGTCGTAATAGCCGGTGAAGCTGTTCACCAGGGCGAC
>JAJPKB010000152.1 GCA_021323915.1 Chloroflexota bacterium | reverse complement strand
TCGATCGATCCCTCAGTTGGAGGCCGGGGTAGAGCGGGCCCGGAGAAACGCCGCGGCCACGCTGCAGGTGCGCTCGAGGTTCTTCTGAATCAGCTGGACGACCTGCTCGGCGTCGTGGCTCTCGGCAGCCGTGATGATCTCCTCGTGTTCGGCAACCGCGTTCGGCAGCCGTTCCACCGACGCGTACACCGTCAGGAAGCGCAGGCTGGCCTTTCGGAGATCGTCGATCAGGCGCGACAGGAACTTGTTGTTCGCCGCGCGATAAAGGGCGAGGTGGAACGCGCGATCTTTCTCGGCGAAGGATGCCAGGTTCGCGTCGTCGATTCCCTGGGTGATCTCGCGGTGGATTCGGCGAATCTCGGTAATGTCGGCATCGGTGAGATTCGGCACCGCCATCTGAGCGGCGAGCGTCTCCAGGTGAATCCGAACCGCGTAGATCTGTTCGAGATCATCCGCCGAAAGCTCCGAGACCATGACCGCCCGGTGGGGATAGATCGTGACCAGACCTTCGCTCTCGAGCTGGCGGAGCGCGGTGCGGACCGGCGTCCGACTCACCGCCAGCTCGCTCGCGATCGCATCGAGGTCGATACGCTCGCCGGGGCGTAGCACGCCATCCAGAATGCGCTGCTGGAGAATCGTGTGAACCATGCGCTCGGCCGTCGTCGGCCGACCAGCCAGAGGTCGAACCATCAGTCAGTGCTCCTCGTTTTTGAAATGTGTGCCAGGCGACACCGTCCTGGCGCCGCGGCGATCGGTCAGCGTCGACTTCCGGGAGTTAAATGCTACATAAATATTGTGTACGTATCCGTTGTATCGAAGGGTACCACGACGATTTTCGCCTGTCAAGGAATATCCGGGACACGCCACGTGGCGGGCTAGAAGAGAGATGGCGCGGCTTCCGGCTCGTCCGGGGTCACCGGCTGCCCGAGAAGCATCTGGAAATCCTTCGCGTTGCGAACCGCGTAATTCGCGCGATTGTTGTTCAACAGCACATGAACTTCCGACGCTTGCTCGGCGACCTCTTCGAGCGACGGAAGCCACTCGCGCAGCTCGTCCGGCTGGTACAGGTAATTGAAGCGCTCGCCGGTCGTCTCTACCCGCGCGTACCAGGTTTGGCGATTGCGACCGTGAAAACGCACGATCGCCAGCGACGGGCTGGTCGCCGCGATCACCCGCGGCACGCTTCCGCTGCCGATCTGCGGCTCGTCGACCATCACGTGAACGAGGCCGTGCTCGCGCAGCAGCGCCAGGGTTTCCTCCCGGCGCTCGGGAGTCAGCCAGCTTCGGTGGCGGAACTCCACCGCCAGGGTTTGCCCGGGGAAAAACTCCGGGCAGGTGCCCAGGTACTCACGGTTCTTCGGCTCGTCGGTAAACCACGGCGGAAATTGAAACAGGACCGCCCGAAGCTTGCCGGCCTCCTGCATCGGACGCAGCGCCGCGCCGAACCGCTCGAACGTCTCCGCCGAGGGCGGCCGTTCACGGTCGTGCCAGGTGAGCTCGCGATAGGCCTTCACGTCAAACACGAAGCTGTCCGGCGTGCGCTCGGCCCACCGCGCAAAATTGCTCGCCGGTTGGAGGTGATAGAACGTGCTGTCCACCTCGACCAGCGAAAAGTGACGGGCGTAGTAGTTGAGCCGTTCGTTCGCCTTCAGTTTCGATGGGTAGAAGTCGGTGTGGTCAGCCCAGTTGCAGGTGCCCACCCGAATCTTTGCCGTTAATTCTGGATTCATCATCTAAGATTCTATTCGCTGGCGCCGGCGTGTCAAGTCGACGCGACCGCTGCGGATCTGGTAACGATTGGCGACGGTCGACGTTACTAGACACCAAGAAGGGGCCGCGACGCGTACGTGATATTCGGGTAGTGGGGCTGTCACGCGGTGGCGCCCCTTCTTCTCCTTGATTTCCCCGGGCGCGTCTTGACGAATCCTCCCGGTCCGACATAGCATCGTCTGTCATCGGGTGACTGGGGGAAAGCAATGTCCAATCTCTTCGATCTCTCCGGCCGAGTCGTCGTCGTCACCGGGGCCGGGCAGGGCATCGGCCAGGCGCTCGCCCTCGGATTAGCCGAGAATGGCGCGGCGCTCGTCTGCCTCGACCTCAACGGCGAGGCGGCCGCGGCGACGGCCACGACGATTACCCGGCGAGGGGGCGCCGCGCTCGGACTGCCGGTCGACGTCCGGCAGTCCGATCAGATCGACGCGGCGGTCCAGCATACGCTCGCTCACTTTGACCGGATCGATGGGCTGGTGAACGCCGCCGGCATCACCGTCCGTACTCCGGCGGTCGAATTCTCGCCGGACGACTGGCGACGAGTGATCGACGTCAACGTCGTCGGGACCTTCCTCTGCACTCAGGCGGTCGGCAAGCACCTCGTCGCGCGTCGCCGGGGCAGCGTCGTGAACGTCGCGTCGATCGCCGCGCTGGCGGCGATGGGCCGCGGGAACACCGCCTACACCGCCAGCAAGGGCGGGGTAGCCGCGCTCACCCGCGAGCTTGCCGTCGAATGGGCGCCCTTCGGCGTCCGAGTCAACGCCCTGGCGCCCTGTCACATTCGGACGCCATTGATCGAGCCGATCCTTCGTGATCAGGATCTACTCGCCCGCCTGGTTTCGAATATCCCGCTCGGCCGCCTGGGTGAGCCGGCCGAATTAGTCGGGCCCACCGTCTTTCTGCTTTCCGACGCGGCTTCCCTGGTCACCGGCCACGTTCTCGCCGCGGACGGCGGATTTCTCGCGCGATAACCTGGACCGTTCGAGGGCGATGAGCGACGAAAGGCCGAGTTTCCATCCCGGGCAGTCGGTCCACGCTCGCTAGCGTCTCGGCCTTTCCCGCCGCTCGACGCTCGACACGCGGGTAAATCGGTACCCGATGCCCCGGGTGCTAGTGATGAAACGAGGCCTCCGGGCATCGTCGCCGAGCTTGATCCGCAGTCGACGCACGTATTCCCAGAGCGTGTTGGCGCCGGCCGGCGCCTCGGACCAGACCCGCTGCAGGATCAGATCGGTCGGCAACACCTGACCGGCGTTCAGCAAGAACAGCCGGAGCAAGCGGGCCTCGGTCGGGGTCAGCCGCGTCACCCGGTCGCCTTCTCGGATCTCGCGGCGATTCAGATCGATCCGTCGATTCTCGTCGAGCTCGATCTGGTCGGCTCCCGGACGGCCGGTGACCAGAGCCCGGCGGAGAACGCGGCGCACCCTCGCCACGAGCTCGTCGTAACAATAGGGGCGAGTCACGAAGTCGTCGGCGAAGCGGTTGAGCGCGTCGACGCGGGCGGAGGATTCGCCGTTCTTCGACACGACAATCAGCGGCACGTCACCCTGATGATTCAGCTCATTTGCCAGGCGGGCGGCCGACCCGTCCGCGACAGTCAGCTCGGTGAGCACGAGATGGGGCCACGACCGACGCGCGAGCTCAAGCGCCTCGGAGGTACCGGCGGCGCAGGCGACGAAGAAGCCGTCATGCCGGAGGCGCGGGGCAAGGTCGTTTCGGTGGGCATCGTCCCCGTCGACGAGCAGGAGGCGTAACACGGTTCACCTCCGCACCCAGGCAAACGCGGGTTGTGACCTCGTGGAGGCTGGCCGGCTGGGAAGCGATGGGGAGGATCGGGGAAGAGCGCGTGCCAGGCTCACTGGTATCTTACCGAATGCCGGCCGCGCCCGGCAACCGGTATAATTAATCAGTTGAGGTAAGGCCCGTGCAGATTGCTGACCTGATGACCCGTGAGGTCATCACCGTATATCCGGATACGCCGGTCGTCGAGATCGCCCGGCGCATGTTGAAACACGACATCTCCGGTGTCCCCGTCGTCGAGCGCGATGGACGATTGGTCGGTATCGTCACCGAGGCCGATCTGGTCGTCCGCAACGCGAATGTTCACTTTCCAACCTTCCTGCAGATCATCGACGCCCGGATTTATCTGACCAACACGCGCCAATTCGAGGAAGAGCTGCGTCGCGCCCTCGGCACGATCGCCGCCGACGTCATGACACGCCAGGTGCAGACGGTCCGACCGGACGACGACATCAGCGTCGCCGCGACGCTCATGGTCGACAAGCGGCTGAATCCGATCCCGGTTCTGGAGGGCGACCGCCTGCGCGGCATCATCAGCCGTTCGGACATCATCCGCCACATTCTGGCCCAGGAAGTAAACGGGAGCTCGGAATGATCGAGCTGGCCGATCTTCTGGAGGCGATGGCGCCCTCCGGGGCACGGCTGATCGGCCCGCCGACGGCGACCATCTTCGATGGCTTCGCCTACGACTCTCGAAAGCTCCGCCCCGGCGAGCTCTTCCTGGCCGTCCGGACTGCCCGGGCCGACGGCCACGACTTCATCGCCGACGCGGTTCAGCGCGGGGCGACCGGTGTTCTCGGCGAACGCGTTGGCACCGATACGGCGCCGGGCGTCACCACGATCGCGGTTGACGACGTCATGGGCGCGCTGCGCGATTGGGCGAGCTTCGTCCTGAGAAAGTATGGACCGAAGGTCATCGCGGTCGTCGGCGGAACCGGCAAGACCCTGGCGGCGAAGACGATCGTGACCGTTCTCGGTCAGGGCATCCGAGGCGCTCCAACCATCTTCGACGGCGATAACCACAATACCCTTTACGGTCTGCCGATCGCCCTCGGAAAGCTCTCGCCGATGCACGGCCTGGCCGTTCTCGAGCTCGGGCGTGACGCGCCCGGCGACCTGCTCGAGTTGGCCGCGATCACTCGGCCGTCGGTGGTGGTCGTGGTCCAGGGCTTCGACGACGAGGCAGCAAACGAGGAGCTCGCCGAGCTCGTAGCCGGTCTCCCGGCTGATGCGCATCTCGTCGTGAACGCCGACGATCCGCGTCTGGCTCGGCTGCCGGATCGAGTGGCGACCTCGGTCCTCCGATACGGACAGTCGACCTCCGCCGACGTATCCGCCGAGCACGTCGAGCTTCGGCCGACCGAGACCCGGCTTCGGTTGACCGCCGGCGGAACGGCCACGTCGCTCAGCCTGCCGCTGGTTGGCGAACCGGCGGTCTCCGCCGCGCTGGCCGGTGCCTCGGTCGGCGCGCTGATGGGATATTTGCCCACCGAGATCGCGGAGAGCCTCGAACAAACGCCACGCCTACCGGGTCGCCTCAACCCGCTGACCGGCGTGGCGGGTAGCCTGGTCCTGGACGATAGCTACGACGCCGATGCAACGTCGCTGGATGCCGCGCTCGCCGTTCTCGATCGATGGTCCGGACGGAAGACGGTCGTGCTTGGCACGCTTGCCACCCCGGACCAGGAGCGCGCGACGGACGTTCATCGGCAGGCGGGCCTCGAGATCGCCCGCCGGGCGGATCGGCTGGTGACCCTCGGGTCCGGCGTCGACGCCGCCGCCCTGTCAGCGCGGGCCCAGGGCCTTTCGCCGGCCGATGCGATCATGGCCGAGTCGGCGGACGATGCCGCCCGGGTCGCGCGTTCCAGCCTGTGTCCCGACGACCTCGTTCTGGTTGTCGGCGGCTCCGACGCTCGTATGGAGCGAGTCGTCGAGCGACTGCTCGCCGATCCGTCCATCGCTCCCGACTCGCTCGTTCGCCAGGACGCCGGCTGGAAGCGTCGCGTCTTTCTGTCGCGGGAGCGCCCCACCTGGGTTGAGATCGACCTGGGGGCAATCGGCGAGAACGTCAGCCGTCTGAAGGCGATCGCCCGACCGGCTGCCCTGATGGCGGTCCTCAAGGCGGATGCCTACGGGCACGGCGCGATCCGGGCGGCGCGTACCGCCCTCCTTCACGGCGCCGACTACCTGGCGACGGCCTGTCTCGGCGAAGCGGTGGCTCTGCGCCGGCAGGGCATCGTCGCGCCGATCTTGATCCTCGGCTTCACCCCTCCCTGGCAGGCCCGAGACATTGTCCACCACGATCTCACCGCGACCGTCTACACTCTCGAACCGATCCGCCACCTGGCGCGCGCGGTCCAGGCTCTCGGCCGCGGTCCGGCTCGCGTTCAAGTCAAAGTCGACACCGGCATGGGCCGTCTCGGCCTGCTTCCCGCCGACGTTCCCGACTTCGTGGCTGCTGTACGGGCGATTCCCGAGGTCGAGATCGAGGGTATCTTCACCCATTTCGCGAGCGCCGACGCCGCCGATCCGGCGCCGACCCTCCGACAGATCGCCGCGTTCGATTCGGTGCTCGATCGGATCTCCCGCGACGGCTGCCAACCGCGCTACGTCCACGCGGCGAACTCGGCGGCGATCTTTCGGTTTCCACGGGCGCGCTATTCGATGGTTCGCGCCGGCATCGCCCTCTACGGGCTGGATCCTTCCGATGCCGTGCGGTGCCCGGATGGGTTTCGTCCGGCCCTCACTTTCAAGACGCTCGTCGCTCAGGTCAAAAACCTGCCGGCCGGCAGCCCGATCAGCTACGGCGGCACGTTCGTCACCACGCGGCCGTCCTGCATCGCCGTCCTGCCGGTCGGCTACGGCGACGGCTTTCGCCGCTCGCCGCACAACTGGCGCGAGGTGATCGTTCGGGGACGGCGCGCGCCGATCGTCGGCGTCGTGTGTATGGACATGTGCATGATCGACGTGACCGACATCCCCGGCGTCCGCGTCGGGGATGAAGTGGTGCTAATCGGTCGGCAGGGGACCGAAGAGATCACCGCGTCCGCGGTCGCGAAGACGCTGGGGACGATTCCTTACGAAGTCGTCACCCAGATCCTCGCCCGGGTGCCCCGCGAGGTCGCGCCGGAGACGTAAGAACGAGAGCAGATCGGAGGAGAAACCGGCCACCGGAGAGGAGAGGCACGCCTCATCCCTCCGGTAGCCCGGTCGCCCCTCGCCGTTAGGAGTTACTTTGGAACGGGTACGAGTCGATCCGGGCGCGCTGGCCGGGCTGGTCGAGGCGCTGTTTCGATCCGAGGGCGTATCGGCGGACGACGCCGAGACCATCGCGCGAGTCCAGGTCGAAGCAGACTTGCGCGGCATGTACTCCCACGGAACGCGGGCGGTTCCGATGTACCTGGAGCGGATTCGTCGAGGGATCATCAAGCCGCGCCCGACGATCCGGGTGTCCGACCTCGGCGTCGCCGCGCTCGTCGACGGCGACGAGGGGCCCGGTCAGGTCGTGGCCTCCCGCGCCATGGAAGAGTGCATCGCCCGGGCGCGATCCTTCCGCGTCGGTCTGGCGCTGGTCCGCCGCTCCAACCACTTCGGCGCGGCCGGTTATTACGCCGCGCTCGCGCTGCGCCACGACCTGATCGGCTTCGCCACGACCAACGGCAACCTGGTACTGGCTCCCTGGGGCG
>JAJPKB010000620.1 GCA_021323915.1 Chloroflexota bacterium | reverse complement strand
TGACCAAGAAGCAGGAGACCACGCCGCAGATGTACCGTCTCGGCTGGCTCCAGGATTACCCGGATCCCCAGGACTGGTTCAGCACCATTTTCGAGTCGAATTCGACGGTCAGCCACACCGGCTGGAAGAACGACCAGTTCGACAAGCTGTGTCAGTCGGCCGACGTCGAAACCGACAAAGCCAAGCGCGATCAGATGTACAAGCAGGCGGCAGCCATCCTCGACCAGGAGAGTCCAGCCGCGTTCGTTTACTACTACGTCGCGGCGTACCTGATCAAGCCAACCGTCCAGGGGTACAAGGCCGATCCGTTCGAGTACTTCTTCGGCCAGCATTCGCTTTCCACGATGAAGCTGACGTCGTAAATAGTCGGGCGTGGCCTCGTTCCCGCGCCGAGTCAGCGAGGCCACGCCCGACTAGAGGTATCGAGCCGTGGTCGCATTCTTGATTCGTCGCCTCGCCCTTCTGGTCCCGGTCATCTTCGTGATCTCCCTGCTAACCTTCGGATCGGGGCACCTGGCGCCGGGCGGCCCCTTCGACCGCGCCGGACTTGGGCGCGAGCTTCCCCAGCCGGTGATCGACAACCTCAACCGCAAGTTCCACCTCGACGACCCGGTCTGGCAACAGTACCTGATCTACATGGGCAACTTTCTCCAGGGGGATCTCGGCCCGTCCTACCAGTACAACGGGGAAAGCGTGAGCAAGCTGCTGTTCTACCCCTCTCAGCCCGGCTCCCCGTTCTGGGAGAGCCGCTTCGGCCGGAGCGCCGAGCTCGGGCTGATCGCCTTCGTCATCGCCTGCCTCGTCGGCATCCCGCTCGGGGTTATCTCGGCGATTCGTCAGAACACCTGGGTCGATTACCTCGCGCTGGTCTTCGCCACCGCCGGCATCACCATCCCGAGCTTCATCATCGGGTTGTTCCTGATGGTCATCTTCGGCATCGACCTGCACTGGTTACCGGTCGTGACCGCGAACTACGGGGATTGGCACTCCTGGGTTCTGCCGGCAGTTACCCTGAGCCTTGGCCTTCTGGCCTTCCTCGCGCGACTCACCCGGGCGAGCATGCTCGAAAGCCTGCGCCAGGACTACATTCGCACCGCCCGGGCGAAAGGCTTGCGCTGGCGGGTCGTCGTCCTGCGCCACGCCCTGCGCAACAGCCTGATTCCGGTCACGACGGTGCTGGGCCCGGCCCTGGCTGGCCTGGTGACCGGCTCGTTTATCATCGAGTACGTGTTCTCGTTCCCGGGGATGGGCCAGTTCTTCGTCCAGGCGGTCACCGCGCGGGACTACTCGATGGTCATGGGCGTCACGCTCTTCTACGCGATTCTCATCTCCTGTGCGAATCTCCTGGTCGACGTTACGTATGCGGTGTTGGATCCGCGGATCAAGGTGGGATGAGATGGCCACGCACACGTCCGCCGCTGCTGCCATTCTCCGCGACGAAGAGGAAATTTTCGAGGAATACGAGGCGCCGGGCGCCTGGACTCAGGCTCGCCGGCGCCTGATGCGGAATCGCGCCGCGACGGTGAGCGTGGTCGTCATCTTCCTGCTCTATCTGGTCGCGATCTTTAGCCCATGGATCGCCCGCTATGATCCGACCCAGGTCCACTTCGACGCGATCACCGCGCCACCGGTCTGGATGACCGGTGGCTCCTGGGCCTACCCGCTGGGTACCGACAGCGTCGGTCGGGACCTCCTGAGTCGACTGATCTACGGCTCGCGCATCTCGATGTCGATCGGTCTGGTGCCGGTGGTGTTCTACCTGCTGATCGGCGGGACGGTCGGGCTGATCGCCGGCTACGCCGGGGGTGTCGTCGACACCATCCTCATGCGCGTGGTCGACGTTTTCTATGCGCTGCCCGACCTACTGATCATCATCACCCTGGTGACGCTGCTGCGCGACACGATGATCGGAAGCCTGCTCTCGGGCATGGTCCTTCTGCTCGCGGCGTTGTCTCTCTTCAACTGGGTGGGAACGGCGCGGCTCGTGCGCGGACAGGTGCTTGCCTATAAGGAGATGTCGTTCGTGGAGGCGGCGCGCGCGCTCGGCTCGTCCCCGACTCGGGTGGTCATGCGCCACGTCACTCCGCACGTGCTGGCGCCGGTGATCGTCCAGATGACCTTCACGATTCCCGGAGCGATCGCCGCGGAGGCGGTCCTGAGCTTCATCGGAATCGGCATCCGCCCGCCGACGCCAAGCTGGGGCAACATGATCCAGGATGGGTTCGGCATGTTGTTCTCGCAGCCGTGGCTGGCGATCGCCCCGGCCATCGCCATCGCGATCGTCACCCTGGCCTTCACCTTTTTCGGCGACGGCCTCCGCGACGCGCTCGATCCCCACATGCGCGTCTGACCTTCCTGCCGCCGTCCCACGGTCCTTATCTTGCCTGCCTGGAGCGGAAGATCAAAGGAACGTGGTGGCTTATGGAAGAGGTCCGACTGATCGCCGAGGCGCGGCTTCCGACTGGCGCCGGCGACTTCATGGCACGCGTCTACGAAACGTCTCGCGGAACCCAACCACTTGTCCTGCTGGCCAGCGCGCCGAGCGACGACCGAGCCGCGCTGGTTCGGATCCACTCCGAGTGCTTGACCGGCGACGTCTTCGGCTCGCGACGCTGCGACTGCGGCGCGCAGCTCGCGATGTCCCTTCAGCGGATCGGTCGCGTCGGCGGCATTCTGATCTACCTTCGTCAGGAAGGGCGCGGGATCGGCCTTGCCAACAAGCTGCGCGCCTACGCGCTGCAGGAAGTGGGTCACGACACCGTCGACGCCAACCTCGCCCTCGGTTTTCAAGCCGATCAACGCGATTACGGCGCCGCGGTTGCGATTCTCCGTGAGCTTGGCGTCGCGCGGGTGCGCCTCCTGACGAACAATCCGGACAAGGTTGCCAGTCTGGAGTCCGGCGGGATCGCCGTCGTCGAGCGGGTTCCGATCGTCGTTCCGCCAACCCCGGAGAGCGAAGCCTATCTGCGCACGAAGCAGCTTCGGCTGGGTCACCTGCTCGGCTGGAATCCAGAGCCGGCGCGAACCGATAGCTCGCCGCGCGTTCGCCCGATCGGCAGGCCTCTCGAGACGGCGGGTGGCCAGCGTGACTAGCTGCCTGATTCTCACCGCGGGCGATCCGACCCATCCCTCCGGCGGGCACCTCTACAACCAGCGCCTCGCCCGGGCCCTGACCGACGCCGGAGCGGCCGTGAGCTGGCACGTTGGATCGTCGACCGGGCCGCTCCCTGCCCCGGGTGACGTCGCTCGGCTGCGCCAGCGGCTCGACCGAGAGCGACCAGATATCGTCCTCGTCGACAGCATCGTCCTGGCCAGCGCGCTCGCCATCCGTCGATCCGGGCCGCGGATTGTCGCGCTGATGTACTATCTCCCGAG
>JAJPKB010000128.1 GCA_021323915.1 Chloroflexota bacterium | reverse complement strand
GACCTCGAATGGCGCGCCCGTCACCACCCGACGACCAACTACACTGTCTTCGTCCACCTGTTGGACTCACGCGGACGCCTCGTCGCCCAGCACGACGGTCAACCACTCGATGGCACCTACCCGACGACCGACTGGGACGAAGGCGACACCGTCTACGACACGGTATCGATCCCCTTGCCACCGACGCTGCCCGCCGGCACCTACCGCCTCGAGACCGGTCTCTACCAGCTCGCGACCGGTGCCCGCCTCGGTTTGCCGAACGGTGACACCTCGCTCGAGGTTGGTGCGATCGACACCAAAGAAGCGTCCTGAAAAGATCCGCCCGGTCCCGCGCCCGCCGCCGACCGTGCCGTCGTCTGAGCGGGTCAATCCATGTAGAGCCCGCCGTTGACGTCGAGGGTGTGGCCGGTGGTATAAGTGGCGAGATCGCTGAGGAAGTAGCAAACCGCCGCGGCCAGCTCGTCGACCTCGCCGAGGCGGTGCATCGGGATCCGCGTCAGGACTTCCTGGCGGGACTCCTCGGAGCGCTTGTCCCAGATCGCGGTGACGCGCTCGCTCAGGCTCGGACCCGGCGCCACGGCGTTCACGGTGATGTTGTCGGCGGCGAGCTGAAACGCCAGCTGCCGGGTGAAGCCCACCACGCCGGCCTTCGCCGCGGCGTACTGCGGCCCACCAAGCTGACTCTGGCTGCGCCCCGCCACCGACGAGGTGTTGACGATCCGCCCGCCGCCGTTCGCCCGCAGGGCGGGGATGGCAGCCCGACAACAGAGAAAGACGCTTTTGAGGTTCAGCTCCATCGTGCGGTCCCAATCGGCGATCTCGAGCTCCTCGATCGTGCGCGCTCCCTTGACGCCGTGCCCGCTCGATCCGCCGACGGTGTTCACCAGGGCATCCAGTCGGCCAAATCGACGAACCGTCTCCTCGACCATGCCCTGGACCTGAGGCCAGTCCAGCACGTTGACCTCCAGTCCCACCGCGCGGTCGCCCACGCCAAGCTCGGCCGCAGCGCGGCGCGCGCCCTCGCCGTCCCGGTCCGCCAGGACCATACGGGCCCCGACCGGCGCCAGCAGCTTCGCGGTCGCCCGTCCCAATCCGAGGGCGCCTCCGGTAATCAGAATCACCTTTCCCTCCGTGAAAGGCAGCATAACGTCCTCCGCCAAAACAACTTCGCAGCCATGATCTCGGAAGCGACCGTGACCATGCGCCCGCCCGCGCTGATACTACCCCATCCGCGCCCTCCGCGCCAGGGCGCCGCCTAGGTGCAGGGTCAGGGCACCCGGCCCTGATGGCGCCCTGCCACCCTGCCATGGAAAAGGGAAAATTCGGGGGACACCCCGAACCCCCGTCCAGACGGGCGCTGGGTGTAACGCTTGGGCGAGTTTCCGCGGTACCGGCTCGAATAATCGTGGCGCGGATAGTGTCGCTCGGGTACAATCAGAGTCTATATTGAGACGAGCAGACAGAAGAGGTTGCCGTGAAGTCGCAGCCCGACGCGGGCCCGGTGTCCAATCGCCGCGCGGCCGACGCGTCCCGTCAATCCAGCGACGACCGGGTTCTCGGCGTTCCCTACAAGTACGTCGCCCTCGCGGTGACCACCGTCGGCGCCCTCATGTTCGCGATCGACTCCACCATCGTCATCCTGGCATTCCCGCCGATGATGACCGACCTGCACGCTAGCCTGGTCAGCATGATCTGGGTGCTGATGGGCTACAGCCTGATGAGCACGGTTGCCCTGCTCACCTGCGGGCGGCTGGCCGACATGTTCGGCCGGGTCCGAATGTACAACCTGGGCTTCGTCGTCTTCACCCTCGGCTCCGCGCTGTGCGGCTTCTCGACGACCGACGTTCAGCTGATCCTGTTCCGTTTGATCCAGGGAATTGGTGGCGCGATGCTCCTGGCGAACAGCATGGCGATCATCACCGAGGCGTTTCCGGCCGACGAACGCGGCCAGGCGATGGGAATTAACTCGGTCGTCTGGGCCATCGGGAGCATCGCCGGGCCGCTGCTCGGCGGGGTGATCCTCTCCGGGGCATCCTGGCGATGGGTTTTCCTGGTGAACCTGCCGATCGGCGTGGTGGCGACGGTCGCCGCGCTGTTTCTGTTACGGGATATCTCGCGTCGGAGCAGTGGCGAGACCTTCGACGGCATGGGCGCGCTGCTTTTCAGCGCGGCGCTGGCGGCGCTCCTCTTCGCGCTGAACCAGGGAATCGGAATGGGCTGGACCTCGCCCACGATTCTCGGCGTGCTCGTCGTCAGCGTGGTTCTCGCGGTGGCGTTTTATCTGTGGAATCGCGCGTCGCGCCACCCGGTCCTTGACTTTCGGCTCTTCGCCGATCGAGTCTTCACCGCCTCGGTATCGACGGCGACCCTCCAGGCGCTGGCGATCTTTTCGGTCAACCTGCTGATCGTCTATTATCTCGAGGTGGTGCAGGGGCAGGCGCCCCTGACCGCCGCGCTGGCGCTGGTGCCTCTCTCGATCGTCAGCTCGGTGCTGGGACCGATCGGGGGACGGATCTCGGACCGGCTCGGGTCTCGGCGGCCGGTCGCGTTCGGCCTGGCGGCCCAGGCGCTCGGTTTGCTGATCCTGAGCACCCTGCAGGTCGGATCGAGCTACCTCCACGTCGTCATCGGGCTACTGCTGATGGGCGTCGGGGCCGGCCTCTTCTGGGCCCCGAGCACCAGCGCGGCGATGGGGGCGGCGCCGGCCAATCGCCTGGGCATCGCCTCGGCGACCCTCGCGACCTGGCGAAACACCGGTCAAGTGGTCAGCTACGCGCTGTCGCTCGCCATCGCCGCGGCGGCCGTTCCCGCCGACGCCCAGAATTTGCTCTTCCTGGGGCAGACGGTTCACCTCTCGAGCGCGGTCGCGGCCGACTTCGTCGACGGTATGCGCGCCGCGTTCCGCCTGTCGATCGTGATCTGCGTAATTGCCACGGTTGGCTGGTGGTTCGCCGCCGCCAAGGCGGATCGGCCCTCGCGGCGTTCGGCGGTTTCCATCATGCCCCACGAGTGAGCGCACTGACTCGTCCTGCGTTGAGCATAACCCGAAGACGTACTGAAATTTCTCGGAGCGCGGGCGTCTCGCCCGCTCGGGGCGCCCGGACGCAGGCGGGCGAGACGCCCGCGCTCCCAAGTTGCTTGCCGGCCCGGCGTCGGTGTGGTAGCCTCTGGACTGGCGCGCCGGGTCGTCGCTCGGTCGGCCCCTCGCCGGAAAGGTGCCCGTGCTTCGTCGCTCGCTGCCGTTCCTGATCCTGGCCGCCGCGCTCTTCGCCTATAACTTCTCGCTCGGCGTCAGCCGGACGATCCAGAACAACTTCTGGGTCGACGTTCTCAAACTGCGTCCCGATCAGATGGGAATCCTGATCACCGCCCGCGAGACGCCCGGCTTTCTGACCATCCTCATCGCCGCGATCACGATGCGCATCGCGCCGGCGCGCCTCGGGACCATCTGCTTCCTGATCATGGCGGTCGGCTATTACGCCTACGGTATGGCGACGTCGTTCGGGACAATCATCCCCGGTGTCCTGTTCGCCAGCATCGGCTTTCACCTCTGGATCACCTTGAGCGGCTCGTTCTCGTTGGCCGTCGCCAAGGAGAGCGACGCCGGAAGCGTCCTGGGCGACTTGCAGGCGGTGGGCTTCTTCGCCGGACTCCTCGGTATGCTCGGCGTGTTCGCCGGAATCGGCGCGATCGGCTACCCACTTGCTTTCGCGATCTCCGGCGTGGCGATGCTGGTCGGCGCGGTCGCGATCTTCCGCTTTCCGAGCGAGCTCGTCCATCGATCGCCGCAGCGGGCGGTGGTTCGTCGGCGTTACGGTCTGTTCTACCTGCTGAATTTCCTGGAAGGGTGTCGGTTCGAGCTCTTTCAGGCCTTCGGCATCTACTTGCTCGTCCAGCAGTACCGACAGCCGGTCCAAACGATCGCGATTCTCTTCATTCTGGTCGCTGTCGGCAGCGCCGTCCTGTCGCCGACGATCGGACGGCTCATCGATCGCTTCGGCGAGCGGCCCACGATGACGATTGGCTACGTCGGCATGCTGATCACGTTCCTGGGCTTCGCCCTCTGGCACGACGCCCTGGTCGCGACGATCCTCTACGTCGCTTACAACGTCTTCTTGCTTTCTGAGATCGGCGTCAACACTTACCTGAAGAAAGTGGCGAGCCCGGAGGACGTTCGACCGAGCCTGGCGACCGGGGTGACGATGATGCACGTCCCCGCGCTGGTCGTGCCAATTCTGGGCGGCACCCTCTGGAACATGTTCGGCTTCGAAGTGCCCTTCCTCCTGGGCGCCGCCTTCATCGTCGGCTCGATGGGGGCGACCCAGTTCATTCCACGCCGCGTGGCCGCGCCGGTCTTCGAGCCGGTGCCCTCCGCGTAATCGAGGTTTGCCCTGAAGGATCAAATTACTCCGCCGAGCCGGTCCGCGCGCTGGCGCGTTGCGATTGTCCATTCCTGGCTGAATCAATACGGGGGCGCTGAGCGCGTCCTCGAGCACCTGCACGATTTGTTTCCCAAAGCGCCGATCTATACGTCGATGTACGAGCCGCGGGTCTTCCCGTCGTTCTACCGCGACTGGGATATCCGGACGAGCTTCCTGCAGCGAGTGCCGCTTTCGCGCTCTCACCATCAGCTGATGCTCTTCTTCTATCCGATGGCGTTCGAGTCGTTCGACTTGTCCGGATACGATCTGGTCCTCAGCCTGACGAGCGGCTTCAGTCACGGCGTCCGCGCCACTCGCCCGGGCAAGCACGTCTCGTACTGCTTGACGCCGCCGCGCTTTCTCTGGACGTTCGATAGCTACCTTCGCCTGGAGGGCGTCGGCCGGAGCACCCGGCTTGCCCTCGGCGCGATGGTCCCGCTGCTCCGGCGCTGGGACGCGACGGCTTCGCGACGAGTCGACACCTTCGTCGCGATCTCGAAAGTCATCCAGGACCGGATCGAACGCTGCTACGGCCGACAATCGGAGCTCATCTATCCAGCGATCGACGTCGACTCCTTTCGCCCCAGCGAGGAGATTGGCGATTACTTCCTCGTCGGCGGGCGTCTGATCCCCTACAAGCGCATCGACCTGGCGATCGAAGCGTGCAACCGTTTGAAGCTGCCCCTGAAGGTCGTCGGCGGCGGACGCTCGAAAGCCGCGCTGCAGAAGCTCGCCGGTCCGACGGTCGAGTTTGTCGGCAGAGTCGACGAGGAGGAGCTGCGCCGCCTCTACGCCCGCTGCCGGGCGTTCATCTTCCCGGGCGAAGAGGACTTTGGCCTTACTCCTATCGAGGCTCAGGCCGCGGGACGCCCGGTGATCGCCTTCGGCCGCGGCGGCACGCGCGAAACGATTCTTGACGGCGAGACCGGCGTCTTTTTCGACGAACAGTCGGTCGATTCGCTGGTAGATACGCTGCGGCGGTTCGATCACCGCGCCTACGATCCGGCGCGTATTCGCGCGCACGTTCGATCCAGCTTCGACCTGTCCGTCTTTCGCGAGCGGTTCATCCGCTTCCTCGAGGGAGAGCTATGCGAATCCTGATCACCGGCGGGGCCGGCTTCATCGGCTCCCATCTGGCCGAGACGCTGATCGCGGACGGCCACCGGATCACCGTTCTGGACGATCTGAGCGGCGGCCAGCGAAGCAACGTTCCCGACGGCGCTGACTTCGAGCAGGCCGACGTCTCCGAAGCCGACCTCGATTACCTCCTGGCGCGCCACCGGTCCGAGGTCGTCGTCCACTGCGCGGCCCGCGCCTCGGTCTCCCATTCGATGAGCCACCCCCTCGCGGACTACCACGCGAACCAGCTCCCCGCCTTCCGTCTCGCCGAAGCGGCGTCCCGCCAGCGGGTCGGGCAGCTGATTTTGCTCTCGACGTCGGGAGTCTACGGTCCGGTCGAGCGACCGGCGAGGGAGACGGATCTTCCGGCGCCGGCGAACTATTACGGCATCCACAAATGGGCCGCCGAGCGCTACTTCGCGCTGAGCGGCGTACCCTGGACAGCGCTCCGACTCGCCAACGTCTACGGCCCCCGCCAGCGCTCCGACTCCGAGGGTGGCGCGGTCGCGATCTTTCTCTCCCACGTTCTGAGCGGCGAGCCGATCCACCTCTACGCCGCCGGTGAGCAGACCCGCGACTACGTCTACGTCTCGGACGTCGTGTCGGCGATTGTCGTGGCGATCCAGCAGCGGCTGCCGGGCGTCTGGAACGTCGGTAGCGGCAAGGAAACGCGGATCCGCGACATCCTCGACGCGATCACCGCCGCCCTCCAACGTCCAGCCAACGTCCAGATCGAGCCACCGCGGCCCGGCGACGTCGCCCGCTCGTCCCTGGACGCGAGTCGGCTCGTCGGCACCGGCTTCTGGCGTCCCACGGTGTCGCTCGAGGACGGCATCCGCCGAACGGCCGAATTCTGGCTCAACCGGGGAATTTCTTCATGACGAAGACGGTCTTCATCGTCCGTCACTGCCAGGCCGATGGACAGTCTCCGGACGCCTGGATCACCACTGACGGCCAGGCGCGGGCCGCGGCCCTGGCCGACCTGCTCGAGCCAATGGGCGTCGAGCGAATCGTGTCCAGCCCCTTCGTTCGGGCGCACCAATCGATTCTCCCGCTGGCCGAGCGTCTTGGCCTGCCGATCGACGTCGACAATCGCCTGGCCGAACGAGTACTCGGCGCAAACGGCCCTGATTGGCTCGACCGCCTTCGGGCAACCTTTCTGGACTTTGACCTCCGTTTTCCCGGAGGAGAATCCAACCGCGAAGCCATGACACGAGGAGTAGCGGCGGTAGACGACGCACTCAGGCGGGACGTCGCGACGATCGTGATCGTCACCCACGGAAACCTGTTGACGCTATTGCTCCGGCATTTCGACCCTCGCTTCGGGTTCGATCAGTGGCTAGATCTGACCAACCCCGACGTGTTTCGCGTCGCTGTCGGCGACACAGAAGCCTCGGTCGTCCGCGTCTGGCGTTCGAGCGATGAGTAGATACTCAAACCTAACTGACGCTCGACCGTTGGCAAGGACGACTCGTGAATCGCGCATTGCCCTCCTGGCCTGGCGGGTCGCGAATCAACCCAATACACACTTGGCCGACAACGCCGTCAACGACCGAACTCGTCGCTTGTAGCGGTGGGAATTTCGATCAAGCTGGCGATCATGCTTTCTATCCCCTCTCCCTATGGGAGAGGGGGCTGGCCGCTCGCCGGTCCGTTGAGGTCTTTCATCGCGGTAGAATGAGCGAAACGTCCCGAGGATCACTGAGTTGATCGAGAACCTATCTCGTTCGTTGTGATCGCCTTTTGGCGAAAAGGGGGCAAGCACCGGATGCCCGTTCGGTTAGTTCACACGATCTCCGACTTCGTCGAGCTTCAGCACGACGATCAAACCCTCTTCCGTTACGTCTACCTTCCGACGACCGATCCCCGCGAGTCGTCCAAGCCGTACTTCCATCCCATGTACACCCTGAAGGGCAACCTCGTCTCGATCTTTCGCCCCCACGACCACCTCTGGCACCACGGCCTGGCGATGACTTCGGCTCAGCTCTCAGGCCAGAACTTCTGGGGCGGCCCGACCTACGTTCGCGACCGGGGCTACGTCCAGCTCGACAACAACGGCCGCCAGGCCCATCGCGCCTGGGAACGAATCGACGCGTCCGACGGCCAGGTGGAGCTCGTCGAGCGACTCGACTGGATTACCTCGGACGGCCAGCGCTGGCTGGACGAAACCCGACGAATCATGGTCGGCGAGATCGATCCAACGGACGGTTGCTGGACTCTCGACCTCGGCTTCGCCCTGAACAACGTGGCCGGGCAGAAGCTCCGCTTCGGCTCGCCGACGATCGAAGGGCGGCCGCTGGCCGGCTACGGCGGACTTTTCTGGCGGGGACCGCGATCGTTCAACCGGGGCCAGATTCTCGCCGGCGACGGGTTGGAGGGCCCCGAGGTGATGGGCAAGGCCGCGCCCTGGCTCGCCTTCGTCGGACGCCACGACGGCTCGGCCGATTCGTCGACGCTGGTCTTTGTCGACCGGCCCGGAAATCCCCGCTATCCGACCAAGTGGTTCGTTCGGACCGAGCCCTACGCGTGCGTGAGCTTCGCCTTCAGCTTCGACGAGGAGCTCGTGCTCGAGCCGGGCGAGACGCTAGATCTGGCCTACCGGATAGGAATTGCCGACGGGGCGTGGTCGCGCGACCGGATCGAGCAATTCGCCGGCGAAGGGAGATGAGCCAGTGACCATACGAACGACGATACGAACCATTCACGTCGGGGTAGGCGGGCGCGGCGCCTGGCCGGTCGACGTCCTCGGCGCCGACCCTCGCTTCCAGCCGGTCGCGCTGGTCGACGTTGTTCCGGAGACCCTCGCGCGGGCCCGCGAGCGAGTCGGGCTGCCCGACAGCGCTTGCTTCGACGATCTCCAGAAGGCGCTCGGCGCGGTGGATGCCGACGCGCTGGTCATTTGCACGCCAACCAGGACCCACGCCGCCTACTGCCGCGCCGGCTTCGCCGCCGGCAAGCACGTGCTGGTCGAAAAAGGGATGACCCTCGATTGGGCCGAAGCGCGCGCCCTGGTGGGCGAGGCGGCCGAGGCGAAGGTGTGCTTTTGCGTCAGCCAGAACTACCGTTACAACCATGAAGTACGCACGCTCCAAAGAGCCCTCGCGACAGGTCGCTACGGCCGGCCTCACCTCGTCGACCTGATCCATCACCGGCACCGGCCCGAGCCACGCACGCTCACCTATCCCGGCGCGGTCGTCTGGGACATGTCCTGCCACCACTTCGATAATCTCGTTTTCCTTTTCGGACCGGTGGCCCGGGCCACCGCGGTGACGCACAACGCCCCCTGGTCGCCCTACGAGCACGACGCCGGGGTGAGCGCGATTCTGGAGTTTACCTCCGGCCCGGTCTGTACCTACGAAACCACCCACCAGGCGACCCTCACCGAGTACCGCTGGCTGCTTCAAAGCGAGCGGGGAGCGCTGCGCACACTCGGCAACAGTGCCTGGGAATGGCTGCCGCGCGGGGAGATCCGACAGTTTGCGCCGTCCGGTCCGTCCGAGCCGGTCGAGCCCGCGCCTGCGTTCCGTAGCGAGCAGGGAGTCGTCGACGACTGGTATCGCTACATGGCCGACGGGACCGAGCCCGGCATCAGCGGACGAAACAATCTGGAGACGCTGGCCGTTTGCGAAATGGTGCTGCGCTCCGCCGCCCAGCATCGAACGATCCAGCGAGTCGAGCTAGACGCCTGAGCATCCGGTCTCCTGTCCTCCTGAGAGGGCGAGGGTGAGGGTCTGGCTCCGACCGCCGTTTCCCGCGTTCCGGCCCCTCACCCCAACCAACTGCCCTTGGGAGAGGAGGACGGACGCTCGTCGGCCAAACGAGACCGCTCGACGTCCTGATCCCTCGGCTTCGATCTCGTACGTGGCCAGCCCGGCTAATCGCGTCTCGTCAAGACCCCGTGCCTGCGCCAGGACCTTGAGACGACCCAGACCATCCGGTCGGACCAGCTCGGACAGGTTGAAGCGCGTCTGCCAGCGCTTGCCCGGGGTTAGCG
>JAJPKB010000300.1 GCA_021323915.1 Chloroflexota bacterium | reverse complement strand
GGCCTCTCGCGGCAGCAGGCCAAGCAGGACGCGCAGCAGGGTTGACTTTCCGGAGCCGATTCGGCCGGTCACCACGGTGAACGAGCCGCGCGGCAAGCGCAGGTCGATCGCCTCGATTCCCCGGCCGGACCGGGGATGGCGATAGGTCAGGCCGGTGGCCTCGAGGAGGTCGAGCCGGTGGTGGTCGGACCGTACGACCCGCGGCACGGCCGGAAGCGCGCCGCTCAGGTAGACCGGTCCGTGGTCGACCAGCGTCGCCGGCGGCGCGTCCTGGAGGATCCGGAGCATGCGCTCGAACGAGACGCCGGCGTGTCGGTAACGGGTTAGCACCCGGCTGCCGAAGCGCGGGAAGCCGGTGATCCAGCCGAGGTAGCTGGCGAACAGCGCGAAGTCGCCCACGGTGAACGTGCCCGCCCGAAGCGACGCGGCGATCACCAGGAGCATCACGCCGATCGCCAGCTGGCCGGTGTTCTGGTTGAACGAGTCGATCGACTCGGTGAACAGGTTATCTTTCAGGGCGGCGCGGCGTCGTTCGGCGTTGAGCCGCCGAAACGCCCCGATCACCGACTCCTCGGCCGAGGCGACCTTCACCGCCTGGACCGCGCCGAACAGCTCCCCGATGAAGCCGGTCACCCGGCTGGTCGCCGCCCGGCTCGCCCGGCGGAATTTTCGGATCGTGCCGCCCATGGTGTTGACGACCCCGGCCGCGAGCACCAGCGGAACGAGCACGACCAGGGAGAGCGTCGGCTCGATCCGGTACATCAGGACAGTCGCCGCGCCGGCGAAAGCCAGCGAGCCGCCGAAGTCGAAGAGGACGTCGATCCAGTTGAAGATCTCCTCGACGTCGTCGCGGAACCGGCTGATCGCCTCGCCCGGCGAGTCCGGCAGCGACGGCGCGCCCGGCCCATTCATAAGCCAGTTCAGCAGGTTCTTCCGCAGCAGGGCGTGGATCGTGTAGAGGTAGGTCGCGAACACCACGAACGAGCTGAAGAAGGCCAGCATGCGCGCCAGGCCGGCCACGAGCAGGAGGCCGAGCAGCAGCCAGACGCGCCCGGTGGCGCCGGCGATTGTCCCGTCCAGGCTATCGAAGAAGGACTGGGCGATCAAGCCGTTCGCCAGCGGCAGCATGTAGAACACCGTCCACAGCCCGAGATTCAGGAGAAAGAGCCCCGGCGCGTAGCGCAACAGGCGCCAGAGCAGGGGCAGCGGGGTTACCCGACCCGGTTGGTCGGGTCCGGCGGTTGGCGCGGCTGACCGCGCGGCCGTCTTGGTCGCGGTGGCACTCATACCAGTGTCTCCTCCAGGCCGGTTTGGAGCAATCGGGCGAAGCGCGAGGCCGGGTCGCGGGCCAGGCGCTCGCGCTCTCCGTGCTCGCGCATCCGCCCGTCTTCGAGGATCAGGATCTCGTCGGCACGCTGGACCGTCGCCAGGCGGTGGGCGATGATCAGGCCGGTTCGGTCTCGAAGCAAGCGATCCACGGCGTGCTCGATCAGGCGCTCGGTCGCCGGATCCAGCCGGGACGACGCCTCGTCGAGGATCACCAGCCCCGGGTCGCGCAGGAAGACCCGCACGAACGCCAGCAGCTGGCCCTCCCCGGCCGATAGCCCGGCCCCACCGGAGTCCAGCCGGGTATCGAGACCGTCCGGGAGATTGGCGTACCAGGCGTCGAGCCCGAGGTCGTGGATCACCTCGAGGATCCACGCGTCCGAGACCGCCGGGTCGAAGAAAGTCAGGTTGTCGCGGACGGTCGCCGAGAAGAGCTGGACGTCCTGGGTGACGATAGCGACGCGCCGCCGCAGGTCGGCCAGGCGCGCCTGGCGGGTGTCGGTCCCGCCCACCCGGACCACGCCGTCCGTCGGGTCGTAGAACCGGAACAGCAGGCGGCTGATCGTCGTCTTCCCGCTGCCGGTCCGACCGAGAAGACCGAGAACGCGACCGGGCTCGATTCGGAAGGTGAGGTCGCGGAGCACCGGCTCGTCGTCCGGGCCGTCGAGGTAGGCGAACGAGACGTGATCGAACTCCACCGCCAGCGCGCCCGAGTCCAGCGCCGCGCCGGGCCCGTCCAGGATACTCGCCTGTATTCGCCGCAGCTCGCGCACCCGCTGGATGCTCGCCGTGGCCCGCTGGAGGTCCTGAAGCTGATTGGTGATCTGCTCGAGCGGGCTCTGGAGCATCTGGGTGTACTGGAAGAACAGGTAGACCGTGCCGATCGTGATCGCCCCGGCCAGGTAGAGGTAGGCGCCCATGCCGAGGGTGAGGACGATGCCCCCGGTGAAGAGGCCCATGGTCAGGAGCCAGGTGATCGACCGGATCACGAGCGCCCGTCGGCCCTTCTCGAAGACCTCGCGCATCCGCTCGTGGAATCGCCGCATCGCATAGGGGCCGGCGCCGTTCGCGCGAACGTCCTCGATCCCGGCGATCCGCTCTTCCAGGAGTCCGAAGAGGCGGGCGCTCGCCTCGCGCTCGGCGCGCTGCTCCGGCACGGCGAGGTTTCGGGCGCGGTTCAGCACGACGAGCGAGACCAGCGCGAAGGCCGACAGGACGGCCCCGACCCGCCAGTCCTCGCGGAAGAGCATCGCCAGGGTTCCGACGACCAGCAGCCCGCTGCCGATCACCCGAACGACGAGCTGAGAGAAGAAGTTGGCGAGCGCGGTGACGTCCCCATCGATGCGCTCGATCAGCTCGCCCTGCGTATGCACTTTATGAAAGGCCATGTCCAGCTCCATGCAGTGCTGCATAAGATCCGCGCGCAATTGATTGGTGGCGGTCCAGGCTACGTGCTCGCTGGTATAGGTTTCGTAGATGGAAATAACCTGGTTTAAGAGTGAGCCACCAATAAAGAGAAGGCCCGCCAGCAATAAGCTTC
>JAJPKB010000150.1 GCA_021323915.1 Chloroflexota bacterium | reverse complement strand
GGGCGGGCGATTGGGAAAAAGCACGCCGCGAGCAGGAACGGCTGTACCAGCTCTTCTCGATCATTGACGCGGGCACGCCGGGGCGTCTCGGCCCGACCGCGTCGGCCCTCGGCGCCTTCAAGACCGCGCTGATGCTACGTGGCGTGATCTCTACGAACGTCGTGGGGAGGCCGATGACCCGCTTGAACGACATCGAAGTCGAGCGCGTTCGTCGGGCGCTCGACGCGGCGGGTCTGCTCGCCCGCAGCCAGTAATCGCGACTCTCAGCCCTACCCGCTCAATTCCTTCCGCACGATCCTGACGCCGTCCACCAGCGCTTTGAGCTTCAGGAAGCAGAGCCAGCGGGGAAGCTGGAAGAAGCCGCAGTCGGGAGTGAGCCAGAGCTTGTCGGCCGGGACGTACTGGAGCAGCGTGCGCACCCGCTCGGCCACGTCTTCGGGGCGCTCGACGTAGAACGACTTGACGTCGATCACCCCGGCCCCGAACTCGCGGTCGATCCCGGCGTCCTTCCAGATGCTCGCCTCTTTCATCTCGCGGTTGGCGAACTCGAACACGAGCTGGTCGCACTTCACGTCGAGCAGCTCCGGGAAGAACCGCCCGTAGTCGCGCTTGCCGCGCGGACGGCTCGCCAGGTTGCCGAAGCAAACGTGGAGGGCGAGCTTCTTCGCGCTCACCCCGTCGAGCGCGGCGTTGATCAGCCGGATCCACTCGCGCGTCTCGCCGGGGATGATCGCGAACGACGGCTCGTCGAGCTGGATGAACTCGGCCCCGGCTTCGACCAGCGCCTTCAGCTCGCGGTTGATCGTGCCGGCCATCTCCCAGGCCAGCTCGAGGCGGTTCCTGTACACTTTGTCGTCGTGAAGCTGGATGTGGATCGTCAGGGTCAGCGGGCCCGGGCAGGTCGCCTTGATCTTGCGGCCGGTGTGGGTCTTGAGGTAGTTGAACTCCTCGACGATGCCGAGGCCATCCGGAACCTTGAGGCGGGCGACCGGACGGTACCGGGGCACGCTATCGTAGCCGTAGACGCCGGTTTTTCGGAGGACGCCGACGCTCTCGAGGCCCTCGAAGCGCTTGAAAAAGCTCTGCACAAAGTACCAGCGCCGCATCTCGCCGTCGGTGATGACGTCGATCCCTGCCCGCTCCTGGTCGAGAATCGCGAGGTTGACGGCGTCGTCGAACGTCTCGCGCACGTCGGTGGGGCCGTACTTTCCCTGGTCCATCGCCTCGAGGGCGGTCCACAGCCAACTGGGGATCGCGTGGCTGCCGATGACGGTGGTCGGGAGCAGTCCATAAGGCTCGGGCATCTTGCCTCCTCGTCGTGGCGATCATTATACAGGTGGACAGGGGTGAGTGGACCGCGAAATGCCCGGCGGAAGACAGAAGCCGTCGGGTGAGCGCTTGTTCCTGGCCGCGCGGACCTGATCGGCCCACCCGGTCCTTCAAGCGATCGGACCGGCGAGCGTGTGTTTCGCGGACTCGCCGGACGCGATACACTCCTGAGATAATCGGCCCGAAGGGAGAGCCAACGATGACCCTCCGCGCTGGTCCGGTCGGAAAAGTCCTGATCGTCGCCCTGAGCCTTCTGCTGGGGTTCCTCATCGACAGTCTCGTCCAGCCACGCGATCAATTTGTCGCAACCCCGTATGCGGTCTCGGTGCTGATCGCGACCCAGTGGTTTTCCCGGCGGGGCATCCTGGCCAGCGCCGCGCTCGCGTTCCTCGTCGCGGCCTACTCGGCGTACCTCGATCAATCTCCGCTCGTCCCCACGCTTTTGCACCTGGTCTCACTCATCACGATCAGCGTTCTCGCGCTGTTGCTCACCGAGGAGCGATGGGCCTCGGCCCGGCGCGCCGGCGAGGCCGAGGCCGCGCGGCGTGAGATCACCAGCATCCTGAACAGCATCACCGACGGGTTCATCGCGGTCGACCGCGATGGGCGGCTTCGTTATCTCAACGCGACGGCGCTGCGCTTTTTGGGACGGGATTCGGACGTTGCGCCATCCGAGCTCGTGGGCCAGAATCTTTGGACGAGTATTCCGGACCTGGAAGGCACGCCGCTGGGACGGGCGATCCGTGAGGCGATAACCGCCGGGGCGGTGGTCTCGCGGGAGACACTCTTCGAGCCATCGGGATGCTGGCTGGAGGTGCGGATCTACCCCGCCGCGAACGGTCTTTCGATCGACCTTCGGGATGTCGGCGCCCGCAAGCGAGAGGAAGAGGTGCGACAGCGCCTGCTCGACGACCTGAGGCGCGAGCAGCAGCGAGCGCTCGCCCTCGTCGAGCAGACGCGCCGGCTGAACGTCACCCTCCGGACCGTCCTCGATACGATGCCGGCCGGCGTGCTGCTGGCCGACGCGCGGGGAGCGATCGTCCTTTCCAACCCCGAGGCGAACCTGATCCTCGGCGGCGTGGTGACCGGCACGGCCTACGGCCCGCGCGGCGGATATTCCCTGTTCCGCCTCGATGGCACGCCATTCCCGCCTCGGGAGCTACCGCTTCCCCAGGCGATCGAGCACGGACGGGCGACGCGCGACATCGAGATCCTGGTGCGCTACAACAACGGGTTCGAGGTGGTCATCAGCGGCGCCGGCAGCCCGGAGCGCGATCCCAGCGGTGGGATCACCGGCGCGGTCGCGATCATCCAGGACATCACCGCGCGAAAGCGCGCCGAACAGGAGCGCGAGCGGTTGCTCGCCCAGGTTCAAACCGAGCGGGCGCGGTTCCAGGCGATCTTCGAGTGCGCGTTCAACGGGATTCTCTACGTCGACAAGGCGACCGGCGCGGTGCTCGCCAACCCGGAGATGGTCCGGCTGCTGGGCCGACCGATCGTTTCGGCGGCCGGTCGCGCGCAGTACGTCGGCGATATCCGCTACCCCGATGGCCGGCCGATTCCGGAGGCGGACCTGCCGGGAACGCGCGCCCTCGACGGGGAGACGCCTCCGCGCACCGAGGCCCTGGTCGTTCGCCCCGACGGGACGAGCGTGCCGGTCCTGGACAACGCCGCGCCGGTTCGGCTGTCCGACGGGACGATCATCGGCGCGGTGATCGTCACCCAGGACATCTCCGAGATCAAGGCAGCCGAGCGTCTGCGCGAGGAGTGGACCTCGCTGGTCGCCCACGATCTGCGCCAGCCGGTGACGGTGATCAGCGGCTACGCCGACCTGCTCGCGAAGCAATTGGGAGCCTTGCCGCCGTCGGCTCGCGCGAGCGTTGGTCACATCGTCACGATGACGCGCCTGCTCAACCGGATGATCGGCGATCTCCTCGACGTGTCGAGGATCGAGGCGCGACGGCTGACGGTGGCGCGCGAGGAGGTGGACCTCACGGCGCTTCTGCGGGACGTGGTGGCGCGGTCGGCCGAGGTCTCCCAGAGGCGTCCGGTGCGTCTGGAGATCGCCGGAGCGCTTCCCCGGATCGAGGCCGATCCGTCCCGGATCGAGCAGGTGCTCGCGAATCTGATCTCGAACGCGGTGAAGTACGGGACGCCGGGGACCGAGATCGTCGTCGCCGCTCGGCGAATCGGACGCGAGGTCGAGGTATCGGTCACCAACACGGGCCCGGGGATTCCACCGGAGCAGATGGCCCGGCTCTTCACCCGCTTCTACCGAACGGCGAGCGCCCAGGCCGGTCGGGTCGGCGGGCTCGGCCTCGGCCTCTACATCTCCAGGGGACTGGTCGAGGCCATGGGCGGCCGAATCTGGGCGAAGAGCATTCCCGGCCAGACCACCACCTTCTTTATCACCCTGCCGGTCTCTTCTGATCAGATACGGCGTGCATTTTCGTCTTGACTCCGTATAAGCACGCCCGTATACTTGCGCTCCAATAGTCGCCTAG
>JAJPKB010000068.1 GCA_021323915.1 Chloroflexota bacterium | reverse complement strand
GCTTGCCCACTCTCCATTCCCGTTGTCCGTCCCACAACCACCAGTTCTCGATTCGGCCGGTCGCCCGGTCCCGGTGTCCGGTGCGGAAAAGCGGAAACGCTTGGCATCTCTCCGGGATCTGCTCCTGACTGACCACCTGCACCGTCCCGTGCGCAACCGCTGCCCTGAGCGGAAAGAAAACCACAAAGCGCTCCGGCTCCCCTACCAGGTCGGAGAATCGGGTGGGGCGCGTCGCGTGCAGGCCGGGCAGAATGCGCAGCAACGATCCCATCAACGGGCTCTCGTGGGTGTACTGCGCGTAAGCCAGCCCCTTCGGGGTTGGAATCTCGACCACCGCGCCGGGCTGCAGCCGTTTGTTAGTCTTATGTTCCATTGCTAAAACCCAGGATACCCGACCCGTCGCAGCAGGTCAATTCCACGCTGAAGTTGCGCCGGAAAGTTGGGATTGCTCCGTGCGATGCTGTTGATCCGGTTCAGCAGGGTGCCCCCATTCTTTGCAAGTCCGTAAAAGTCGATAAGTGCCTGTTCAACGCCATGCGCGTCGTATTTCGACAAGTTGCCGGACAATCCGGAGATCGGATCTATCGTAATCCCTTTTGCTCGGGCGTGCTCAGCGGCCCGTCGAGCAATGTCGTTCGTGATACCGACGTATTGCACATCGCCCGCTGCGTTGTACGACTCGTAGACACTAAAGACGCCGGTGGGCGCGATGGTCCCCGCGTCCTGCAGTCCAAAGATCGCGTCGGCGGCAACGCCAATGAATTCACCAACCCCGAGCGTGACCACGCCGGCCGCGCAGCCGGTGGCCGCGCTGCGGACGACGCCGCCGACGGTGACCTTCCGGCTGCCCAGCACGTCGACGCCGACGTCTACCGCGACGCTGACCACGGCGCCACCCGCGCACGCCCCGGCGATCGGCGCCAGGACCTGGATGATCTCGCCGCTGGGATCGGTCAGGGTGATCGGATCGTTGCCGGCATAGGCGTAGTCGAAGCGGCCACATGCGGCGGCATCGAGTTAGCGCAGGAGCTACCCCAAGGCGAATGGGCACCACCGCCACGAAGGCGATGCTTCGCGCATCAGGAGACCTCCGGCCCGTCCTTCGGAGCAGGCGGACTATCCGAGCCGTCCCCAGTCCGCAGCGAGTTCAATCAGTTCACTTAATGGCGCATCTATCAGCCACTGGTTGGATCGCTTGGTCCTCTCCTCCCCGATCCGACTGAGGTAGGAGACGAGACGGTCCCGCAGGACCTCGGAGTGCCAAGGTATACTGTCGCCTGGTGCGACACGTACTCGCGGACCCCTTCGTACCAGGCGCACAAGCCGACCTTCGGCGTCATAAACCGCAATTCCCTGTTTGGCAGCCCATGGCTCGAGGTAGCTTTCCGCCTCTTCCACGGATGCGAACACTAGGATGTCACCCGAGTCATCCACGATCAGAGGCGGTCTGATGAAAGACTGATCTCCCTCACTCCGGCTCGGCATGTGGGGCACTCCCAACGTGTCTGATGTTCTCACGATCCCGGCAGCCGATCAAACTAGAACCTATTCCAAAAGCTGGTGTCCGGTGTTCTCGTATCCCACGGCCTGTGCCGTCCAATCCCCTGACCCGGTGACGTCGCACCGGGATTGCTAGGGTCGAGGCCTCGCCGGTGATAGTGTGGTAGCTCACCGGTGGGATTATCCGTCCGGTTACCGAATGGTGCGATTCGAAGATTGCTGTTGATCTTAATCTCCCATCCGGATTCATACCACCCGCCAGTGACAGCGCCGATCGCCCCGGAAAGGACGGCTTCTCCGGGATCGAAGGATTTCCGTGCTCCCAACACGATATCAGCGCCCTGCACCGCCGTGTCACCGACGGCGCCAGCCGTGAAGGCCGAAGCGATAGCGGCCGCTGTCGCGCCCACGCCCACAGGGCCGGCCACCGCCAGGACAGCCGCGCCCGCGAGAACTCCCACTCCGCCCGCCAGCGCACCCTCCCCCGCGCCGCGTAGCACGTTACCGCCTGATAGCCAGGCGGACACCCCACCAACGCCGGCGCCAATGAGGGCACCCGCGACAACCGCAGCGCAAATCGGGCATTCCCCGCTGGGATCCGTGAGATCTATCGGGTCATTCCCGGCGTAGGCGTAGAGGTTCGGGTCACCCCCGCCAAACCCCAGCGGATCCTCGCTGATGAACCGTTGCAGCGTCGGGCTGTAGTAGCGCGCCCGGTAATAGTCGAGGCCGGTGCCGTCGTTCTCCCGACCGGTGAATTGATAGGAGTTGGCGTTCGCCGCGCCGGAGGGCGTGGCGTTGCCAAAGGGATCGTAGGTGTATTGAGTTTGGATCGTTCCGCTGGAGTCGGTCAGCGCCGTCGTCGAGCCGAGCGCGTCGGGCAGCAGCGTCGACGTACCGGTGCTGTCGGTGCGGGTGAAGGTCTCGTCGGTGGCCAGGCCGGTCAACAGGTTGGCGCTGGGGGGTGGTGCCGGCCAGCTCCTGGACCGGGTTCGAGCCGTCGTAGAGGAAGCCGGCCGTCGTTCCGTTGATCGTCTTGCTGGTGCGGTGACCGACGGCGTCGTAGCTGAAGCTGGCGACGGTGGAGGGTCCACTGATCGAGGCGAGCTGGTTGCGCGCGTTCCAGGTGTAGGTGTTCGTCCCGTCGTTGGTCAGGTTCCCGTTCGCGTCGTAGGTCAGGGTGGCGCTGCCCCATGTGGTCAGCTCGTTCGCCTGATCGTAGGTCGCCGCGCTCACCGGCTGGGGCAAGCCGGTCCGCGCGAAGCTGATCGGATCTGGCGCGCTGGCCGGCGCGATCGGTGGCGGACTGACCCCGCGGTCGGATCCGAGAAGCCCGAGGAT
>JAJPKB010000622.1 GCA_021323915.1 Chloroflexota bacterium | reverse complement strand
GCGCTGGCTGGGCCGCCGGAACAGATCCCCATCTCCGACACCAACGGCGCCGAGATCTACCGCGCCGTCCGCCGGCGCGCCGAGGCCGCCCTTGCCCGAAACCAGCGGATCGGCCTCAACTACACCGGCGGGACCAAAGCCATGGCGGTCCACGCCTACCGCGCGATTCAGGATGCCGCCCGCGCGGCGGGCCAGCACCCCGTCTTCAGCTACCTCGATGCCCGGGACCTGACGATCCGCGTCGATCCGGCCGACTGGACCACCGGCGAGGTCCGGATGCTCCCGGTCGCCACCGCGGTCTCGTTCACCCTCGATGAGATCGCCCGGCTGCACGGCTGGGAATTTCGCGATTCCGGGGCGCGTCGCCGGCTCGTCGACGTCGCGCGCGCCCTGGCCCGGGTTCAGGGCGATGGACCGGCGGCGCAAGCGTGGGGGAGCTGGGTGCGCGACGAGCTGGAGACGAAGTGGCGCAAACGCGGTCAGCGCGGCGCGCCGGTGTGGCGAAATAAGCGAGAGCTGCGCGACGCCCCGCTGCCCTGGCCCAATCATCCGGGGTTGACCGAGGCGGTCGACGCGTTCCGACGCTCTCTCGCCTCTGGTGAATCGTCGACGGACCAATTGAGAGCCGACGATCTTGCCCGAGCACTGGCGCTGGGAAGCGACCTGGAAGAGGCCGCCAAGTGGGTCCAAGGTAAGTGGCTGGAGACGTTCACCCTGGCGACCGTCGAAGAAATCGCCGAGCGCTGCCACCTCACCTCGGTCGGCGCGAACCTCGAGCCCCGCCGCCTCGTCGGCACCGCGGCGACGAACTTCGAGTTCGACGTCGCCGCGACGCGGGGCTACCAGTTCTTTGGCATCTCGTGCACGACGATCGAACGCCGCGCCGACCTCAAGACGAAGCTGTTCGAGGCCCTGACCCGCGCCCGGCAGCTTGGCGGCGACGAGGCGCGCGCGGCGCTGGTGTGCTTCAGCGACGATCCCGAGCAGGTCGAGGCCGAGGCGCGCGATCAGTTCGACGACGAGTACGTCACGGTCTTCGGCCGAAAGCACGTGCCCGACCTCGCCGATGCCCTCGCCGGCTGGATCGACGAGGCGGGGCTGGAGGCCTGATGGCGTTTACCCTCGTCGGCGTCGACACGGCGCGCATTCAAGCATACGTCTTCCGCTCGAACCGAGTTCGCGAGCAGGTTGGCGCGTCGTACGTGGTCGCCCAGGCGACCGAGGCATGGGCGTACGAGGCCCTGCCCGAGCGGACCAACGCCCGACGGTCGGGCCCGTCAGACGGCTGGATTATCGACGACGATCGGTGGATCGAGCGCGATCCGATCGACGCGGAGCTCCTTTACGCCGGCGGTGGGAACGTCTTCGTCCTCTTTCGCGATGCGATCGGGGCGCGAGAGTTCGTCGGCCGGCTGTCGCGGCGCGTCCTGGCCGAAGCCCCCGGCCTGCGGCTGGCGGTCGCGCGCCGACCGTTCGACTGGGGGAAATCGCTCGCCCGCGCGATCGAAGACCTCGTGGCCGGCGACCTGGCTGCCGACAAGCGCGGCGGCATACGCGATCGGCCGCTGCTTGGCCTCGGGGTCACCGCCCCGTGCGCGTCGACCGGTCTGCCCGCCGTCGGCTGGACGCCACCCTATTCGGACGAGCCGAGTCGCCCGGCCTCGGCGGAGGTCCTTGCCGCGATCGACGCCGCGTCGGCGGCGCGCGACCGCGAGCGCGCCGCCCTCGATCCGGGCGAGTCCGTCGAGTTTCCGCTTCTCGTGGAGGATTTGCGGCGAAAGAAGGGTGAAGAGAGCGAGATCGCGGTGGTCCACGCCGACGGCAACGGTGTTGGCCAGCGGATCGCCGATCTAGCCCGCGAGCACGCCACGCCCGACCAGAATCGCCTGTACGTCCAGCGCATCCGGCGCTTCTCCGAGGAGTTCAAGCGCGCTGCGCTGCGGGCTCAGCGAGCGACCCTTCGCCTGGCGCCGGTCGAAGCCCGCCCCGAGGGAAGCCGATTCCGGCCGGCGCGCCCGGTGATCTTCGGCGGCGACGACTTCACCTTCGTCTGCCGAGGACGCCTGGGCGTGGGGCTCGCGGTGGCCTACCTGGAGGAATTCGAGCGGCAGACCGCCGCGCTCCCCGATGGAAGGGGGCCGGCGACCGCCGCCGCCGGCCTCGCGGTCGTCCCACCGCACTTTCCCCTGGCGCGCGCCTACGCGCTGGCCGAGGACCTCTGTCAGAACGCCAAGGCGTATCGGCGCGAGCTTCGCCGTCGTTACGGTCGGGACCTCTCGACGATCGACTGGCACCTCGCGCCGAGCGGGATCGGTGGGGGGATCGGGGAGATCCGTCGGCGCGAGCTCACCGCGGCCGCGGGGTTGCTGACGCTCCGACCGGTCACCGTGGGCGCGAATCCGGTGGATGCGAAGCGGTCCTGGCCGATCATCGCCCGGGCGATCGAAGCCTTCCGAGCCGAGGGCTGGCAGGGGCGCCGGAACAAGGTGAAGGCCCTCCGCGTGGCCCTCCGCGAG
>JAJPKB010000242.1 GCA_021323915.1 Chloroflexota bacterium | reverse complement strand
TCTCGATGAGGAGAAGACGATGTTTCGCTTCGACGCGAGTATCTCGAGCGCGGTCCGATCCGCTGGCCAGCCCACGCCGATGCCTCCGACCACGGCGACCGGTCCCCTCTCTCCCGAGCTGCTGGACCGCGTCGACCGCTACTGGCGCGCCGCGAACTATCTCACGATCGGCCAGATCTACCTCCAGGCCAATCCCCTGCTGCGCGAGCCGCTGCGCCCGGAGCACGTCAAGCCGCGGCTGCTCGGCCACTGGGGAACGTCGCCCGGGCTGAGCCTGATCTACGTCCAACTGAACCGACTGATAAAAGAGCACGATCTGGACGTGATCTACCTGGCCGGTCCCGGTCACGGCGGGCCGGCGATCGTCGCCAACGTCTACCTCGAGGGAACGTATTCGGAGATCTACCCGCGCGTCTCACGGGATTTCGCCGGAATGGAGCGGCTGTTTCGTCAGTTTTCGACGCCGGGCGGCATTCCCAGCCACGTCAGCGTGCCGACGCCGGGCTCGATCCACGAGGGCGGCGAGCTGGGCTACGTCCTGGCTCACGCGTTCGGCGCCGCCTTCGATAATCCCGACCTGATCGTCGCGGCGGTGGTCGGGGATGGCGAGGCCGAGACCGCGCCGCTGGCCGGCTCCTGGAAGGGCACCAGCTTCTTGAATCCAGCGCGCGACGGAGCGGTCCTGCCGATCCTGCACTTGAACGGGTACAAGATCGCCAGCCCGACCGTTCTGGCGCGCGACGACGACGGCGACGTTCGGGCGACGATCGAGGGGAACGGCTACGCCGTCCACTTCGTCGAAGGCGACGACCCGAGGCTGGTTCACCAGCAGCTTGCCGCCACCCTCGACCTCTGCTACCAGGAGATCCGCGCGATCCAGAACGAGGCCCGGACGCGGGGCGTCGCCGGGCGGCCGCGCTGGCCGGCCATCGTGCTGCGCACCCCCAAGGGCTGGACCGGACCAACCGAGCTGGACGGCGTGCCGGTCGAAGGAACCTTCCGCGCCCACCAGGTTCCGCTCGCCGAGGTGAAGACGAAGCCGGAGCAGCTCGCGATGCTGGAATCGTGGATGCGGAGCTACGGCCCGGACGACCTGTTCGACGAGAACGGAACGCTACGCCCCGAGCTCGCCGCCCTGGCGCCAACCGGTCAGCGGCGCATGGGCGCGAACCCGCACGCCAACGGCGGCACGATCCGGGTCGACCTGGAGGTGCCCGACTTTCGCGAATACGCCCTGCCGGTGCCGCGGCCGGCCACCGAGCGCAACGAGTCGACGCGCCAGCTCGGCAAGCTGTTGCGCGACGTCTTCGTGAAGAACGCCGATCGGGCGAACTTTCGGCTGTTTAGCCCCGACGAGGCGAGCTCGAACCGCCTGAACAACGTCTTCGACGTCGAGAATCGCTGCTTCGTCGGCAAGACGATCGACCTGGACGATCACCTGAAGCCGGACGGGCGGGTGATGGAGGTGTTGAGCGAGCACCTGTGCGAAGGCTGGCTCGAAGGCTATCTGTTGACCGGTCGTCACGGGTTCTTCGCGACCTACGAGGCCTTCGCGATGGTCTCCGCGTCGATGACCGTCCAGCACACCAAGTGGCTCGAAGAGGCGATCAAGCTGCCCTGGCGGGCGCCGATCTCCTCGCTGAACATCCTGCTCACCTCGACCTGCTGGCGCAACGACCACAACGGCTTCAGCCACCAGGGGCCGGGGCTGATCGACGTGATGCTGTCCAAGCAGGGCACGGTGACGCGCATCTATTTGCCGCCGGACGCCAACTGCCTCCTGTCGATCGCCGATCACTGCCTGCGGAGCAAAGATTACGTCAACCTCGTCGTGATCGACAAGCAGCCCCAGCTCCAGTGGCTGGAGATCGATGAAGCGTTCGAGCACTGCAACCGCGGCGCGTCGATCTGGCCGTGGGCGAGCAACGACGCGTCCGGCGATCCGGACGTGGTCCTGGCCTGCGCGGGCGACGTTCCGACCCAGGAGACGGTCGCCGCGGCCTGGTGGCTGCGCCGGAATGCGCCGGAGCTCAAAGTGCGGCTCGTCAACGTGGTGGATCTGATGACGCTCCTGCCGCCCCGCCTTCACCCGCACGGCATGGAGAACGAGCGCTTCGTCGGGCTGTTCACCGAGAACAAACCGGTCATCTTCGCTTTCCACGGCTACCAGCGCGCGGTCCACCAGCTCGTCCACGGCCGGCCGTTCGCTGAGCGCTTTCACGTGCGGGGCTTCAACGAGCAGGGAACGACGACCACCCCGTTCGACATGGTCGCGCTCAACGGAATGAGCCGTTATCACCTGTGCATCGAGGCGCTCCGGCGCGCGCCGGCGATCCAATCGCGCGCGACCGAGCTGATCGACGAGTGCAACCGCCTCCTCGCCCGGGCGAGCGCCTACTCACGCGAGCACCTGGAAGACGAGCCGGAGATCCGCGACTGGGTCTGGACGGACGCCTAGACCGACCACCTGGTTTGACAGGGATCATTCAAGGTGCTAGTGTGGATCGGAGTACGAGCACTCGACGAGGAGTGTAAGTCTATGACGCAGGAGACGCAGCTGTACGCGTTGACCGTCGACGGCGCGGTTTCCTCTTTTCAAGAGATGGGCCTCGTCACGACGATCGTGGCCGAACGAACGGATGGTGAGAGCCAGCAGGCGCTGGTCATGGCGACCGCCGACCAGGTCGCCAAGCTTCGCGAGCTCATCCACGTTCGGGAGCTTGGCCCAGCCGAGGACGGGATCTACGTCGACAACCTGGGACGCTGGCACGCGATCCGGGCCGGCGAAGAGATTCAGTCGGGACGCTGGCTGGTCCCATCTGAGATCGTCCGATCGCTCGGCGGAGTCGCATCGTCGATCGCCGCCACCCCGGGCCGCGGAGCCAGCGCCGAGCGGGACCCGGTCTGCGGCATGCAGCTCAAGCCCGGCCAGGAAGAAGCGAACGTCACCTACCAAGGGGAGACCTATCACTTCTGCTCGGTCGAATGCCGAGAGCTATTCCTGAAGGACCCGACACACTACATCAAGCGACCGGTCGCGGCGGCCGCGCCGCCCACGACCTAGCCGGCGTCGCCCCGCCGGTGCGGGCCGACCCGGCCTGACGGCTGGCGACCTTTTCGAGAATCATGCACAGTTGCTATCCGAGCGAGCCGGTGGACCGTGGTCGCCGGTCGGCGACCCCGCGGCGATTTGGCTCATCGGATAGATCATGAATGACAGTCGAGTGTTCGTACGCCTCTTGGCAAAGCGCGGCGAGTCCGAGCCGACAACCGGCCCGTGTCCCCACCATCGGGCTCTGGAGTTGGAAATCGGATCAATCGCCGCGCTTTGCCGTCCGGCAGGCTCGGTCTCACCGTGGAATGGTGGAAGCGCTACCAAGCCTGGGAGCGCGGGCGTCCCGCCCGCTCGGGGCCACCGGACGCAGGCGGGCGGGACGCCCGCGCTCCGCGAGATCTCCCAGGATGTCGGCCTTATGCCTGCCAGACTCGGCCGTCTTGTTCTTTCGCTCGAGACAGGAATATCATGACAATCGCCCGGTGGGGCCCCGGCGGTAGCTGGCTGGGAACGCGCCCCGGGCACGCTCCGTCCGGTTCGGGATCGCCGATCCCCCGGCCGGACGCTGGCAGGTCAAAGGGAAGGCCATGGCGGCGACGAAGATATCCGCGCCCGACGATGGGCGCATCGGCGACGCGAGCGACTCGCTCTGGTACAAAGACGCGATCATCTACGAGCTTCACGTCCGGGCATTTCAGGACAGCGACGACGACGGCATCGGCGACTTCCGCGGGCTGACCGAAAAGCTAGACTACCTCCAGGACCTCGGGGTCACCGCCCTCTGGCTCCTTCCCTTTTACCCCTCGCCGCTGAAAGACGACGGCTACGACATCGCCGACTACGCGACGATTCACCCCGGCTACGGGAGCCTCCACGACTTCAAGACGTTCCTGCGTGAGGCGCACCGACGCGGGCTGCGGGTGATCACCGAGCTGGTGATCAACCACACCTCGGTCGACCATCCGTGGTTCGAGCGCGCCCGCCGGGCCGAGCCCGGTAGCTCCTGGCGCGATTTCTACGTCTGGTCGGATTCGCCGGAGAAGTACCGCGACGCGCGGATCATTTTCAAAGACTTCGAGCACTCGAACTGGGCCTGGGATCCGATCGCCCGGGCCTATTACTGGCACCGGTTCTACTCCCACCAGCCCGATCTCAACTACGACAACCCGGCGGTGCGGAGAGCCGTCTTCAAGATTCTCGACTTCTGGCTGGGCATGGGAATCGACGGGCTGCGGCTGGACGCCGTGCCCTACCTCTACGAGCGCGAGGGCACGAACTGCGAAAACCTTCCCGAGACCCACCAGTTCCTCCGCGCGCTGCGGCGCCACATCGACGAGCGGTACCCGGCCCGCATGCTCCTCGCCGAGGCGAACCAGTGGCCGGAAGACGCGGTGGCCTACTTCGGCGACGGCGACGAGAGCAACATGGCGTTCCACTTCCCGATCATGCCGCGCATGTTCATGGCGATCCGCATGGAGGACCGCTACCCGATCATCGACACCCTCGCTCAGACGCCGGCGATTCCCGAGACCGCCCAATGGGCGCTCTTCCTGCGCAACCACGACGAGCTGACCCTGGAGATGGTCACCGACGAAGAGCGCGATTACATGTACCGGGCCTACGCCCAGGACCCGGAGGCACGAATCAACCTCGGCATTCGACGACGCCTCGCCCCGCTGCTCGGCAACCACCGGCGGCGGATCGAGCTGATGAACGGACTCCTCTTCTCGCTCCCCGGAACGCCGGTGATTTACTACGGCGACGAGATCGGCATGGGCGACAACGTCTACCTGGGCGACCGCAACGGCGTCCGCACGCCGATGCAGTGGAGCGCCGACCGCAACGCCGGCTTCTCCCGCGCGAATCCCCAGCGGCTCTACCTGCCGCTCGTCGTCGATTCCGAGTACCACCATCAGGCGCTGAACGTCGAGGCGCAGCAAAAGAACCCTCACTCGCTCCTCTGGTGGACGAAGCGCTTGATCGCCCTGCGCAAGCGGTTCAAGGCGCTCGGCCGGGGAAGCCTCGAGTTCCTTTATCCGGAGAATCGGAAAGTCCTGGCGTTCATCCGACGCTACCACGACGAAACGATCCTGGTCGTCGCCAACCTCTCGCGGTTCGCCCAGTACGTCGAGCTAAGCCTCGACCGGTTTGGCGGCATGACGCCGGTGGAGATTTTCGGTCGAACGCGCTTCCCCCGAATCGGCGAGCGTCCCTACCTGCTGACCCTCGGACCGCACGCCTTCTACTGGTTCACGATCGAGTCGGAGAACGCACCCGTTTCGTCCGCCGACGGGTCGAGCGAGCGGGCCGCGCTCGGGGGCGACGTCCGACCGACCCTGACCGTCGAGGGCGAGTGGGCCGACGCGCTGACGGGCCCGGGGAAGGCCCGGTTCGAAGATATCCTGCTGAGCTACCTGACCGCACGGGGATGGGAGGACGGGCCATCGCGCCGGGTCAAGGCGGCGCGCGTCGTGGACAGCGTGCCGCTCGACCGCGGGCTGACCGCGCCGCGCATCCTCGTGGTCCGGGCCGAGTACGTCGACGGCGATCCGGAGACCTGCTCCGTCCCCCTGGCTCTCGCCGTTGGCGATAAGGCCGAGCGGCTGCGGGCCGAGAATCCGAGGCTGATTCTCGCCGAGGTGCGCCGGCTGGGGAAGCCGACGGCCGCTGGCGCGCTTTACGACTGCGCGTCGGACGGTACCTTCCTCGACACGGTTCTCGGCGCGATCGCCCGACGACGCCGGATCTGCGCCACCGGAGGCGAGCTTTTCGCCTCGCCCACGCGGTCTTTTCGATTGCTGCGCGGGCCGACCGACGAAACCCTCCGGACTCGTGTCCTCCACGATGGCCGCTCGGCCATCTCGGCGGCGCAGGGCGACCGATTATTTCTCAAGGTTTTCCATCGCCTGAGCGGCGGAGTCACACCCGACCTCGAGATCGGACGGTTCCTGACCGAGCGGGCAGGCTTCCCTCACACGCCACCGGTCGCCGGCTTCGTCGAGTACCGGGGCGACCGGAGCGAGCCGACGACGCTGGCGGTGCTCCGGGGGTTCGTGCCGAACCAGGGAGACGGATGGCGCTTCACCCTCGACGCGCTCGGCGACTTCTACGAGAGGGTCGCGACGCTCCGGGGCGAACGGGAGCTGCCGGCCTGGCCAGCCCGGTCGCCGTTGGAGCTGAGCGACGGCGAGCCGCCGGAGCTGGCGACGGAGACCCTGGGCGCCTACCTCGAGGTCGCCCGACACCTGGGCGAGCGGACTGCCGAGCTTCACCGGGCGCTGGCCTCGTCGCGAGCCGATCCCCGCTTCGCCCCGGAGCCGTTCTCCACGCTGTACCAACGGTCGCTCTATCAATCGATGCGCACCCGGCTAAACGACACGTTCCATCTGCTCGACCGCCGGCTCGCCGGCCTCGGCGATTCCCTCGCCGCCGAGGCGCGCGCTCTCCTCGCCCGCGAAAGCGAGCTCCTCGCCGTGTTCGAGAACGTTCGCGGCCACAAGATCGACGCGATGCGCGTGCGCTGTCACGGTGACTACCGACTGGGGCACCTGCTTTACACCGGCCGCGACTTCGTCGTCGTCGACTTCGAGGGCGATCCGGCGCGATCGCTGGGCGAGCGGCGGATCAAGCGGTGTCCGCTGGTCGACGTGGCCGGCATGCTCCGCTCGTTCCACGATGCCGCGTACATCGCGCTGAACCACGCCGTCGAGCGCGGAATCGCCGGTCGGGAGGACGTGCCGAGCCTGACGCCGTGGGCGGAGTTCTGGCGCGGCTGGGCGTCGGCGGCCTTCTTAAAGGCCTATCTCGGCGCCATCGGCCAGGCGGCGATCCTGCCGCGCGAACGGGCCGACCTCCAGATTCTCTTGCGCGCGTTCAGTCTGGAACGCGATC
>JAJPKB010000487.1 GCA_021323915.1 Chloroflexota bacterium | reverse complement strand
TCTTGACGACGCTTCAGGCCGGCGACATCTTGTTCATCGACGAGATCCACCGGTTGAATCGAACCGTCGAGGAGGCGTTGTACCCGGCGATGGAGGACTTCGCCTGGGACATGATGCTGGGCAAAGGGATGGCCGCCAAGAGCATTCGATTACGCCTGCCGCGCTTCACGATCGTCGGGGCGACGACGCGCTACGCCCTGCTGAGCTCGCCGCTACGCGATCGCTTCGGGGCGACCCATCGGCTCGACTTCTACGACCTGCCTGCCATCGAGCAGATCATTCGGCGTGCCGCGCGCATCCTGGGGGTCGAGATCGACGAGGACGGCGCCCGGGCGATCGCCTCCCGCGCCCGCGGAACGCCGCGGATCGCGAACCGTCTGCTCAAGCGGGTCTGCGACTACGCCGAGGTGCGGGCGTCCGGACGGATCAATCGGAAGGTCGCTGGCGAGGCCCTCGGGATGCTCGACGTGGACGACCTGGGGCTGGACGACATCGATCGAAAGGTGCTGCGCACGATCATCGAGAAGTTCGACGGCGGACCGGTCGGTCTGGATACGATCGCCGCGGCGATCAGCGAAGAGGCCGACACGATCATGGACGTCTACGAGCCGTTCCTGCTGCAGCTTGGCTTTATCGATCGCACGCCGCGCGGTCGGGTCGCGACCCGCCGGGCTTACGAGCACCTCGGCATCGCCCGTCCGACCGACACCTCGAAGCAACAGCCCTCGTTATTCTAAATTGCGGGCGGTGGACGGTGAAACGCCCGACGCATTCGACGCTCGCTGACTTCGTCGTTTTCTGGGTTATCGCCGCGCTCGCCTACTGCGTGGTTGGCTTCCTGCGGGGCCAGCAATGGATTCGGGGCGGGCTCGACTGGCTGCGCCCCGACCGGGATCGGCCCGTCTAGCGGTGGGGCTAATGGCTGACTAGCCGATTCGGTAGATCGCGACCCAGACTCCCAGGGCGAGGAAGACCAGGATGAATGGGTTGGTCACGAGACCGACGAGAACGTTGAGGAGCATCGGGCCGACGAGGCCCGAGCCGATCAGGCCGAACGGCTCGTGGACGACGAAGTCGCCAAGGGAAAGGATCAAATAACTGATCACCACGCCGATACCCGCAATCACCCTTAGGATGACGCCGCGCTTCCGATTCACCGCCAGGCTGATGACCTCGCCCAGCCCGAACCCGACCGCGAGCGGGAAGATCATCATGAAGAGAGGAACGAAGCGCAGAACGATGCTTCCGACGGCGCCGGCGATCACCGACCCGACGATCATCAGCAGGGTGGCGACGACCAGGTTCAGCGGGGAAAGCTCGAAGGTGGGAAGGCGACGGGGTCGGGCGCAGGCGCGACACTTCGCGCCGACCGGCGTCATCACCAGGCACTGGGGACAGATCGGCGTCTTGCACTGGGCGCACCGCAGGTAGGTCTCGACGTTCGGGTGGGTCGCGCAGTGCAGAGCCGCGCCCGGACCCGCCTCAGACGCGCTCACGGACGCTCGAGACAGGGGCGGGGGCCGCCTCGCCCGCCCAAGCCACGAAGTTACGGTAAAGGCGCAACCCGTGGCTGGCGCTCTTCTCCGGGTGGAACTGGGTGGCAACGACGTTGTCGTAGCCGACCGCCGCGGCGAAAGGGCCGCCGTAGTCGGTCGTTCCAAGGATGAGCTCGGGATCGTCCGGCGCCACGACGTAGGAGTGAACGAAGTAGAAGTTGGCTTCGTCGGGGATGCCGTCGAAGATGCGATGGGGCGCCCGTTGTCGCAGCTGGTTCCAGCCCATGTGGGGAACCTTCAGTCCATCGGGAAGTCGCCGGACCCGCCCAGGAATGATGCCCAGGCACCTGACGCCGCCGTCTTCGTCGCTGCTCGACATCAGCACCTGCAGGCCCAGGCAGACCCCGAGGAACGGTCGCCCCGATGCCACCGCCAGATGCAACGGCTCGATCAAGCCGCGCCCCGCTAATCCGCGCATGGCGGCGCCGGCCGCGCCGACGCCCGGCAGGACCACGCCGTCGGCACGCTCGAGGTCGGCCGGGCGGTCGGTCACGACCGGCTCGGCCCCGGATGCTTCGAGCGCCCGGGCGACGCTCCGCAGGTTGCCGGCTCCGTAATCCACGACGACGATACGCGGTCGGTTGCTCTTGTCCATCTTCATTCCCGTAACAGTCTACCACAGCGATGGTATACTCTGGCCGTACCGATTGGCAATCCTAAACGGAGACAGCATGAAGGTTCAGGTTCCATCGAGCTACGCGTTGCGTTTGATTCTACCGGGAGTAGTCGGGTTGGTGACGACCGAATACCGCGGTCGGATGGACGTGACCACGGTCAGCTGGATGGCGCCGGTGGGCCGCGAGCCGCCGATGGTGGGGCTGGCGATTCATCCCTCCACCCTTTGCCACGACCTGATCAAGCGCAGCGGGGAGTTCGTCGTGAACGTCCCGACGCTGGACGTTCTGAATCAGGTGATGACCTGCGGTCAGATCTCGGGGAACGACCTGGACAAGTTCGCGCGAACCGGCCTCGTTCTGGCCGAGCCGAAGGTCGTGCGCGCGCCGCTGATCGAGCAGTGCGTTGCCCATCTCGAATGCGCGCTGGTCAACGCGTTCCAGCCTGGCGATCACACCATCTTCGTCGGCGAGGTCGCCTACGCCTGGGCCGAGGAGGGCGCGTTCGACGAGACCTGGACGCTGGAGGAGCGAGATCTCAAGCCGCTCCATCACCTGGGGGGAAAGGCCTTCGCGGTCCTCGAGGAGCGTCTCGAGGCTAAGTAGATCAGCCTTTGGTGGCCTGGACGAGTCGAGCCACCGCTTCCAGGACCGAGACGACGAAGGTGATCGGCGTCAACAGAACGCTCACCAACGACGGCTGCGCGTTATTGGGAGTCGATGGGGCGGCCGAGGTCGATGGACTGCTCGTGCCCTGCAGGCTCGCCTCCCATTGCTGCTGGAAGGCGAGCTGGGACATTCCGATCGCCTGGCGGAACGCTTCATCGGCTGTATCGCCCTGTCGGAATGCCGCGATCAGCGTCGCGAGCTTGGCCTGGCCGTATGATTGGACAAAGTAGCCGACCAGGCTGGCGCTCTCCGCGTAGGCGAGGGTCGCCGAGTCGGTGCTCTCCGGAAAATTTCCACTGATCGACTGGATCGACATCAGCGAGTGCGACTGGACGGCCGAATCGAGCGCCTGCTGGAAGGCGGGCTCGAGCGCACCCTCCGCGATGACCGCCATTCCCTCGTCGAGCCAGGTTGGAAGGGGGCCGAACACGTCCTCGGACGTGCTGTCGATGGCGATGTGGGTCATTTCGTGGGCGACGCTGCGCTGGGCGTCGGCCAGGTCGTTTCCTGGGGCGAGCAGCACAATCAAGCGATACAGCGGAAAGGTCTGGCCGCCCACCCACTGGTCGACGTTCGATCCCATCGCCGACCGGAAATCCTGCTGGTTGGCGTAGAAGTAGATGTTGATGGGCCCGGAGCCCTGAGAGCGGGCCGCGGCGCGGGCGTTGTCGAGGGCCCTCACTGCTGCCAGGAGCACCGAGTCGGCGAACCCTTCGTCGCCCTGATACCAGTGGAGGGTCACCTCGCCCAGCGTTCGCTGCTGCCACTGGAAGCGCGGGTCAGTCACGTTCAAGGTTGCCCAGCTGGTTACTTCCCGCGCGCCGCTCAGATCCTCGATCTGCCACTGGTACTGGATCGCGACACCCGGGGGATAGTATTCCTGACTCAAATCGATCGCGTAGGACGTGTCGACGTGGCTCGCCGGAGGTACGTTGACCTTGGCGACCGAGATGACCGGATCGCCGCCGGCCCGGTAGGCGATGCGCACCGAAGAGATCGGGGAGGTGCTCTGCGCCTGGAGCGTGAACACCAGCTGCTTCGGAAACTGACTC
>JAJPKB010000118.1 GCA_021323915.1 Chloroflexota bacterium | reverse complement strand
CTGCCTCGCGGGTTATTCGCCGCCGGAGTACGCTCGCGCGTCGACGACCGCTTCGATCAGGGTCACTCCTCGGCGCTCGAGCGCGGCGGCGACCGCGTCACGCGTCTGATCGGGCGTTTCGACCCGAACGCCGGTCGCGCCAAAGCAGCCGGCCAGCTCGGCGAAGCGTGGATTCGCGAAGTCGACGCCGGACGGCTGGTAGCCGCGCTGGACCTGGCCAAGCTTGATCAGACTCAGGCTCCCGTCGACCAGAACGACGATGGGCAACGACACTCCCAGGCGAACCGCCGTTTCGAGCTCTCCTAGATACATGCCAAGTCCGCCGTCTCCGACGATTGCCACCGCCGGTCGGTCGGGACGACAGAGCCGCGCGGCCAGAGCCGCCGGAAGCCCGGTTCCCATCGAGGATATACCGTTGGAGACGAGATAGGTCCGCGGCTCGTACGCCGTCCAGACCTGGCCGAGGAGGATTTTGTGAGCGCCGACGTCGCTCGCGACGATTCCATTGCGGGGAAGGACCTCGCGGACGACGGTCATCACCACGTGGGGAGCCATGCCTTCCGAGCGCGGCTCGAGGGCTGCACGCAGCCGTCGCCGATGGTCGGCAATCCTCCCGACCGGCCACTCCGCTCGCGATGCGCGGTCGGCCAGTTGCCGCAGGGCGGTCGCGACGTTCCCAACGACCTCGGTCTGCGCTTCGTACAGCTGATCGACGTTTGGTACGGCGTCGAGGTGGATAACCGGAGCCCGAAACGCCCACGGCTTGATTAGCTCCACCACGTCGAAGCCGGCCGCCAGCAGCAGGTCGGATTCGTGGATCAGCTCGTTCACCACCCCTTCGCCGGTCATATCCATCACGCCTGCCGCGAGTGGATTATCTTCCGGGAAAATTCCCTTGGCCTTCGGGGTGGTCACCACCGGCGCGCCGAGGGCCTCGGCAAGCGCTCGGAGCTGGCCCGCCGCGTCGCAGCGAACCGCTCCGATTCCCGCCAGGATAATCGGTCGCCTGGCTGTCTGGAGCATCCGCGCGGCGTCGCCCACCGCGGGCGCCGTGGCATTTCCGAGGTTTCCGAATCGGATTCCGCGCGTCGGCCCGACGTGCGCCTGGGTCGCGACGTCGCTGGGGATTTCAAGGTGGACCGGTCCCGGGCGCTCGGTCGTCGCCAGGTAGAAGGCGTGCTCCACGGCGCTCGCGGCGTTGTTGGCCGCGACTTTGATCGACGCCTTGGTCACTGGACCGAAAAGTCGGGTGAGATCCAGGTGCTGGTGAGTGGCGCGAATCTGACGGTCGGTGGCAAGCTGCGCGGTGATCGCCACCATCGGGCAACGGTCCAGATAGGCGTGCGCCACGCCGCTAAGGAGATTGGTAGCCCCCGGTCCCAGCGTCGAGAGGCAGACGCCCGGCTGGCCGCTCAGCTCACCCCAGCTCGCCGCCATGAACGCGGCGGTGGCTTCGTGGCGCGTCAACACAAAGCTAACGCCCTGGCGACGCAGGCCCTCGATGAGGTGGGCGACCTCGCCACCCGGATGGCCAAAGACGTAACGAACGCCAGCCTGGGCGAGTGTTTGGGCGATCGTTTCGGCGACGGTGCTCATCTACATCTTGTAGGACGCGCCGACCGGTACGACGAAGACGATGCCGGAGGTCGAGGCTCCCGACGGTTCGTTGGACTGGTGGTGGCACGCGTCGCGGAGAATTTGGATGACGTCGTTCGCGCGGGTATCTTCGACGCCGATCATAATGGTCGAGTTTCCCCGCTTGAGAAAGCCGCCGGCGGTGTTGATCCGGGTCGCGCCAAAGCCGTTTGCCACCAACTCGTCCACGGCCTTTCCCGCGTCGTGCTGATCCTGCACGATCGCAATGATGAGTTTCATGTACCCATTTCCCTGACTGACTTGGCTTGCATCATACCGGCCGTCCGGGTTCGTGTCAACCGCGGTTGACGGCTTCCGGTCGAGGGTATAGAGTCTCTAGCGAGGTGAACAAGCGAACGCTCGGAACAATTGTGAGTCTGATGGTCGCGACGTTCTGCCTCGTTGGCTTCGGCCCACCCGGGCTGATCGGATCCGACCAGGTTCCCTCGACGATCTACGCCGACGACCTGGCCCGGGCAGGCACAGCTTCTCCACCGACGATTCAAGCTTCCGCCGCCGCCGTGGTCGACGGCGACACCGGCCAGTTGATCTGGGGCAAGAATCCCCACGAGTCGCTTCCGCCGGCGAGCATGACCAAGATGATGACCGCGCTGGTCACCCTCCAGAACGCGAGCGATCTGAACGAGATCGTGACGAGCGGCGTCGACGCTTCGCAGATGGCGGGCGACTCGGTCATGGGGCTGCATCCGCAGGAGCGGCTGTCGCTGCGGGATTTGCTGTACGGGATGCTGGTGCCATCGGGCGACGACGCGGCGCTGGTGATCGCCCGGGCGGTCGGGGGCTCCGACGCGCATTTCGTGGGGATGATGAACGAAGAGGCGGCCGAGCTCGGCCTGACCGACACGCACTTCGTCAATCCCCACGGCCTCGACGCACCGGGGCACCTCTCCAGCCCGTACGATATGATCGTGATCGCACGCGCAGCGATGGGCTATCCGCTCTTTCGACAGATCGTCGCGACTCGACACATCGTGATTCAGGGCCGCTGGACGTACGATTTGACCAACACGAACTACTTTCTGGGTCGACGCCCCGGCGTGATCGGGATAAAGACCGGCACGACCGATCTCGCTTTGCACGCCATCACGGTGGCAGATCAGCGGGGCGATCACGTGCTGTACGTCACGGTGATGCACACCCCGAACTATGTCCCGGACGTCACCGCGTTGCTGGACTATTTCGAGTCCGAGGATATCTGGGTGGACCTTACTATTCCGTCGAGCCCGCTGTATCGGACGGGAACCGGCTCGACGACGCGCCATCTCGCGCTCGAGTCGCCGACCAGCGTTTACCTGCCTGACTGGCAAGCCAGCGATCTGACGACGCAAATTGACCTGACTCCGGACGCGCCGGTTCGCGCTACCGAAAACCCCGACCTTCCCGACCAAAACGATGGGGCGGCGACCTACTACGCGGGAGGCGAGCCGATCGCGCGCCTTCCGCTCACCGCGCGCTGACTGGCCGTGGAGAACGCGGGGGAGCGGCTTCAAAAGGTGCTCGCGGCGGCAGGCGTCGCATCACGCCGCCATGCCGAGGAGTTGATCCGGGCCGGGCGCGTTCAGGTGAACGGCGCGGTGATTACCAAGCTCGGAACGCGCGTCGGGCCCCGAGACCGCGTGGCGGTCGACGGGAAGCCGGTCTCGCGGGCGCCATCCTACACCTATATCGTGCTGAACAAGCCGCTGGGGGTTGTCAGCACCGCCCGGGACGAGCGCGGCCGACGCACCGTCGTCGATCTGATCAAGTCGCCGACCCGGGTGTATCCGGTCGGTCGTCTCGACGTGTCCAGCGAGGGGCTCATCTTGCTCACGAACAACGGCGAGCTGACCTTTCGCCTGTTGCATCCCAGACACGAGGTTCCGCGCGAGTATCACGTCTGGGTGAGCCCACCGCCGACGAGCGAGCAGCTCGACCGGCTTCGACAGGGCGTTGAGATCGAGGGCTGGCGCACCGGCCCGGCGGAGGTCAGCCGTGGACCGGGAGGTGCGCTGCGCATCGTCATTCACGAGGGACACAAACGTCAGATTCGGTTGATGTGTCAGGCGGTCGGGCTAAACGTCGAGCGACTCGTGCGGGTGCGGATCGGTCCGCTGACGCTCGGTCGCCTGAAACCTGGTGAGTGGCGCGAGCTGCGACCCGCCGAGGTCCGGGCGTTGTTCGAGGCGGTGGGGTTGGAGCAGTGATGGTAGCGGACTCGACCAACCTCGGCGATCTGGTGCGGAGGTGAGATGAAGCCTTCGGTGATCGCGATCGACGGACCGTCCGGTTCGGGAAAAACCATCGTCGGCCAGCGAATCGCGCGCGAATTCGGCTACCTGTATCTGGATACCGGCGCGTTTTACCGGGCGTTGACCTGGCTGGCGCTAAATCGCGGCGTCGATCCGCACGACGGCCCCGCCCTGGCGAGCCTGGCGAGAGGATCGTCAATCGAGATCGTCGCCGCACCGGCCGGGGAGGCGCCGGGATATTCGGTCGTGGTCGACGGAAAGGACGTGACGCGCGAGCTATCGCTTCCCGCGGTGGCCGACGAGGTCTCGATCGTGGCGGCTCATCCGGAAGTGCGCGCGGAGATGTTGCCGATTCAGCGCCAGGCCACGCGCCGTGGGAACGTGGTCATCGCCGGTCGCGATATCGGGACGGTGATCGCGCCGGACGCGGGCTTGAAGCTCTATCTGGACGCACCGCTGCCGGTTCGGATCGCCCGCCGCATCGAACAGCTCAAGGCGATGGGAATGACGCCCGACCCGACGAAGGTCGCGGCCGAGATGGCCGAGCGCGACCGTCTCGACCAGGCGCGAGCGGTCGCGCCGTTGAAGCCGGCCCCCGATGCCGTTATTCTAGATACGTCGACCATGTCGATCGACGAGGAAGTCGCCCTGATTCGGGATCTGATCGCTCAGCGAGACCCATGATAACTTTCTACGATTTCGCCACTTTCAGCACCGGGTTGGTCGCGCACGCGCTCAGCCGCGTCGAGGTGCGGGGCCTGGAGAATCTGCCCCGGACCGGACCAGCGATCATCGCGCCCAATCACCTTCACATCGCCGATCCGCCGGTTCTCGGCGCCTTCCTACCTCGCAAGATCTACTTCATGGCGAAACAGGAAGCCTGGGAGCACTCCTTCATGGGCCGTTTGTCTCGCTGGTTCGAGGCTTTTCCGGTGCGTCGCGGCGAGGTAGATCTCGCGGCCTACCGTCACGCCTTGAAGATCCTCGGCGATGGCCAGGTCCTTGGCATCTTCCCCGAAGGCCATCGCTCCGTCGACGGTCACCTTCAGACGGGCCAGCCAGGAGCGATCATCCTCGCCCAACGGTCCGGGGCACCGATCGTGCCGATTGGCATCTACGGGGTTAGGGAAGTGCTCAACTGGCCGGGCGTTGTCCAGCGGCGCCCGCTTCGGATCAACGTCGGCCAGGCATTCCATCCGGCGCGGACGCGTCGCGAGGACGTCCCCGCCCTGACCGCCGACCTCATGTCGCGCATTGCTGCCCTCCTGCCTCCCGAGCGGTCGCCCCTGGTACAATAGAGTCAAGGACCAAGCGACGGGTGTCACGATCGGGTGTCCGCGCCACGGTCGATGCTGACCGCGAAATCAGTTACGAAGGTGAGTGACGGTGTGTGGAATCGTCGGATACGTGGGCGATCGGGACGCCACCCGGATCGTCTTCGATGGACTGAAGCGTCTCGAGTACCGGGGCTATGATTCGGCCGGCCTCGCGCTTTTGGGCGATGGGCGGGTCGAGGTGCGGCGCAGCGCCGGCAAGCTCGGCGAGCTCGAGCGCGTCCTCGCGCACGAACCGCCGCGCGGGAACGTCGGCCTCGGGCACACGCGCTGGGCTACCCACGGCAAGCCATCGGAAGTGAACGCACACCCCCACCTGGACTGTCGGGGCGAGATTGTCGTCGTCCACAACGGAATCGTCGAAAACTACGTCGAGCTCCGTCAGCGGTTGCGCGATTCGGGGCACGTCTTCCGCTCCGAGACCGACACCGAAGTCATCGTTCATCTGGTCGAAGAATACTGCTCGGACGGGACCGGTCTCGAGGAGGGCGCCCGACGTGCGTTGCGGGAGTTGAAGGGCAACCACGCGATCGTCTTGATGAGCCTGCGCGAGCCGGATCGCCTCGTCGCGGCGCGCCTGGGCAGCGCGGGTGGTGTAACCATCGGCCTGGGGGTTGGCGAGTCGTTCGTCGCCTCTGATCTACCGGCGATCCTGGATCATACCCGCACGATGGTGTTCCTCGACGATCGTGAGCTCGCGGTGATCAGCCGCGAAGGATTTCGCTCCAGTCGGCTCGACGGCACGCCAACCCAGAAGACGCCGACGGTCGTCAACTGGGACCCGGTTTCGGCGGCCAAGGGCGGCTATCGCCACTTCATGCTGAAGGAGATCTTCGAGCAGCCTCGGGCAGTCGCGGATACGATTCGCGGCCGGGTGCGACAGGATCCGGGTTCGATCGAGTTCGAAGACGTTCCGTGGACCGATGCCGAGTGGCGAAAGTTTCGTCGGGTCGTAATTGTCGGCTGCGGCACCGCCTGGCACGCGGGGCTGATCGCGAAGTTCATGTTCGAAGACCTGGCCCGAATCCCGGTCGACGTCGACTACGCCGACGAGTTTCGTTACCGCAACGCCATCGCCGATCCCGAGACGCTCTTCGTGGCGGTGACCCAGTCGGGCGAGACGGTTGACGTGCTCGTCTCGATGGCCGAGGCGCGCGACCGCGGCGCGAAAGTGCTGAGCGTGGTAAACGCGATCGGCAGCCAGGCAGCGCGCACGGCTGACGGGGTCATCTACACGCGCGCCGGCCCAGAGATCGGCGTCGCGTCGACCAAGGCGTTCACTTCGCACGTCACCGCGCTCTACCTCCTTGCCCTGAGGATGGCGCAGGCACGAGGGGCGCTGCCGATCGACCAGATGAGCATCGCCATCCAACGCTTGATCGAGCTTCCACACCGCCTGAGCGATTTGGTAAACCGCGACCAGGGATACGAAGATCTCGCGAATCGTTACTTCAAGTGTCGAAATTTCCTGTTCCTCGGGCGTGGCATCAACTATCCGATCGCCCTGGAAGGCGCGCTGAAGCTTAAGGAGATCAGCTACATCCACGCCGAGGGGTACCCGGCCGGCGAGATGAAGCACGGACCGATCGCGCTGATCGACGAGGAGATGCCGGTCCTGGCGATCGCGGTGCGCGATCGGGTGTACGAGAAGACTCTGAACAACGTCGCGCAAGTGAAGTCGCGAGGCGGCGTTTTGATCGGACTTGGCACCGACGGCGACGAGGCATTGCCGGGCTTATCCGATCACCTGCTGGTGGTTCCGGAGACGAGCGAACACCTGACCCCTGTTCTTACCGCGGTGCCGCTTCAACTGCTTGCTTACCACATCGCCGACCGCCGTGGCTGCGACGTCGATCAGCCGCGGAACCTGGCGAAGTCGGTAACGGTCGAGTAAGCGACGGCGCTTGATCGATCGACCAAATAGATAGTCACCGCGCCGGTAACCAGCTATACTTCACTCTCGCGTGCCCGACGGTCGCGACGGCCGCACGGACCGGGCTGGCTCACGTGGGGTAACGAGCGCTCGCGAGGTCGGGACGGGGGAGTGGAACCAGGTCATGGACTATTCGAGTTTACGCGCCCAGATTCAAGGGATGGGGTTGCTGGACCGGACCGGCTGGAATTCGTTACCGCTCGCCGTGATCGCCGTATCGCTGGGGGCGATCGGCCTAGCCGTGGTCGCCGTCGCGCCGAGCGCCTGGCGCTTCGCCGCCGTGCCGTTTCTGGCCCTTTTCTGGATGCAGCTCGGGTTCTTCGGGCATGATGCGGGGCACAATCAGGTGTTCGCACGTACCGAGGACAACCGGCGCCTCGGGCTGCTCTGCATGCCGTTGATCCTCGGGATCAGCTTCCGACCCTGGGTGATCAAGCACAACCTGCACCATGCCGAGACGAACGTTATCGAATCGGACCCTGATGTCGACCATCCTTTGCTTGCCTTCACTGAAGAGGCCGCGCGGGCGCGTCGCGGGTTGGCGCGCTGGATTGTTCGATACCAGGCCTACGCCTATCCACTGCTGGCGCTTTTTGCCACGGTCGGTTTTCGTATCGACGCCTGGCGTTACGCCGTGGGCGCCTGGAGCCCAACACGAAGCGACCGGTACGACGTCGAACGGCACGTCGAGCTCGGCTTGCTGATCGCGAATCTCGTGCTCTGGGTGGTGGTGCCGTCGACGCTCCTGGGACCGACGCGATGGCTGCCAACCTTCGTCATCGCCCAGATGCTCCTTGGCGTCAACATGGCGTTCGTGTTCGCTCCAAACCACAAGGGAATGCCCATGCTCGACGGAGAAAGCCAGCTCACGTTTCTCGATCGCCAGGTTTTAACGTCACGAAACGTCTTCGGGGGCCGAGTGGTGGATTTCCTGTACGGCGGCCTGAACTATCAGATCGAGCACCACCTCTTTCCCACCATGCCGCGCTGCCACCTGCCGGCGTGCCGAGAGATCGTGCGGACCTTCTGCGGGGAGGTCGGCCTTAGCTACACCGAAGTGACAGTCATCGGAGCATTCCGTTCCCTATTCGTCGCCTTGGATGAAATCGGGCAGCTCGCGTGCGCGCCGGTGTCCAGTTGACTGGTATGGGCGAAACTGGTCGACAGTCGCGTTCGGCCGACTCAGCGCGATCTCGGTAAGAGTCGGGAAGAGGATCCGAAGATAAGGGATCGATCCGCTCCTAAACCTTGACCCGGATGCTGCCCGGCCGCGTGTTCGAGCTGCTCGACCTCTTCCTCCAGGAGCTGGCGCTCTTCCTCGGTCAGGGCCACTTCGCGTCGAAGCAGTCCCAGTGCTTCGTTGAAGACGCGCCCGCCCACAGCGATCGTGAAGCTATCGCCGGCGAAGGTCGCGAGCGCCCGGAAGCGTCGATTGAAGCCGGGCGACATGGAGGCAAGCGGTGGGACGTCCACGAACCGCGGACGGAAGATCAGGGCAAGGAGGAAGCCAACCCGCATCCCGAAGCACAGGTGACAGCGCACCAGCTCGCCCAGCCACCGGGAGCGCCGGCTTGCCCAATCGCGGAAGCCTTTGAAGAGGAGCGACTCGACGACAATCAGGGTTATCTGATGGTTGATCGCGCCGAGGAAGACGAAGCGGGAAATCGACCAGAGCACGGCCATGACTGAATCTTACCTCGTGGCGCCGGGCCGAAGAGTTGATCGGTGCTACGCGCAAGAATCATGCCTGCCTTTCGAGCTGCTCTCGGAGGATGTGCTTCTGAATCTTGCCCAGCGCGTTACGGGGCAGCGACGCCACGAACTCGATCCGGCGCGGCTTCTTGAAGCTGGCAAGCTGGTCGCGGCAGAGCTCGATCAGCTCATCTGCCGTTGGCTGATCACGCGTCTCGCGACGGACCACCGCCGCGACTACCTGCTCGCCGAAGTCCGGGTCCGGCATGCCAAGGACCGCCGCCTCGGCAACACCAGGATGACCGAGGAGCACCTCTTCGACCTCACGCGGGTAGATGTTGTAGCCGCCAGAGATGATCAGCTCGCGGGCCCGACCGGAGATCGTGTAATAGCCGTCGGTGCTCCGCCAGCCGAGGTCGCCGGTGTTGAACCAGCCCTCCGTGTCGAAGGCTTCGGCGGTCGCGTCAGGTCGTCGCCAGTATCCCTTGAAGACGTGCGGGCCGCGCACCTGGATCTCGCCGGGAGACTCGTCCAGGATCGGCTGCCGGGTTCGGGTGTCGACGATGCGCGCCTCTTGCCCCGGGAACGGCTGTCCCACCGTCCCGGGCCGACGCTCGCCGTCGTAGGGGTTGGTCAGATTCATCATCGTCTCGGTCATGCCGTAGCGCTCGAGGATTCGCTGGCCGAATAGCTGCTCGAACTCGGCGAACGTTGCCGCGCTCAGCGGCGCCGATCCGGAGACGTAGAGACGGATCGGCGCCGGGCGCCGATTTCGGCGGTGTGCTTCGGCCAGCAACCGGCTGTACATCGTCGGCACTCCGAAGAACATCGTCGTCTTGCCTTTCAGCAGCGTGTCGTAGACCTCGGCGGCGTCGAAGCGTCGTCGGAGGTCGGCGGTACTGCCGGCGAGCAAGGTGCCGTGCATGCCAACCCCGAGGCCATGGGCGTGAAAGAGTGGCAAGGTGAGCAGTAACCGGTCTTCCGACGTCCAGCGCCACGCGCGGGTCACCGCGAGGCTGTTCGCCGCGAGGTTACGGTGAGTGAGCATCGCGCCTTTGGAGCGACCGGTCGTGCCGGACGTATAGGCGATCAAAGCCACGGAATCCGGGTTCGGCAACTCGCTGGATCGAGATACCGCGCCCTCGAGAAAACGCTCGGCGGATTGTTGTCGGGTCAGAGACGCTGCCTCGGTCGAGCTCGCCTCCGCTGGACCCACGACGATCACTTCCTCCAGTGACGGCAGGTCGGACAGGACGCGGGAGAGCTCGCCGCAGCGGGAGGGGTCGGTGATGCAAAAGCGAACCCCGGCGTCGTTCAGGATGTGCCGTAGCTCGACCTGGCGGTACTGGGTGTTGACGAGAACGACGATTCCGCCGGCCAAGTAGATGCCCAGATAGGCCGCGACGAACGCGGGGCTGTTTTCGAGAAAGAGGGCGACCCGGTCGTCACGCCGAAGACCCCGGCCCCGGAAAGCATCGGCCCAACGATCTGCCGTCTGACGGAGGTCGAGAAAGCTGATCGTGATGCCCTCGAAGAGAATGCACGGCTTTTCGGGAGCTTGATCGGCCGCTCGAAAAAAAGCTTCGACGATCGATGAGGGATCGCTGGACATCGTCTATCTCCGGTTCAGGCGGAAGTACGCCCGCACGTTCGACGGGAAGAAGAGTACGAGTATCACCAACGCGGCAACAGCGAGGTCGGAGGGATACCCCATCGGCAGGGCGAACAATGCTAGCAGGATCGCCGACAGGCGCGCCCAACCGGCTCCTCCGAGCAGACCGCCGGCCGTCAGGAAGCTCCAGAGCATCGCGCCAATCGCGGCGACGAGGATGACGACCGGACCGAGCCGAACGTCAGTCGGGATCGGAGCCGTCCCACCGAAAAGGGCGTCTCCGGCGAAGAGCAATGTCGCTTCGATCGCGAGCACCACGTACCAGACGGCCAGGGCGAACGGCAACACTCCAAGAATCGTCACCAGCAGCGGTCGGCCTGGACGGGCGGATGAAACCACCGGAACGCCCCTTTTTTACCTACTCTGCTCCAGTCGGAGCGGACAAATCGAG
>JAJPKB010000528.1 GCA_021323915.1 Chloroflexota bacterium | reverse complement strand
GGGCTATATCGGCTACGAAGAAGGTGGCCAGCTCACCGAGGCGGTGCGGCGCAAGTCGTACTCGGTCGTGCTGCTGGACGAGATCGAGAAGGCGCACCCCGAAGTCTTCAACATGCTGCTGCAGATCATGGACGATGGTCGCCTGACCGATGCGAAGGGCCGCAAGGTCGACTTCCGCAACACGATCATCGTGATGACCTCGAACGTCGGCTCGGATCTCCTGAAGCGCGACACGTCCCTGGGCTTCGCGGTTCGGCAGGATGAGATCAAGTCGGAGCAGGAAGCCTACACGAAGCTGAAAGACAAGGTGATGGGCGAGCTGAAGAAGACGTTCCGCCCAGAGTTCCTCAACCGTCTGGATGCGACCGTGGTGTTCCGCTCGCTGAACAAGGCGCAAATCCGGGCGATGGTGGACCTCATGCTCAACCGGGTTCGCGCGCAACTGACCGAACAGCAGTTGAAGCTCGAGCTCGACGACGACGCGAAGGATTTTCTGGCGCAAAAGGGCTGGGATCCTCAGCTCGGGGGCCGGCCGCTTCGCCGGGCGATCCAGAATATGATCGAAGATGCGCTGGCCGAGGGCGTGCTTCAGGGGAAGTTCAAGGCCGGCGACACCGTCGTCGCCAAGGTCGTCGACGACGAGCTTACCCTCGAAGTCGGCAATTTGGTCCCGGCGTAGCAAAAGACCCGGTCGGAGACGCAAACGGGGGCGCGTTGGCGCCCCCGTTGCGTTTCAAGGGCCAAACGACCGGGCTAGAAAGAACGTTATGGCGTCCGGAAAAGGTCGGAGTCGCGTCGTCTACGTTTGCCAACAGTGCTCGGCGCAAAGCTTGAAGTGGGCCGGTCGCTGCACGGAGTGCGGTGCCTGGAACTCGCTGCTGGAAACGGTAGAAGAACCCTCCCCGTCCGGCGCGCGCTCCTGGAACCTTCCCCGTACCGCGCCGGTGAGTCTCAGCACGCTCCGTTCGCGAACCTTCGATCGTATCGTCGTCCCGGGAAGCGAATTCAACCGGGCGGTCGGCGGAGGGATCGTACCGGGATCGTTGGTGCTGCTCGGCGGCGATCCGGGCATCGGAAAGTCCACCCTCCTGCTCCAGGTCTCCGCCGACGTCGCCCAGCTCGGCGGACCGGTGCTGTACGTCTCGGGCGAGGAGTCCGCGGAGCAGATCAAGCTACGCGCGGATCGCCTGGGCATCGAGACCGATAACCTGCTTGTTCTCGCCGAGACGCGCCTGGCTGAGATTCAGAGTCGTATCGAGACTCTCTCGCCCGCCATGGTCGTGGTCGATTCGATCCAGACGATGTATCTGGACGACGTGGGATCGGCGGCCGGTAGCGTGACCCAGGTTCGCGAGTGCGCGATGACGCTCTTGCGCGCGGCCAAGGCGACCCAGCGGCCAATCTTCATCGTCGGTCACGTCACCAAGGAAGGGACGATCGCCGGACCGCGGATCCTCGAGCACATCGTCGACACCGTCCTCTACCTGGAAGGCGAGCGATTTCAGTCGTTCCGACTGCTTCGTGCCGTCAAGAATAGATTCGGGTCGACCAACGAAGTAGGCGTTTTCGAAATGCGCGGAGAAGGGCTCGCCGAAGTCGCAAATCCGTCCGAGTTGTTTTTGGAGGAGCTCCCGTCCACCTCCGATGGGTCTACCGTCGCGATCACCCTCGAAGGGACTCGTCCGCTCCTGGTCGAGGTGCAGGCGCTGACCAGTCCGACGAGCTTTGGCCTGCCACGGCGCACCGCGACCGGCGTCGACATGGGCCGGCTCCTCCTGCTAACGGCAGTCTTGTCCAAACGAGTCGGAATCGGGCTGTCGAACCAGGACATCTACGTGAACGTCGTCGGCGGTTTCCGGATTACCGAGCCCGCGGCCGACCTCGCCACCGCGGTGGCCATCGTATCGAGCTACCGCGAGCGCCCGGTTGATCCGAAGCTAGCCCTGGTCGGCGAGGTTGGCCTGTCGGGCGAGCTACGCCGGATTCGCGATCTGGAACGTCGCCTTTCCGAGGCCGGACGATTGGGCTTTCGCCGGTGCGTCGTGCCCCGGTCGGCGCTGCGGGACGGACGGCCTAGGGATCTTGGCCTGGACGTCCTGACCGCCGACTCGCTCGAGGAGGCGCTCCGGGTCGTCTGGGATGACGACGCCGGGCCCTCGACCGCCCGGGGAGCGCGCTGAGCGACGACGACCCGTCGAGCCCTTTGACGCTTGGATCGCGCGCGCGATAAGCCGGAACGGTGAGTAGCGCCGGGCGCTCGCCTTTACAATGGCGCGAGACCTATGCTAAAGTCACGGTGAAGGCGCCGAAAGGAGGAGCCGCGGCGGTCGCTTTCGGCGAGCGCCAGCGGGGAAGTGGGGACGCGAAACGAGAGGAGACTCGATGAACGTCGAGCTAGCCTTCCGCTTCATCGGCGCTGTCGCCTTCGCGGCGGCCGGGTGGAACCTCGGGTCAAACTTCGAATTATCGCCGATTCAGGGCGGGGCGTTACCGGGCGAGCTCATCGGGGCGGCGATTGGAGTCGCCGTCGGCTTCGTGGCTACTCCGTACATCACGACGCGCCCCACGGCGTTCGTGGCCGATCACGCGCGGAAGCTGCCGGTCAAGGATCTGGTTGCCGCGGTCCTTGGCCTGTTGATCTCACTCGTCCTGTCCGCTCTCCTGGCGATCCCCCTGGCGATCCTCCCGGGCATTTTTGGTCGTCTGCTCCCTTTTCTCGGTTGCCTGTTCCTGTGCTACGTCGGGGTGACCGTATTTGTGGGTCGTCGCGACGACATCTTTGGTCTCCTTGGGTGGTTCTCCAATTCCGACCGCGATTCGCTCGATCACTCGGCGGGAGCGCTGCTCGACACCAGCGCGATTATCGACGGGCGAATCGCCGACGTCGGGCGAACCGGCTTCCTGGCCGGTCCCCTGGTGGTTCCCCGGTTCGTCTTGCGTGAGCTTCAGCACATCGCCGACTCCTCCGATGCGCTGCGGCGCAGCCGGGGCCGCCGCGGGTTGGAGCTCCTGGATCGCCTTCGAAAGAGCTCCGGCGTACCGGTGAAGATCTACGACGGCGACGCCGACGGCGACGGGGTCGACGCGAAGCTGGTTCGGTTGGCGCAAAACCTGAAATGCGCCATCGTCACCAACGACTATAATCTGAATCGTATCGCCGCCGTCCAGGGCGTTCGCGTGCTCAACGTGAACGAGCTGGCGAACGCGGTGAAGGCAGTGGTCCTGCCCGGGGAAGAGATCGTCGTGCGGGTGATCCAGGAAGGGAAGGAACCGGGGCAAGGTGTCGCCTATCTCGACGACGGCACGATGGTCGTGGTCGATGGGGGACGGCGTCACCTCGACAGCGACGTCGGCATCGTCGTCACCCGCGTGTTCCAGACCGCGGCCGGGCGCATGATCTTTGCCCAGGCAAAGGAGCACCAGTCACTGCGATGACGGGGAACGATTCTCTGGCCGCGGTGGTCGTGGCGGCCGGTTCCGGGCGTCGGTTTGGCGGCGATAAACTGTTCTGCCGTTTGGGCAACCGCCCGCTCCTCGCGTGGACGTTGGATGTCCTGGACCAGTCCCCTTTCGTCTCACTGGTGGTGCTTGTGCTCAGCGAGGCAAATCTCGAACGTGGCCGCCGTTTGGTCGGGCGCCGGAACTACGGAAAGCTGCGATCGGTATGTCTGGGCGGACCGCGTCGGCAGGACAGCGTCTGGAACGGCGTGCGAGAAGCCGCCGGTTGGGAGTGGGTCGCGATCCACGACGGGGCTCGGCCGTTTCTTACCGAGGACATTCTGGCGCGCGGCTTCGAGACCGCGCGGGCGATCGGCGGGGCAGTGGCAGCGGTGCCGGTCAAGGATACGATCAAGCTCGTCGGACCCGGGAACGTCGTCGAGTCGACACCGCGGCGAGCCGACCTCTGGGCGGCCCAGACGCCGCAGATCTTCCGGTATGACTGGCTGGTGGATGCCTACCGGGTGGCGGGCGACGAGGACGCGACCGACGACGGCGAGCTGGTGCAGCGGGCGGGTTTTCCCACGGCCGTCTACCTCGGGGCCTACGAGAATTTCAAGATCACGACCCCGGAAGACCTGGCGCTGGCGCGAATGCTCGCGCGCCGCTTGAGGTGTGACTGATGCCGGTTGGAATCGGATACGACGTGCACCGACTGGTACCGGGTCGCCGCCTGGTGCTCGGTGGAGTAGAGCTCGCCGGCGACCTGGGACTGCTCGGGCATTCCGACGCCGACGTCGCGACCCACGCCGTCATGGACGCCCTCCTCGGGGCGGCGGCGCTCGGCGACATCGGTCAGCACTTTCCGCCGAGCGATCAGCGCTTCGCGGATGCCCGCAGCCTCGATCTTCTCCGTGAGGTTTCGATGCTTCTCACCAGCACCGGTTGGCTGGTCGGCAACGTTGACCTGACGGTCGTGGCTGAGCGGCCGAAGATCGCGCCCTACGTCCAGGAGATGCGGCGCCAGCTCGGCGAGGCATTGGGAGTCGACCGGTCGCGGGTCAGCGTCAAAGCGACCACGAACGAAGGGTTAGGGGCGATCGGACGGGGCGAGGGGATCGCCGCGATTGCCGTGGCTGAGATCATTGCATCTTCCGAAAGGAGCGGGGGACGTGGCTAAGGTTCGACTGACCTGCGCCTGTCTCTAGGGACGTCGCGCAAACGGCGTCCCAACAATCGCTCGCGTTACGCGCCCGAACGTTAACGTGGCGCGAAGGCCGGGAGGTGCCAGTGTCATTCGCCGAAGACATCCGTGTCATTTTCGAACGAGATCCGGCGGCAGCGAATCTGCTCGAAGTGCTGCTGACCTATCCCGGGTTGCACGCGCTACTCCTGCATCGCCTGGCGCACGCGATGCACCGGCGCGGGGTTCCGGTCGTGCCGCGCCTGATTTCTCACTTGAGCCGCTGGGTGACCGGCATCGAGATACACCCCGGCGCGACAATTGGCCGGCGGTTCTTCATCGATCACGGCATGGGGGTGGTCATCGGCGAGACGAGCGAGATTGGAGACGACGTGACGCTCTATCAGGGCGTCACGCTGGGAGGAACCGGAAAGGAGAAGGGAAAGCGCCACCCGACCCTTGGCAACGACGTGATGGTTGGCGTCGGGGCCAAGGTGCTCGGAGCGGTGACGATCGGGGACCACGCGCGCGTCGGGGCCGGAGCGGTGGTTCTCAGCGATGTGCCACCACACGCCACTGCCGTGGGCGTGCCGGCAAAGGTGGTCGTTTTTCGCGAGCCCGACGGGTCGAGCCGACGCGTCGAGCATCTTCCGGACCCCGAGCTCGACATGATTTCCGCGCTACACCGGAGAATCGAGGAACTGACCGACCGCGTCGGGCTTTTGGAGCGGCTGCTTCGAGAGCAAGGATCTGGCGAACGAGTATCGGACGGCACGAGCCCGACCGACAACCGATCGAGCATCGGACCGGCGCGCGTTGGCCGCACCCTGAGAGAGGATAGATGAAGATATACAACACCTTGACCGCGCGCGAAGAAGAGTTCGTACCCTACGGAGAGACGGTCAAGATGTACGTGTGCGGCGTGACACCGTACAGCGACGCACACGTGGGGCACGCGATGTCAGCGATCGTCTTCGACACGATTCGCCGCTATCTCGAATTTCGCGGGTTCCGGGTCCATTTCGTCCAGAATTTCACCGACATCGACGACAAGATCATCGATCGGTCGAATCGGTTGGGCATTCCGGCGATGGATCTGGCCGAGAGATACATCGGCGAGTTCTACGTCGACCTGGCGGCGCTCCACATCAAGCCGGCCACGTCGTACGTCCGGGCGACCAGCGAGATCGATGAGATCATTCGGATCATCAGCCGCCTGATCGATCGCGGCTTCGCCTACCCGATCGAGGGGGACGTTTATTTTCGAGTCACCAAAGATCCCGACTACGGAAAGCTGTCGCATCGGTCGCTGGCGGACCTGGAAGCCGGCGCTCGGGTAGAGGTCGACCCGCGGAAAGAATCGCCGATGGACTTCGCGCTGTGGAAGGGTGCCAAGCCGGGCGAGCCGAGCTGGCCAAGCCCGTGGGGACCCGGACGCCCCGGCTGGCACATCGAGTGCTCCGCGATCGTGCTGGATCAGCTGGGGCCACAGATCGACATCCACGGTGGCGGCGCCGATCTGATCTTCCCGCACCACGAGAACGAGGTCGCCCAGAGTGAGTCGAGCACCGGTTTAATCCCATTCGCCAAGTACTGGGTCCACAACGGCCTGCTGCAGCTGGGCGGGGAAAAGATGTCCAAGTCGCTCGGCAATCTGGTCACGATCAAAGAGGCGCTTGGTCAGTTTAGCGCGGACGCGATTCGCGCCTTCGTCCTCTCGTCCCACTATCGGAAGCCGCTGTCGTATACCGACGAAGGAGTCGCCGGCGCGGAGCGCGGCGTCGCCCGTTTGCGGGCGGCGGTGACGCCGCGCCCCGATAGCCAGCCGTTGGGCGAGCCGGATGATCTGGCGACGGCGCGTCGAGTCGCCCGGGAACGGTTTGTCGAAGCGATGGACGACGATTTCAACACCGCAAGCGCGCTCGCCCAGCTCTTCGAGCTGGCGAAGGAGATCAATCGGGCGCGTGAATCGGGCGTTACCCCCGCAGGAGTGGCCGACGCGCAGGCGACGTTGCTTCAGCTGGCCGGCGTGCTCGGGCTCACTCTAGAGGAGCCGAAGGAAAACCTCGGGGCCAAGCCCTTCATCGACCTTTTGCTGACGGTCAGGCAGGAGCTTCGAACGGCCAAACAGTTCGCGCTGGCCGACCGGATCCGTCAGGAGCTCGAGGGCCTCGGGGTCGTGGTCGAGGATCGGGCCGGCGGAACGACCTGGCGCCCGGCGCGATGAGATCGTCCGGACGCGCCCTCGAGGGCGGTCCGCGGTTCGCGCAGCTGCCCGGACCGGCGACGCGTCGGACCGCCCGCGCGTCGCCGGTCCCGCCGGCTAGCGTGCCGGACTAGCAATGGCATTGATCTGGGGACGGCATCCTGCGCTCGAAGCGTTGCGCGCCGGACGACCGGTGGACCGAATCTTCGTCGCCCAGGGAGCCAGGGTGACCGGGATCGTCGCCGAGATTCTTCGGCTGGCCGCCGAGCGTGGCGTTCAGGTTCAGTGGATCGACCGCCGAGCCCTCGATCGGATGAGCGGCGGCGCCAATCACCAGGGAGTCGTGGCGGACGTCGCCGGCTACCGATACTGGACGCTCGACGAGCTAACCGCCCGAACCGAGGAGAAAACGGGACGGCCCTTTCTACTCGCGCTCGACGCTCTCGAAGATCCCCAGAACTTCGGTACCCTTCTGCGATCAGCCGACGCGGCCGGCCTCGACGGGGTTGTCATTCCCCTACACCGATCCGTGGGGGTAACCCCGGCCGTCGAAAAGGCATCGGCCGGCGCTGTCGAATACCTGGCAATCGCCCGGGTGACGAACCTCGCGCGCTCACTCGGCGAGCTGAAGCGCCGGGGTTATTGGATTGTTGGACTGGACGCGCGGGGGGCCGTGGAATACGATCACTTCGCGGTGGACGTGCCCCTCGTGCTGGTGGTCGGATCCGAGGGACGCGGGCTCGGCCGGCTCGTCGCCGAAACGTGCGACGTTCTGGTGCGGTTGCCGATGCGTGGCCACGTCGAATCGCTCAACGCGGCGGTAGCCGGATCGGTCGTCATCTACGACGTGCAGCGCCGGCGCCACGAACTGTCTTGACCGACACGACCGGTCGTGGTATTGTCGGTTCCACTGACGATATGTTGAGGGGCGGGGATGCGGTGCCCATATTGCGCCGACGGCGCGTCGCGAGTACTTGATTCTCGGGAGGTCGGGCGCGGCGTTCGCCGGCGTCGGATCTGTCAATCGTGTGGACAGCGCTTCACTACCTACGAAAGTCAGCCGGCCCCGACGTTCACTGTCCTGAAGCGTGACGGTCGCCTCGAGGGCTACGATCGATCGAAGCTCGTCAGGTCGCTGCGCGCGGTGTGCTACAAGCGCCCGATTCCGGCCAACTCGATTGACGAATTGGTCGACCGAGTCGAGGCCGACCTCAGTCGGCTGGGACAGTCCACGGTCAACTCACGCCAGATCGCCGAGCTCGCGCTCGCTCAGCTGAGCAGCATCGACGAAGTGTCGTACCTGTGGTATGCCAGCGGGATTCGTGGTTTCGCCAGCGCGGACGAGCTCGTCGCGGAGATCGAGGTGCTGCGCGCTCTCCAGCGCCGGAACGCGGAGTCCAGGGTTCAGCTGCGTCTGCGTTTCGATCTGGATCAGCCTCACTGGAACTAATCGTCCCCGGTCTCGACCGCCTGCCGCCACGCCCGCATCAGCCGCCGGAAGAAGTCCGCGAGCTCGGCTTCGCTCGCGCCGAACGGAACCTGGACACTCACCATCGGGCCGGAAGGACGAGCGCTCTGCGGCTCTGAGACCGCCGGCCCGGCAATTCTGGGCTGGTCGGGAGCGTCGCCGCGGGAGATGAGCGCGGCTTCGAGATGCCGGTAGAACCGCGTGGCCTTGTCCACCATCTGGCCGAGCAAGCCTCGTTCTTCCTTGAAGTAATCGCGAAGACGATCCTCGTCCACGACGCCATCGACCGCCCCGTCAAGTCCGGCGTACGCGGCGCGGGCGCAGCGCCGCAGGGACGCTTGCCGCCGCGGAGCGCTGAGCCGAATTTCCCGATACTCCGCGGTCGGGCGTCCTTCCGCGTCGATCAGTTCCAGGGACTTCAACGACGTCACCAGCGCCGACTCGTTTCCGCCGGCGATCTTCCATCGCCCGAGGCAGGCGGCGTCGATGCGCGGGGGAACTTCCTCGGTCGCCGCCCTGCGCAGGAATTGCTCGAACGTCTTGTACGCCACGTACGGCGGGCGGATCCGTCGCAGGCGAGGGTCGGGGCTCTGGCCGATCGAGTTCGTATCGATCCCTCCCGGTTGTACTGGAACGGTTCGCATCGCGCGCGAACGGTACACTCACAGTATACGACGTCGGTTCGCCGAAGCGCAATTCCCAATTGACGGGCCAGGTCAGACCGCGGGAACCGGGCTCCTTGTACTGCCAACGTGACAGTCTGGGCGTTACCTCAGTACGAATCGGTACATCCGATGTACTTGACAGCAGCCGGTCGGCGGACTATCATGCGTGGGATCGCAGGCGGTGCGACGAGGGGCTGCCATGAGCCGTGTCGGCTTATCCCCTGGTGTGACGGAATGGCACTGGTAGTCGTGACGGGCTGGCAATGGGCGTCAGGCGTGTAAAAATCGTTAGGGACGGCCTTGGTCGAAGCAGCGTGGTGTCGAGCTCGTTTTAGCGCGCCCTAGCTGCCCGAATCAGCCCTCGAACCCACGGCCGACCGGGTGACGATCAATCGTCAGTTTGATACAATCGGCTCATGCAGAACATGGGTTCTGATATATGTCAAATCGCCTGGATGGGACCGCCGTGGGCGGTGGTGATGTTGTTGCAACCGTTAGGTTAGGTGAGGAGGCCCAGGGTGCGCGCAGTCGAAGGAAGAGAGTCTCGGGAGCGATCAACCGGTACGGTGCTCGAAGGCATCCGCGAAAAGGTCTTTCTCGATCGTTATTCGTTGAAGGATCGCGACGGCTCGCCAATCGAAAAATATCCCGAGCAGATGTGGCGACGTGTCTCGACCAGCATTGCCGAGGTCGAGCCGACCGAAGAGAAGCGCCGTTACTGGGCCGATCGCTTCTACGACGCCCTCGACGGGTTCAAGTTCGTGCCCGGCGGGCGCATCCTGGCGGGTGCGGGCACCGGCCATCGAGTGACCTATTACAACTGCTACGTCATCCCGAGTCCAGACGATAGCCGCAGTGGCATTCTCGACAACCTCAAGATCATGACCGAGATCATGGCGCG
>JAJPKB010000157.1 GCA_021323915.1 Chloroflexota bacterium | reverse complement strand
TACCCGAAGCGCCCGGGCGAAGTCCGGATTACCTACAAGGTGCGACCGGAGCACGTCACCACGATGGGCTGAGCCTCTCGATCGAAAATGGGACAATATCCCGCCTTACGGCAGGTCCGGCTGCCCTTTACGGGTCGACCGACCACTCGTCTTTTAGCGCAGGAGATAAGCCCCTGCTCCCGGGGACCGGGCGAGCGGGGGGGCAAGCCCCCGCGCTACCGGTTTGTCGAGCGTCCGCTCTCGGGATGGGTGATACGTTGGCGAGTCGGCGCCCCGCCGGTGTCCTGTTCGGAAATGCTAACGAGGACGGGCGATTGTCCGGAGAAGCGCGCCGATGGTGACCCCGGCGATCGCTCCGGCGGTCGTGATTCCCAGGAACTCGAGTCCGCTATGAAGCGGCCCCTGCTGGGTGAAGCGCGCCTTCAGGACCCCGAGAAGCAGGGCGGTAAGGACGGTCAATGCGTAGGCCCACAGCTGGGGCAGCGGAACGGCGGTGAGAAAAGGCACAATTGGCACGAACGCCCCGGTCATGAATGAGCCGCCAACCAGGAGGCCCTGCAGCCAGGGCGGGCGTTCCAATCCGGTCGTCACCACGCCAAGCTCGTCGCGGACCATGGCATTCAACCAGCGCGCTCGATCGGCGGTAAGATAGCGGATCAGCGCGTCGAGCAGGTTCCCCCGAAACCCCTTCTCATAGTAGATCTGGCGTAGCTCGGCGCGCTCCTCGTCAGGCTCTTGGGCGATCTCGACGCCTTCGGTCGCGATGCGCTGGCTCAGCACCGCCTGTTCGGTGCGGGCCGAGAGAAAGGCGCCAAGCGCCATTGAGATTCCACCCGCGAACATCTCCCCGAAGGCGATCACGACCAATTGTGGATGCATGACGCTGCTCACGGCAAGGATGAAGACAAGAGTCGTGACCAGGCCATCGTTCAATCCGAACACGACGTCGCGCAGCCAGCCGCCGCCGTGGGGATGTTGCTCGTGCATCTGGCTTACGTTCCGGTCCGTGGTGTTCCTTTCCCCTTCCGAGCGTCGAACCGCTCGCCGCGCGGCGCGCCCAGCGGCGATCGATCCATGCCACCCGGATGGTGAGCCCGCACGATCACCCGGTACCGGTCGCACGCCGTGTACCTGCTCCGAGGAGCGATCCCACGAGCGCGGAGATCAGAACGACCGCCGACGTCGCAGCGTCCTCCGTCGTGTCGGGATAGGGCGGCCGGGCGTGAATCGCGTCGGCGGCCACCCGCGAAAACGGCACCGGAACATCGAGATGTTCCCTCGGCTCAGTCACTCCAGCAAAGGATCACCCCGAGGTAGTCGTCTTTTCGGTTGAGGAGGCCGTCGTAGGCGGCCTGGATCTGTTCTGGTGGAAGGCGGTGGGTGATCAGCGGGGCGACCTGCAGCCGCCCGTCGGCCAGCCACTCGAGGCCGGTCTCGACGTTGGCCCGGATCGAGTCCCCCAGCAGTGGATTGGGTTGGCGCGGAATCTCCCACTCCGAGCCGCTGCGGAGGCGGAGGAACCGGAAGAAGATGTCGCGGGTGAGCTGGCTGGACGGCACGCTGTTCTCGTCGCCGCCCCACGGCGCGCCAATCATCACGATCTCGCCGCCGTTTCGCGCCAGGCCGATGGCGCTGGCCAGGGCACGTGCGGATCCGGTCGCCTCGATCACCAGGCGATGGCGGCGGGCAAACTCCGGCATGGCCTCGGCGGGATGGACTGACCGAATGCCACAGCGGGCGGCGATCTCGCGCCGGGCGGGCGATAGATCGAAGGTGTGCACCCTCGCGCCGCAGGCCTGGAAGACCTGCGCGGCGAGGTTTCCGACCAGCCCCTGTCCGACGACGGCCACATCGTCGCCTCCCCGGGCGACGGTGGTGCGCATCGTCGTCATCGAGACGTTCGCCAGGCGCACGAAGACCGCCTGCTCGTCGGAGAGAGTTGACGGCACCGGCGCGCAGAAGTGGTCGCGGGCGTCGAGACGCGCCGCCGACGCGTGCGGTCCCATGGTGTAGACCCGGTCGCCCGGCTTCACCGGCAGTTCGCGGCCCGCGGCGACGACGGTGCCGACGTTCGCGTACCCGACGTGGCTCATCGGATAGGTCCGGGGCTCGTCGCTGTGCATGCCAAGCTTGCCCTGAAGGTTGGCCAATTCGGTGCCGGGGCTGATCAAGGTGACGCGGGTTCGGACGACGACCTCGGTCGGACCGAGCTCGCTCTGGTCGAGCTCGAAGGACTCCAGCTCCGCGACCATCGGCGCGCGGAACACGACGCGTTTTTCGGTCATGCGAAAATCTCCACTAAGAAGGTTTTAACGGGTTCGTGGGAGCATCGGTGGGTTCGACGGACATGCACCGGAGGGATCCGGAAAATCCGGAGGGGCGAGGCATGCCTCGCCCCTCCGGCGACCGGCCGGACCCGCCGGTGAGACCGCACCATCCTAACCAATTGCCAGCGATGCGCAGACCGCATCCAGGTCCCGGGCGGTATCCTGGTCGAACGGATCCGCCGGGCCGCGCACGATCGACGTCTTGATCACGCCCTTTCGACGGAGGATCTCCTTCTGTACCCGCAGCGCGGAGTTCATGCCGCCGGTCGCGACCCGGCTGATCGGGACCAGCGACCGGTAGAAGACCGCGTAGGCCCCGGCCTCGTCCCCCGCGCGTACTCGGTTCCAGATCTCGACCAGCTCGCGCGGCATCGTCGGCCAGGGCATCGTTCCCTGCGAGCCCCGGCGCATCTCCTCGATCAAGAATCCCGCCCCGGCGCCGCCGAACACGGTCAGGACGTGGCCGGCCACCCGTACGTTATCGGCGACCATCTGGGCCGGCGGCATGCTCTCGACCTTGGTGTAGCGCACGTGCTCGCTCTCCTCGGCGATCTGTCGGGCGAGATTGGCCGAGACGTGGGCGGTCGCGGTGTCCTGGATGAAGATCGGGATCGTCACCGCGTCGGAGATCGCCTTGAAATACGCCCGAGCCTCCGAGGGGCTGGGTGGGCTCAGGGTCGGGGGCTGGCACATCAGGGCGTCGGCGCCGAGGTCCTGGGCGCGCTGGCTGTAGTAGACCGCGACGTCGGTCGCCGGCCCGCCGGTGTTGACGACGACCGGAACCCGCCCTTTCACCTGATCGACGACCACGCGGGTGAGCTGATCGCGCTCCGACTCGGTGAGCTTGAGCACCTCGCTTCCCATGGCGATACCCAGGCCGTGCACGCCCGCCTCGAGGTTGTAGTCGATCAGTCGGCGCACGCTCTCCTCGTCGATTCGGGAGCGCTCGTCGAACGGGGTGACGAGGATCGGGTAGACGCCGGCCATCCTGGACGGTGACATCAGAAGAGCCTCCTCGGAGTGATTCTCGGGAATCCTATCACGCGCTCCCGTCGTCGATCGCGTTCTCCTTGATGTAATCCCAGACGATCTTGTAGCCCAGGCCCGGCCCGGTTGGCACCCGAACGTAGCCGTCGGCGTCAAGCGGATCGGCGGTTTCCTCAAGGTAGGGAAGCGGAGCGTCGTAGTCGACGCCCGGCGCGAGCAGTCCCCGCTCGTAGTATTCGCAGGTGTCCTCGCTGGTCGCGCCCAGAACCTGGAGGTTGCCGAAGCCGCTCATGTGGATCTCGCACTTGACGCCGTAGGCCTCGCAGACCGTCGTCGTCTTCTTGGCGCCGGTGATGCCGCCGCGGAGGACGTCGATGCGACTGATGTCCGACGCGCCCCGGAGGATCCAGTCGGCCCGGGTGAAGACACCGCCTTCGAGGATCTCCGGCGACAAGATCGGGATGCTCAGCTCGCGGCAGAGGCGGACGTAAGGCTCGACCCGGTGCTCCGGCATCGGGTGCTCGAACCAGTAGAAGTTGAGTTTTTCCAGCTCGCGCCCGACGAGCAGCGCTTCCTCGTAGGTGTGGTAGGTTCCCCAGGGATCGTACATCAGGACCATGTCGTCGCCGACCGCGTTTCGGACCGCGCGGCACGCCTCGAGATCCCAGGCGATGTGGGAGGGGCGGCCGGGGACCGCCTGTTTGGTGGCGGGATCCCAGTAGTAGTACGGGTGAATCTTGTACGCGGTGTAGCCCTGACGCTTGCAGGCCAGGGCGTGCTCGGCGTAGTTCTCCGGAGGGCCCATGTTCGGATAGGTGCTGGCGTAGGCCTTGACCCGGTCGCGGCAGCCGCCGAGCAGCTTGTGGACCGGCAAGTTGGCGACCCGACCCACCAGGTCCCAGAGCGCCATGTCGACGACGCTCATCACGTTCTCCGGCGTCTTCGACGCCCACAGCCACTGCCAGAACTTCTCGCGATTGAGCGGATCCTGGCCGACCAGCACGGGCTTGACCCGAGCCTGGATGTAGGCGCGAGTCGCCGGGGCCAGCCCGTCCTGGTCGCCGTGGCCCTGTCCACCCAGGTAGTAGCCCTCGGCACCCTCGTCGGTCACGATGCGAGTTAGGGTCTGGACGATCTCCCGCCGGGGCTGGGGCACGCTGTGCTGATAACGATCGACCTGGGTGCGAAAGGGCTGGATCTCGATGTCGACGATCTTCACGGAAACTCCTTCTAGAATTCCTTGAGCGCGCCGGCGGTCAGGCCGCGGACGAACGAGCGCTGAGCGAAAAGGAACAGGACGAGCACCGGCAGGCAGAGGAGGGCCGCCGCGGCGCCGATGCTGTTGAAGCTGATCGTGATCTCATTGATGAACTTGGCCATGGCAACCGTCGCCGTCCAGCGCGACTGAGTCTCGATCAGGACCGAGGCGAACGCGTAGTCCGCCCAGGCGCCGACGAACGTCAGAATCATGATCGTGATCAGCCCGATTTTAGCAAGCGGCACGACGATCTGGGTAAACACCTGAAAAAGCGAGCCGCCGTCGATCTGGGCGGCCTCTTCGATCTCGACCGGAATGCTCGCCAGGAAGCTCGTCGCGAGCCAGGTCGCGAAGGGCAGGCCGAACGCGGTGTAGACGACGATCAGTCCGAGCAGGTTATCCAGCAGGTTGAGGCGGGCGATCAGTAGGTATATCGAGACGAAGATCGAGGGCCCGGGCAGCATCTGGCTGACGAGCAGGAACATCAACAGCGCGGTCGCGCCCCGAAACCGAAACCGGGCGAAGGCGTAACCGGCGATTGTCGAGAGCACCATGACCAGGACGCTGGCGACGCCGGCCGTCATCAAGCTATTGACGAAGTAGTGCGGCCACTGGGAGAGGTCGCCGCTCGCCTGGCCCGAGATCAGCGCGGTGTAGTTGGCGAGCGTCGGGTGCAGCGGCAGGTACTCGACCGGGACCGCCCAGGCGTCGCTGTTGTTCTTGAACGACGTGTCAATCAGCCAGATGATCGGGAAGAAGACGAAGACGAAGATCAGCACTCCCACCAGATTGGCGAAGAGGCTGACGATGACCTTTCGGATACCGGCTCGACGACGCTCCGCGGCAGCCGCGAGGGCGCGCCGTTCTTCTGCGGTGACGACTGCCACCGGCGTTCCTCCCCGGATTCAGCTCTCGCCGTTCGAGCGAATCCCATTCATTACGCGTCCTGCCTCTGCCAGGTCTTTCGGAACAGGAACAGGTAGCCGAGGCTGAGGATCAGGAGAAAGATGAAGTTCAAGACCGACAGCGCGGCGGATTGACCGAACCGCCAGTTGTTGAACCCGACCTCGTAGATGTAGGTCGCCATGATCTCGCTGGCGTGGGCGGGACCGCCGAGGGTCATCGTGTAGACGAAGACCAGGTCGTTGGTGATGCCGATCATCGTCAGCAGGGTGATGACGGTGAGCAGGAAGGCGAGAAACGGCAGGATGATGTAGCGGAACTTTTGCCAGCCATTGGCGCCGTCGATCGTCGCCGCCTCGAGGAGAGTCGTCGGCACGCCCTGGATCGCCGCCGAGACGACGATCGCCGTCAACGGCGCGGCGCGCCAGGCAACGACGAAGGTGAGCGGATAGATCACGACGTTCGGCAGCCCGAGAAATGGAATGCCCTGGTGAATGATCCCGACTCGCATCAGCGCGTCGTTGATGACGCCGAGCTGGTCATTGTACATCCACTTCCAGGCCGCGGCGATCACCACGCTCGGGATGATCCAGGGGATCAGCAGGCCGGCGCGGAGCAGGCGATTGATCTTGAAGTCGAAGCTCAGGTAGTAGCCGATGGCGACGCCGATCAGGACGGTGAGCAGCGTCCCGACGAAGACCCAGGTGATCGTGTTCTTCAGGACCAGGGGCAGCAACGGATCCTGAAGGGCGATGCCATAGGTGGCGAGCCCGACGTACTTCGGCGGAATTCGCGCCGCCAGGATCAGGTTGGTGTTGGTGAGACTCAGGCGAAACGTCTCGTAGACCGGATAGATGATGAACGCGGTGACGATCAAGATCGTCGGCGCAACCAGCCAGTACGGCAACAGGCCGACCCGGTGGCGTGTCATCGTGCGCTCCTCCGTCGTGGCGTCGAAGCCGGACCCGTCGGCCGGCGCCGCGCTAGCGTATTCTTACAGCCGGCGCTTTTCATTCTGGTGAGCGACGCGACAAAGAATCTCTCGCGTCCCCGGAGATTCTTCGCTTCCTCTCGGTCGCTCAGAATGACAATCCCAGCGAAGTGAGACCGCGGGACGAACGATGGCAATCCTGGCGCGTCGCGCGCCGAGGAAGGAAGACCAGGACGGGCCCGACCCGCGCTCCGGCGCGAGTTTCCGGTCCTGGCCTCCGGTCTCCCTTCCCGAGCCGACGCGAGACGACACTACAGGTTGTTCAGCTGGTCGTACACCGGCTCAGCGTTCTTCTGAACGTCGTCCAGCGCCTGCTTGGGCGTCAGCTGGCCGAGCATCACTTTCTGGATATTCTCGGAGAGCATCTGCTCGACCTCGGTCAGACCCGAGAACATCGGCATCGGCAACGCGCCCTTGAAGAAGGTTCCCGCCTTGTACTCGGAGTACCAGTCGGGATTCTGCTTCTTGAAGGTGTCCGACTCCCAGTTGGCGATCAGCGCCGGGACGCGTCCCCAGACGACCGAGCCGTCCCAGGCCTTCTGCACCTCGGGCTGGGTCCAGAAGTCGACGTACTGCATCGATTGCGGCTTCAAGGTGGACAGCGTCGTGACCATGAAGCCGAGGGTTGTCGTCATGATCAGCGAGGCCGGGGTGAAGCTGCCGGACGGCTTATCCGGCGTCGGGAAGACCTTGGAGCCCCAGGGGAACTTTGGGTTGTCGCCCTGGGCGAAGGCGCCGATCCAGGACATGCAGTTCCACATCGCGCCCTGGCCGTTCATGAAGATCGTTCCGGCTGCGCCGAAGTCGGTCTGGACGACGTTCGCCGGCGCCGCCTTCGACTTGACCATGTCCAGGTAGAGCTGGAGCGCGTCGACGACCCCTTGATCGTTGATCACAACCTTGCTGCCGTCGTCGTTGATCCAGCGACCGCCGTTCGCGTAGGCCACGCCCTCGAAGATGTTGACGTCGTTGGTGTTGAGGCTGGCCTGGAACACGAAGCCGTTCTGGTTCGGCTTGGTCAGCTTGACCGCGTCCGCCTTGAGATCGGTCCAGGTCGACGGCGGCGCGGCCTTGCCGTTGGCGGTCAGCCCGGCGTCCTCGAGCATCTTCTCGTTGTATCCGAGGAAGGGCGCGGCGTAGACGTAGACCGACATCGCGTAGAACTTGCCCTTCCAGATAGTGGTGTCCCAGATCT
>JAJPKB010000633.1 GCA_021323915.1 Chloroflexota bacterium | reverse complement strand
GGCCCCGGCAGCATCTCTTCGGCAAGCCGCTGACCACCTGGCCCCGCTACGGCCTCCGCAACTGCTCGATCAGCGAGCTGATCGTCCGATCCGACGTCGGTCCGGCGGACGTGGTGCGGCTGAACGACGTGAGCCACCTCGAATGACCGGTAACCGGCGAGCGGGCGGCGGTTGGGCGCTCGTTCGCTGATCGAAAATCTCGGTTGCTCTAGGAGTACCAGACCTCACCCAGATCGACGACGAGATCCGGAAACGGCTCCGCGGTGATCCGCTCGTTTTCGCGGGCGACGGTGACCTGCTGGTAGGCTCCGCCCACCAGGGCGTTCGCGGTGAAGACCTGCCGGTCCGGATCCAGCAGCCAGTAATACGGAATGCCGTGGCGGGCGTACGCCTGACGCTTCACCTCGCGGTCGGCGCGCGAAGTCGAGCGCGAGGTGACTTCGACGACGAGGTCCGGCGCTCCGCGAATGTGCTGAGGCAGGATGATCTCGCGGTGCTCCTCGGCCACGAAGATGATATCGGGCTCGACGACCGTGGTATCTCCGAGAATCACGTCGTACGGGGCGGTGAAGACGCGGCCGAGCCGGTGGGCGCGCACGTGGAGGTTCAGGACGGTGGTGAGGTTCGTCACGGCGGTCTGGTGGGATGTATTTGGCGCGGCAGTCACGTACAGCTCTCCGTCCACGATCTCATAGCGTTGTCGATCGTTGGGCAGCTCGATCAAGTCTTCGTAGGTGAGGATGATCTTTTCCGGACTCGTCGCCATCGTCTGCCATCCTCTCGCGAACGTCCGCCGCCTAGCTTTGGATTAATTGTAGCACCGACGGCACCGGCCAACACTCTTCCTCTCATCCCAATGGAGCGAACTGTTCGGGGTTGGGGACGTCGTAGCCGCGCTGCTTGAGCAGAACGGCTGCCTGGGCCCGAACGACGAGGGTGTCCTGGTGGAGGCGGAGGAGGGCTTTCTCCTCGCCGGTCAGGGCGCGCCGTTGCTTGATCCCGTGCAGGGCTTCGAGCCGCACACGTGGCCCGACGGACACCGCCGAGCGAGCGGCCTGCCACAGCGTGGCGTCATTCGGATAGGCCGATGGGCGTCCGCAATCGCTTACAACCGGATACGCCCGCCCAGCCAGCTTCCGCCCGGAAATCCGGTGAACAATCTACCGGGCGATACCAAGGAGGCTGCGAATCACCTCGGCATCTCGTAGATCCTTGTCTCTACCCATGATCTCCTTCCACCTCAGAGTGAGTCTTCAAAATGATGTCAGGCGGCCCACAAGCGAGCGAGCCGACGTGCGATCAGGTTGCTGATGGCGATGAGGATCAAGGCGCACACCGACCAGGAGGCCGCCTCCCAGTCGCGGGCGAGGCGGCGATACCGCTCCGCCCACGCGAAGCTGCGCTCGATGACCCAGCGCCGGGGCAGGACCTGGAAGCCTTTCTGCCCTGGGGGCGGCGAGACGACCTCGACGGTCAGGTTCAACGCCTGCGCCGCCGTTCCGACGATCGGCCCGTGGTAGCGCCCATCGGCCCAGACCAGCGTCAAGCGGGACGATTTGGCCTTGGCTTGGGCCAGGACCTCGGGCGCGGCCAGCGGGTCCTGGACGTTGGCCGGGGTCACGCAGACCGCCAGGACGGTCCCCGCGGTGTCGACGACCAGGTGGCGCTTGCGTCCCTTGACCTTCTTGCCGGCGTCGTAGCCAATCGCGCCGCCGCCTGGCCCGGTCGGGACGCTCCGGCTGTCGAGGATGCCCGCCGAGGGACACGGCTCGCGCCCGGTCTCGATCCGGATCTCGACGCGGAGGCGATCGGTGAGCGCCTCCCAGACCCCGGCATCGGCCCAGCGGCGGAAGCGGCTGTAGACGCTCTGCCAGGGCGGGAAAGGGGCCGGCAACATTCGCCACGGGAAGCCGCCGCGCAGAACATAGAGGATCGCGTTGTAAATCGCCCGATCCGTATGGATGCGCGGGCGCCCCGGTCCGCGCCGTTGGGTCAGGACCGGGGCGATCAGCTCCCAGGTCGCGTCGTCGACGTCGCTGGGGTAGCATGTGGGAGAAGGTGCAGTCATGCTTGGACTCCTTGAACAAGACCAGCATGCCTGCACTTTCTCCTTTCAGCAACCTACGCCCGACCAATTTGAAGACTCAGAGAGCCTTGCATAACTCTTCAGGGCATCGGCAGGGGAGCTAGCAGGGGAGCTAGAATGGTTGACGGAAGATCAGCCAAACGGCTCACCCTGGAGATGCCCGATGGATATTGTACTATGGTCTCCCTCGCTGGGGGTCGCTCCTGGGGTCCCGACCGATCCGCCCACGCCGGCCGGGCGGGTCGGAGGCACCAAAGGGCTGTGGATCGACCCCGTGCGCTTCCTCGAACTGATCGGCGCCCCGGCGCTGGCCGCGTGGGCCTGCACGATGGCGGTCGTCTGGCGCAACCGTCTCCACCCGGCCTTGCCCGCCGGCCGTCATCCGGGCGGCGCGCCGCAGACCTATCGTGACGAAACGATCTTGCTGACCATGCTCGTCCTGCGGACATGGCGGCTCTCGTTGGAGAAGACCGCCGACTGGCTGGGACGCTATCCGGAACTGGCAGTGGCTGTGGGAATGCGTCCCAATCAGACCATCAGCGCCGCCCAACTCTCCCGCCGCAGTCGCCAATTGGGGCTCTGGCCCTACTTTTTCTTCTTCGTCGGCCTGGTCGGGCAGTTGCTCCGCCTCGGCGCCATCACCGGCCAGCAGGTCGTCCTCGACGGCTCGCTCCTCAAAGCGTGGTATCACCAGGATCCCGATGCCGACCTGGCCGGCCGACGTCGGGGTCCCCCGACCTACGGCTACAAGATTCACGCGCTGGTCGATCGCTGGACCCACCTGCCGCTCCTCTTCGTCCTGACCCCGGCCAGTTGGCACGACGTAACCGTCGCTCCTTTCTTGCTGGTCAGTGCGATGATGCTCTACGGGCTGCGGATCACCGTGCTGTACGCCGATTCGGCCTACTTCTCCGCTCGGTTTGTCGCCTTCGTGCGCGCCCTGGGAATCATCCCGATCATCGACTACCAGCTTCGGCGCCTGGGCAAGCGCTTTCTGGCAACGTTGTTCTTCCTGGATCAGTGGCGGCGCTTGCGGGCGCCGCGCACCGCCGCCGAACGCTGCTTCGCCTTCCTGAAGCGCTACTACGGGCTCAAGTACTTCCAAGTCAAAGGTTGGGAGGCGGTCTGGCGCTCTGCCCTCCTGATTCACGCGGCGATGCTGGCGGTCGCCCTCATCGCCTACCGCATGGATCGACCCGATCCCATGACCAGCCGAGCGCACGTCCTCGCCTTCGTGACCAACTGAGAAGGAGTTATGCAAGGCTCTCACTCACTCTTAGATAGTCCTCTCCACCGCCCAGCCACTTGAAGACAAGGTTTTGCCCCTTGCTCTCCACGTGAATGTGCGCCCCCTTGGCCTCGTCGAAGTCGATTCTAAAGCGCTTCCAGACGTTATCGAGTCTGGTCTCAAACCCAACGATTCTGCCCTCGCCGGGCCCGCGAGTTCCCTCATACGCTTGGCGCGCGGACTCATCGATCTTCCCCAGTTCCTCCAGGGCCGCGTTCCGTGCCTGCTCAAACGTGTCGAACGTTCCGCGGACCTGCTCACGTTGAACGGGGTTCGTGTCCGTTTTGCCGGACGCGTACAACGCGTCGCCGCCTAGGCTTCCTTCGATCTGGCTGAGGATATCACGTTCGAAGGGGTTGATGGTCGCGCTTCCGAAGGGCTCCAGCCGAACCAGTGTATCGCCGCAGACCCAGTGGAAGAGGCTCGTCGGATCCGAGCAGGGATCCCGGGTGACCCGATTCGCCGAGAGGCCGCCCGGATCCACGAGAAGCACCGGATTGTTCAGGGCGTAAGTGTACCGGTTGAGCGTCAGCGGGCTCGCCGCCCTCCCGAACATCGGATCCCGACTCAGAAACCGCCCGCTCGTCGGGTCGTAGTACCGTGCCCGCAGGTAGACCAGCCCGTTGGCGTCGATCTGCTGCCCGGTGTACTCGAAGGGCTGCGTGCTGCTTCCCTGGGAACTGGTGGGATTCCCGAACTCGTCGGTCTGGTACGTCTGAATCAGGTTGCCGTTGGCGTCGGTGATCGCCCGCACCGAGCCCAGCCCGTCGGTGTGGTAGACCTAGACGTTCCCGCTCGAATCCACCGCGTAGGCCAGGCCAAGGCCGTAGACGTACTTGAAGGTCCCGTCGGCCAGGACGTTGGGCAGCGAGGCGTTGACGTCGTACACGTAACTGGTCGTGCTGCTCCCCACCGTCTGGCTCGCCCGCTTGCCGTCCCCGTCTTAGGTGTCGGTGCTGGTCGTCCCGTTCACCGTCGCGCTGGTCAGCCGATTC
>JAJPKB010000383.1 GCA_021323915.1 Chloroflexota bacterium | reverse complement strand
TGTGTCGGTGACGTTCGTGGCGTTGGAATGATGGTCGCGATCGAGCTTGTCAAAGACCGAAAAACCAAGGAGCCGGCGACCGCGGAGACGAAGCAGGCGGTGGCGTCGCTGCTCCGGCGCGGAATCATGTGCACGAACTCGGGTGGCTCGTATCACAACGTCTTGAAGATGTCGCCGCCCCTGGTGATCACCCGCGAGCAGCTCGACGTCGCGATCGACGCGATCGACGCGAGCTTGTCCGAGGTCGACGCTGGCTTGAATCATTGATTTGAGCCATGAGTTTGAGCCAATAAAAGGTGAGCGACTGACGAATGCGCATCGCCCTCTTCTCCGACATTCACGGGAACCTGGCCGGCCTCCGCGCGGTGGACACCGCCCTCAAGGACGAGGCGCCGCTCGATCGCGTGGTCGTGGCCGGCGACCTGCTGCAAGGAGGCCCGCGGCCCCTCGACGTTTGGAAGGTTCTGAAGTCGAGCGGCTGGACCCTCATCCGCGGCAACGAAGACGATGCCCTGCTCGGTCAGCGGACCATGGACAACGCGGAGCCAGAAAACTACCGGCGAGCGTTTCAGGCACAAATCAACTGGACGCGCGACCGAGTCGGACCGAACGTCCTTGCTGAGTTGGCCGCGCTCCCCACCGAGTGGCGAATCGCGACCCCTTCCGGAGATCTGCTCGTCGTCCACGCGAGTCCGCGCGCGATCGACGACCGCGCGGGTGGCGTCCACAATACGGCGGAGGAGGTCGCCGAGGCGTACGGCGGAACCGGGGCCACCGCGATCGCCTTTGGACACTACCATCGCAGCTTCGTGCGCCCAACTCCGTTTGCCCTTCTGATCAACGTGGCGAGCGTAGGGCTCCCGGTGGACAAGCGCCCGCTCGCGGCTTACACTGTCCTGACGGCGACCAGCGAAGGCTGGATTGTCGAGCAGCGAAACGTGCCGTATGACCTCGCGGAAGAAACGGCCGCGGCGGCGGCGACCGGCTTGCCGCCGTGGGTCAGGGATTCCGAGTGATGCTCGTATCCTCGACGTAGCGGCGCTCCCCGGTTCGCGGATTGTACTCGACTCTGACCCAGCGCCCGGTGGTGGGATCCTGGAAGCGCTCGTCCGTCGGCTCCCAGGGACCGCTCGACGTCTCTGGTTGGTAGCGGCCACGCTCGAAGAGCAACGCGAGCAACAAGATGATCCCTTCGACAATCACCCAACCGATGACAGTGGCTGACGCGCCAACTCCAGAGATCAGCAATCCGATGGCTCCAACCACCGCAACGATCGCCAGCGCAATGAGCACGGTCCGCAACATTCCCGGCACTCCCCCGTCGCTGAGCCTCAGGCTCCCGCCGGCGTGACGACCACCGCGGTGCCGTAGGCGACGACCTCCGACATAGAGCTCCCCATCTCCGAGGAGTCGAACCGCATGCTCAGGATCGCGTTCGCGCCCATCGCCGTGGCATTCTGAACCATCCGATCGATTGCCTGGCGGCGCGCGTCCTCAAGCATCTGAGTGTACTCGTGAATCTCTCCACCCGCCAACGACCGCAGCGTGGCGATGATGTTTCCGCCCAGGCCACGGCTCCGAACGATCACCCCGAAAACCTGGCCTCTGGTTTCGACGACCTTTTGTCCCGCGATGAAGTTCGTCGTGGCTACGATCATCTTTCCCCCTGACCCTACAAATCGAAATGAAGGCCCGAGCCGTCAGTCCTCCGCCTCGGCAACTGGCTTCGGATGCGGCCAGATCCGGACGCGGGCGATCCGCAAGCCATCCACTGCCTCGACCTGGAAGACCGTCCCTTCGAAGCTGACCTTGTCGCCGACCTCCGGCCGTCTTCCGATCTCGCCCAGCACGAACCCCCCGATTGTATCGTAGATGTCGCTGGTGAGGTCGAGGCCAGCGCGCTCGTTGACGTCGTCCAGGTTCGTCAGTCCGTCGACCAGCAGCGAGCCATCTTCACAAGCCTCGATCTCCGGGGTTTCTTCCTCGAATTGATCGGGCACCGGTCCGGTTATTCGTTCGAGCACGTCGGCGAGGGTGACCAGTCCCGCCGTGCCACCGTACTCGTCGACGAGAATAGCCAGGTGAGTCTTTCGCTGGCTCATGCGCTCAAGCAACGTGTTGACCGGAATGGTCTCCGGCAAGACCAGCGCGTCGCGGACGAACCGGCGAATCGACGATTTCGCGAGGTCGATCTGACCATACCGACGGAGCAGATCGACCAGATAAACCACTCCCACGATGTTGTCGACGCTGTCCTGAAACACCGGAAATCGGGTGTGGTGGGTCTTCGCCGTCAGCTCGAGAACGGAGGCGATAGTAGACTCGAGCGGAACGCTGACCATTTCGGTGCGTGGGACCATGACCTCGTGAGCGTGTACTTCGTCGAAGTTGAATACCCGTTCGATCATGTCTTCTTCGTTCTCTTCCAAAACCCCGGCCTGACGGCTCGCCGCCACCAGCATCTTCAGCTCGTCGACCGAGTACACCAGTCCGTGTGACGGGGGCGCCGAGAGGCCGAAAAGGCGCAAACCGAGCGTGCCCGCGGCAGTCAGGCCCCAGACGAACGGGCGAAAGATTGTTTGAAAGAGAATCAGGGGCTCGATGACGACGAACGCTACTCCCTCGGGACGCTGTAGCGCCAGGTTTTTGGGGATCAGCTCGCCGAGAACGATATCCACCGACGTGATCAGGATAAACGCCACCACGACCGCGATGGACTCCGCGCTGATGTGCGCGATGGCTGGGGGTAAGAAGGCGACGGCGCTTTCGATCGCCCTAGCCAGGGCCGGCTCGCCAACCCAGCCAAGGGCCAGGCTGGCGATAGTGACGCCGAGCTGGGTCGTCGCGATGAACGGCGAGGGGTTCTGCACCGCGCGTCGGAGACTTCCCGCCAGTGGATGGTGCTCGGCGGCAAGCTCTTCAACCCGGGTCTTGCGGAGAGTGACGATGGAGAACTCGGCCGCGACGAAGAAGGCGTTGACGAGAACCAGGAGGAGAACGGCGGCAACCTGGAAGGCAGTGTCCAACGACGGCCCGTTCACCGGTTCCTCCGCGCTGGAAGCGACGTGTTGCGCCGGCTACGTTGGATTATATCGGTCGTCCCTCCGGACGTCAAAGTCCACGAGCAGTAAAACAACCTTGGAGTAGCTTTCCTGGGTCTTTTACGTAAATTTCCCTTGACACATTGTCATCAAATCCGCTGTAATCGAGAAAATCAACGTGCGGTGGGGACCACGGTGGAGAAATCGCGCGTTCTGGTCGTGGACGACGACCCGGCGATCCGCGAGATGGTATCCGAGTTCCTTCGGATGGAAGGGTATCTGGTCGATACCGCGGCCGACGGCGCCGAGGGCCTTCGCGCTGTTCAGAAGCGCGTTCCGTCGATCGTTCTGCTCGACATGCGGATGCCGATTCTCGACGGCTGGGGCTTTGCCAGAACGCTACGCGAGCGCGGAATTCACTTGCCCATCCTGGCGTTCACGGCATCTCACAGTCCACGGCGCTGGGCGGAAGAAATCGGCGCCGAGGGCTTCCTCGCGAAGCCATTCGATTTGCCTCAGTTGTTAGCGGCTATCGAGAAGATCAGTCCATCGTCGGGAGACAACTGATCAGCTTCAGCGGTTGATCGGCGCCTCGGAGCCCGCGATCACGCCGGACGCGGCTGGATATCAAGCGCACGATGGAAATCCACCCTCGCTGTCTCGTAGCGTTTCGTCTGCCAGTAGATGTCGCCGCGTACCGCGAGCGCCCAGACGTTGCCGGGGTCGAGGCGCAGGACCCGATTCAAATCGGCAATTGCATCTTCGTAGCGTCCGAGCCCCCGAAGTGCGTTCGCCCTTTCTGCCAAGACCCAGGTTTCGTTCGGCGCGAGCTCGAGCGCACGGTTCAGGTCCGCTAGCCCTTCCGAATAGCGCTCGAGCGCGACGTAAACCTGACCACGATGCCCCAGGATACGGGCGTCTTCCCGACCAAGCTCGAGCGCCCGATTGAAACTTTCAAGCGCATCGTCGTAGGCTTCCAACAAACGACAGGCTTCGCCTCGGTTCACCAGGGCTCGCACATTACGTGGATCTATTTCTAGCGCGCGATCGAAGTCTTCCACGGCCTTTTGGTGGTACCCTAGCCGCGCCAGGCTGGTTGCCTTCTCAAGCCAGTGGTCCGCTACCTGGGGCGCGGATCGCACCAATTCCGCGTACACCTCGAGCGACCGTGTGACTTGCCCGGAAACGCTGAGCAATCGGCTCTGCCAGGACAGCGCGCCAATCCGGGCAGGCCCGTCAAGATCAGCCACTCGGCTGATTCGGGCGAACAGGTCCGCCGTCGATGCGTAATCGCACGCGGCGTAGGCGTCCAGGCCGTGGAGCAACGCGTCACCCCAGTCGCGAAGCTCGGCGGATCCGAAGTCACCGCCTGCCTGTTGAACCGTTCGCGCCCACTCGCGCACGAACGCCGCCGGCTCTCCGAAAGCCGAGATGAACCCGCTCAGGGCAAGCGGCAAGCTTTCGGTCGGCGACTGGCAGAGACGGTGGTAGATTGTCTCCAACGCGTAGGCCTGCCAGATCGGGCTTCGCCAGCGCTCACTCAGGGCGAGTCCAAGGCCGGCTCCGAGACGGTCATAGAATTCGGCCAGCTCGGCATGACGGCGCGACCAGCGATGGGCGAACACCCGATGGGCGTGCTCAAGCAAGGAATTCCGAACGCACTCGCGCAGAATCCACGCGTCCCCACGCTGTTCGACGAACGGCAAGGCCCGCAGCCAGCCGATCACGAGGCCGGCCTCCTGGGATCCGACGATGACCTCCAGCAAGTCCGCGTTCAGCCGACGCGGAAACGCGACGCTCAACAACGCCGTGACTTTCGCCTCGTCGATCGATCGCAGGAAATACCCGATCGCGTCGTCGGAAGTCTCGGTCACCCGCTCCGCCTCGTCCGGCCCGATCAAAGCCGCGGTCGCCAGCAAGACTGGCAGCCGCTTTGAAGCCTCGATGAATCGACGGACCGTCCGATCCTGGACGAGACCCCGGCGGGCGAGATAAAGGCGGGCTTCCTCATCGGAAAATGGCTCGAGGTCGATCCGAGCGATGACGGTTTCCAGGCTGCCCCAACGAGCCGCGTCCAGCGCATTCTGGCCGGCGATCCCGATGATCGTCGAGGCGGGAAGCTCACCGTAATGCCCTTCGACGATCGCACGAAGCCAGCCATCGAGATGATGACTCGTCCGCTCGTACGTATCGAAGAACAGCGCGATCGGCCTTGTTCTGGCAAGAAGCTGGAGCGCTTTGACGAACAATCGGGTGAGATCCTGAATCCCCTGGAGGGTTCCATCGTCAACCGGCAATCCGACCCAGGATGGCCCGGTTAGCTCAGCCGCGTTACCATCGCGCCTGCCCTCTGCCGGTAGCACCGTAGCGCTCGCCTCGTCGCGCGACGAGGTCGACCGGCCGACGGCCAGCGTGTCGCCCGAGTTTCGGTTACCGGCCACGCGACCGACCGAGACCGTGTCGGGTGATTGCCAGGCCGTCGACAGATACTCTCGGAAGGCGGGCGAGCATTCCTGGGCCGCGAACCGCTGAAGAATCTGCTCCATCACGCCCGATACACCGCCGTCCGAATCGTCGGTCCAGGCGGTGGCCGCTCCGAACTGCTGGGCGAGCGCGTCAAACCGCTTGAGCAGCCACGTCTTGCCGACGCCCGCCGGACCGGAGATGTAGTAGATGAAGCGACGGCGCTCGTCGTCGACCGGCACCGTGAGGTTCTCTCGAAAACTATCCAGGTAGCGGGCCCGCCCGACGAAGTCGAACTGCCGTCGTCGACGAATTATCTCCTGGAGGCTTCTCGCGTTCTGGAGATCCATGCCACTCCCCCTCGCGCATGCGGCCGCGATGTTAACACGTGCGGCTCTACCAGGCAAGCCCTGGCTTTTCGACGACAATTCGAGGGACATGCAAGAGTGGCCGAGCAGCATCTCCCGGCCCAAGAAGCATCCAGGCTAGTGGTCGTTGGAACCGTCCACCGAGAGCCGGCCGGGGCCGGCTCCGATCAATGCCAGACAGCTTCCCAGCATCGAGAGCGGAAATTCGAATCCGCCCTGGCCGATCAGTCCGTGCCGCCAGTGTACCTTGACGATGGCAACGGTCATCTCGATTGCCAGGAGAAACGCCGTCACCCGGGTGAGCCAGCCGATGGCCAGCATGATCCCTCCGACGAACTCGAGGCACGAGACGAGCCACGCGAACACCATGGGCTCGGGCAATCCGAGGCGTTCGACCGCCGGCGCGAAGCCGGACGGACTTCCGCGCTCCACCGCCTGCACGAACCCGGATCCGAGAAACCGCACCAGCGCCGGAGATACTCGCCTTCCCTGACCGCCGAATAGCTTCGGATACCCGTGGGCGACGAAAAGGCCCCCGACGATCACCCGGAGAGCTAGAAGACCGAGATCGCGTACCATCGACGGCTACTCCGCGCCGACTCATTTCTCCAAGACGAACACATCCCGAGTACCGGCGTCGCAGAGCCAGAACGTGCCGTCGTGAATCGTCATGCCGTGCGCTTCGAGACCGGAGACGCCCAGGGCATCCAGGATCTCACCGTTGTCCGGATTTAGCCGGAACAACACGCGCTTGTTCGTGTCGGCGCTCCAGAGAGCCGGCAAGCCGCGTGCCGACCGCCACGGACGGTCCGACTCGTGATCCGGCACTGGCGAGGGGCTGGCTTTGCTGGCGGGGTTGATTCCGCGAGCCCAGAGGTTGTCGGGTTCCCACGCCATGCCGTGGGCGCGGTCGCCGTGAGCGGAGATGTGATGAAGCACGCGACCGGTTGTCGGATCCAGCTCAAAGATCTGTCCGGCCTTCGGCACGTTGCACCACAGGTGGCCGTCGCGCCACTCGAGCGCGTGCGGGGATCCCGGTCCGTCGCCCAGGCCCGGAGCGGGAATCGCCGAGACCTCGCGCCCGGTCTCCGGATCGTAACAGATGATCTCGAACCCGAAGGTCGACGCGACCCAGACGCGTCCTGTCGGATCGACGGTAATGCCACTCCCGTGCTTGCTGCGCGTCTGAAATTCGCGTACCACCGAGCCATCCGAATAACGAAGCAAGTACACGCGATTCGGATCTACCTGATCAAGCACCCAGAGCCCATCTTCGGTCGCCTGAAGGCCATTGGGCTGTTGGCACGAAGTTTTCCAGAGCGTGCGAACGTTGAAAGCCATCGCTCCTCCTTATTGATCGCTCCCCGTGTATCTCTTCCCCGTCTGTTCGGATGTGAAACGGACGAGAACTCTCGAGCGCCTCCGCGGTCCAAGCAGGCGGCGGAGTCGGCGCTGAAGTTGGCGGTAATCTTCTACCCGTTGAAGCGCACCGTCAATCGTCGACCGAGGCATCCTCGTGATGGACTTCGCGGGACCGACCTCCTCCCTCGGCAGGTCCGACCACGCCGTGCTGCTCCAGAAGGTCGATCAGGCGAGCCGCCCGGGTGTAGCCGATGCGTAGCCGTCGCTGTAAGAGCGACGTCGAGATACGGGTGTGTTCGCGCGCCACTTCCGCCGCCTTTTCGAACAACTCGTCGGACTCTTCTTCGTCGTCCAGGGTGGGCACCTGTACCAGCTGGTCGACGTAGCTCGGAGGTCCGAGCGCTTTCCAATGCGTCACCAGGCTCTCGATCTCTTCGTCCGAGACGAACACCCCCTGGAGACGAATCGGCTTGGAGGCGTCGGTCGGCAGGTACAGCATGTCGCCGCGCCCCAGCAGCTTCTCAGCGCCGACCGAATCGAGGATCGTCCGCGAGTCGATTTGCGAGGTGACCGCGAAGCTGATGCGCGTGGGGAAGTTCGCTTTGATCAAGCCGGTGATCACGTCCACCGAAGGTCTTTGGGTCGCAACGACGAGGTGGATCCCGGTCGCTCGGGCAAGCTGCGCGAGACGGCAGAGCAGCCGCTCGGTCTCGTCCGGCGCCAGCATCATCAGATCAGCTAGCTCGTCGATGACGACCACGATGAAAGGCAGCGGCCGCGAGCCGGTCCTGGCTCCGACGAGCTTGTTGTAACCTTCCACGTTTCGCACGCCGTGCGCCTCGAACTGCTTGTACCGTTCGTCCATCTCGTGAACGACCCACTTCAAGACGCCGACGACCTTGTCGACGTCCACGACGACCGGGCGAAGCAGGTGCGGCACGTCGTTATAGGTCGTCAGCTCAACCCGCTTCGGATCGATCAAGATAAGGCGGACGTCGTCCGGGGTCGCCTGGAGCAGCAGGCACGAAATGAGCGCGTTCATGCAGACCGACTTGCCCGTGCCGGTCGCGCCAGCAATCAGCAGGTGCGGCATTTTGGCCAGATCGGCGGCGACCGGCTGTCCGCTCACGTCCTCGCCAAGAGCGACGGCCAGTCGAGTTTTTGCCCGAATCTTCTGGAACGCGCCGCTCTCGACGATCTGCCGCAGGCTAACCAGCGTTGCCTGCCCGTTAGGCACTTCCAGCCCAACGACCTGTCGACCGGGAACCGGCGCTTCGATCCGGATGCTCGGCGCGGCCAGCGCAAGAGCGAGATCGTTCTGAAGTGAGGTGATCTCGCTGACTTTAATCTTCTCACGCTTGACCAGTCCGCCGTTGCGGTCGCGCTTCTCCCGGAAGCCCGGCTCCAGGCCGAACTGGGTCACCGTCGGCCCGGGATTTACCTGGACGACCTTGGCGAATACGTCGAAATCGGCGAGCGTCTGCTCGATCGTCTTGATCTTCTTGTCAAGGTCGGCCGGGCTGAGCTCGCCGTAACTGCCGGCCCTCAAGAGCGATACCGGAGGAAGCTGCCAATCCGGAGACGAGGACGGTTCTCGTTCGGTCGGCTCGCGCGGAGCCGATCGCTCGCGAGCGACCGGTTCCGGCTTGGTCGGCTGCCATTCGAGAGTGCCCCGGGGGAATATCGGGGCTGACGTTGGAGGTCGCCGTGGCTTCAACCGGCCCACCGCGGCGATAGCCAGCCGCCGCGCGCCAACCCCGGCCAAACTCGCCGCCGACACCGCCCCGAGCCAGACGTCTTCGACGGTCAGATCGAGCAACAGGGCAATCGACGCGAGAGTGAAGACCAGCGTGATAGCCCCCGCGCCCAGGGGCCCGAGGGCGAGGACCAGGTTGGCCCAAATCGCCGCGCCAAGCCATCCACCGCCGTGAACCGCCCCCCAGGTAGGCGTTGGATCGCCATCGACGATCTGAAGGATCGCGACCGCCGCGAGCAAGATGGCGATCCAGCCGGCGCGCTCGGCCGAGCCCATTCGATAGGGATTCGAGAAGCGGGCGCGCAGGCTCGCGACCGCGAACGCGCCGACTTCCACCGGCAGCAAGTAGCTACCCAGTCCGAAGAGGTAACCCAGCGCGTTCCGAAGGTACCCGCCGACCACCCCCCCGGGAACCACGAGGACCAGCGTGACGAGGATAAATCCAACGGACAGCGCGAACGCGATCGCGAAGCTCGCGTCGTTCGACCGCTGGTCGTCGACGAGCTCATTCACGTCCGCGCCGAGGCGATCGATCACCCGACCCACTTGTCCGCCGCTCCTCTTCGTACTCGAATCCTCACGAAGCCGCGTGCGCGTGTTCCCGACGACTCGGCGAGCCTTCTACCCGAATCCGGATCACACTTCGGTGATCACCGGTAGAATCATCGGTCGCGTCCGCGTCTGCTTGTAGACGAAATCGCTCAGCGTCTCCTTCACCTTGGAGACGACGAAGCCATACTCGACGGTCGAGGTAGCCGCGTCTTCGATCGCCTCTCGGATGCGCTCGCGCGCCTCGCCGATCAGAGTACCTTCTCCGTCAAGCGAAGGATCCGTGAAGCCGCGACTAACCACCTCCGGTCCGGCGACGATCGAGCCGGTCGTCTGATCCAGCGTGATCGCCACGATCAGCACGCCGTCGCGCGAGAGATGCTGACGGTCGCGCAGGACCACCTCGGTCGTTCCTCCGACGTTCACCCCGTCGACCAGGACCGAGCCGATCGAATGATGATCGACCTTTTTCGCTCCCTCGTCGTCGAACTGGACCACGTCGCCAATCTCGGCAAGGATGACGTTTTCCGGGGGAATCCCGGCCTCGGCGGCGAGTCGTCGGTAAAGGACGAGATGGCGATATTCCCCATGAACCGGCATGCAGTAACGCGGGCGAATTAGGTTGAGCATCAGCTTAAGCTCTTCTCGGCTGCCGTGACCGGACACGTGTACGTCGGCCAGCGGCTCGTAAATGACGTCCGAGCCCAAACGCATCAGGTTGTCGATCGTACGAGCCACCGTTTCCTCGTTCCCCGGAATCGGCGTCGCCGACAAGATGACCGTATCGCCAGCCATCGCGCGAATCTGACGATGATCGCCCGAGGCGATCCGCGACAGCACCGACGAAGGCTCTCCCTGGCTGCCGGTCGTGATCAACATCACCTGATCGAGCCCGAACCGACGCACGTCGTCGAGCTTGTAGACGGTATCCTCGGGAAACTCCAGGAAGCCTAATTCGTTTGCGATCGCACAGTTGTTCTCCATGCTCCGACCGACCAGCGCGACCTTCCGGCCGTATCGGTGAGCCACGTCCAACGCCTGCTGCACTCGGATGATATTCGAAGCGAACGTGGTGATGATCACTCGACCGGGCAAATCGCGAATGATCGAGTCGAACGATCCTCGAATCACGCGCTCCGACGGCGTGTAACCCGCCTTCTCGACTCGGGTGCAATCCGACAGGAGCGCGAGCACGCCGCGCTCGCCAATCGAAGCAAGGGTGCCGAAATCGGCGGGCGGCCCCGACACCGGAGTTTGATCGAACTTGAAGTCGCCGGTAAACACGATCGTGCCCGCCGGCGTATGAATCGCGAAACCAACCGCGTCAGGGATGCTGTGCGTCACCCGAAACGGCTGAACCGTGAACGGCCCGAGCACGAGTGGCTCTTTCGAAGAAATGAGATCGACGTCTCGCTTGCCAAGGAGCTTGTGCTCCTTGAGCTTGACGGTGATCAGTCCGCGGGTGAGACTGGTGGCGTAGACCGGAACGCTAACGTTCGCCAGGATGTACGGGAGCGCGCCGATGTGGTCCTCGTGACCATGGGTGATGATGATGCCACGCAGGCGGTGCTGAACTTCCTGGAGGAATGAAATGTCAGGAATCACCAGGTCGATTCCCAGCATCTCCTCTTCGGGGAATTTGAGTCCGGCATCCACCAAGAGCAGATCATCGCCGTATTCGACTAAGGTCGCGTTCTTTCCGATCTCGCCAACGCCGCCCAGTGGAATGACACGGATCGACTGGGTCGACAAAGTGGTTCAAGCCCTCCACGTCATCAATATTTTAATGCTCAACCGGCCGCGTGGCTGGCCAATCGTCGACGGGCCAGGCACTCGACATCACGCTCTAAAATAACGAAAGCTGGGTCGCCGTCTCCTGGTGCGGCTCATCCGGAGGCGACTGGTCCAACGTCGCGATCAATTCGGGCAGCTTCTTGAAATCCTCTTCGATTGTTCGGCGAAGCGCAGGTTGGTGCAGCGCCGCCGCCGGATGGTACAGAGGAAAGTAGAGCACCCCGTTTCGAGCGCGGGCGCGGCCGTGGATTCGACTGATCGACTCGCCGGGGAAAAACTTGCCCATCGAGAAGCGGCCGAGCGTCACGACGACCTTCGGCTTGATCGCCGCGATCTGACGCTGCAAAAACTGATCGCACGCGGCGATCTCGTCCGGCTGGGGATCGCGATTGTTGGGTGGCCGACACTTCACGACGTTGGCGATAAAAACATCCGCCCGCTTCAAGCCGATCGAGGCGAGGAGCTCATCGAGGAATTGACCGGCCGGGCCAACAAATGGCTCGCCCCGCTGGTCCTCGTGGTACCCGGGCGCCTCGCCGATGAACATGATATCGGCATGGGCACCGCCGCTTCCGGGAACCGTCTTGTGGCGAGTCTTCGACAGCACGCACGCCGTGCACCCTGCCACCTCTCGCGCGATAAGCTCCAGCTCTCCCACGGTTCCTACTCCAAGGCCAAACGGAACGTCGCCGTCCCCGTCGTCATCGCCTCATGCCAGCGATTCCGTCACGCTACGCGGAATCCATCGGCAAAGCTCAGATAAGTCCGTCGCAGTGGATTCTAGCGCACCGTCACCACGGAGTCCAGTTAGAAGTGCTATCTGCTATCGGCGCTCGCGCCGAGAAGCCGTCCGATCCGGCCGGGAGGTGAAGGAGGAAGAACCGGCATGCTTCTTGCCTGACGGCATCGCGGTAGCACGCGGTTTCCAGGAAGCTCCAGATGTGGAAGTTGACTCGTCGTCTCGGATCTGGCCTCCTGTCTATCGCCCTGGCGCTGAGCATCGCCTCGCCGGCATTCGCCGACACTGGCCCGTCAAACCCGAGCCCCACCGTCGTCGACTACCCGGCCGAGATGCCGGCCATCGGCGTGTCGGTGATCCGAGATAACCTCGACGCTCGCGGCCGCTGGACTCAGACGGTTCGCCTGACGATCCAGCCGGGCGGCACCCTTGCCGACGCGTCGCTGGTCGCCTTTGGCGACGTTCTCCACGTCGATACCCTCTTCCAGGCTGCGCAAAAAGCCAATCCTCGACTTTATAGCCCGGCGATGATCCCGATCGGCCAGCAAATCGATCTCACGATCGACCCGTCGACGACGTTCGTGCTCCAAACAGTCCTTCACGGCTCGAATACGCTGGTCCGGCGCTTCACCAACGGAGTCGTGGATACCTCATACACGACCCCCAATGGCAGCGTTACCCGGACACTGGCGTTTCCCGATGGCAAGCCCAGCGACGCCTTCGCGTTCCCCGCTTCGCCGTCCTCCATTCGGGTTCGGCCCGGCGGCCACATCGTCGACCTGCGCTACGCGCGGGGACAAAGCTTCGCCGACGTCGTCCACCAGACGTACGGCATTACGACCTACGCCGCCGCGGTCGATCTAACCAAGCAAACCGGTTGGAATCCCACCCACTGGCCTCCGCCGATCGGCGACGTGAAGCAGATCGTGACGGCGCCACCCGCGGCATATCAGACGGCTCCGCGCGAAGCCGAGGTGATTCCAAATCCGGATCCAGCCGGCCGCGCTCAGCAGGTCGCGCTCCACCAGGCGCGGTTGAAGGCTGGCATCTACGTCACCCGTCAGGAAGCCTTCGACACCGTTTACCACGTCGCGGTGACCGATCCCAGCGTGACCGCCAGCTCGCTGTCTCGCCTGCTGTACGGCTCGCCGGACCATCGCCTGGAAGTCGCGCGCGCGGCCGGGTACCAACTTCCAACCGGTAACAGCGGGAACGCCACCGCGTTCGACCCGCAGTTGCTGGGGCGCTCCTTCGACGTCGTGGTGGGCTACGAGGATGAGAACTTCGTCGTGTCGCGCTCGGTCGCGACGGATGGCGGCGTTCGGGTTGAGCTGGTGGACGGGGCCCGTATCACCAGCTACCCGAACGCGACCCACGGTTTGATGCGGCTCGTCCAGTATCCGACCCAATACAAACGCATCGTCTACCGGCCGTCAACGCTATCGCTGCTGATCGCACGAGGAATCGCCATCTTTCACGTCGCCAGCGCGCCGGGGCTGCCGTCGGGCACCGCGAACGCGCTCGCCGACGAGGATGCCGCCCGGATTCTCTGGCAGTGGTCGCCCGGCCTGCCGCGCCAACCCGGCGACATCGCGGATTCGGTTCAACTCGTGAACGATCCAGCCGGACCGGTTATCGAGGTGATGATCGGCAGGCCGGTTCCCCAAACACCGGTTGGCCAGCTTGCCGACCGGGCAGGACTGAATAACCCCCTGATCGCCACGGTCACGCTGGTGATGGCCGGCACCGTCATCGCCGTCGCGGTGGATCTGGGTCGACGGTACGCCCGGCGGGCGCGGAGCCCCTGGCTCTGACCCATTTTGACTTGATAGACCGTTGCTACGCGGCTCGATTCAGCTGTTCGGCGATGACCTGGCAGGTGGTCCAGATCACCGTTTCGACGCCGATGTCAGTCGCGAGGAAAGGCAGCCCGGCGGTGATTGTCTCAACCGGGTCACCACGGTGGTAGAGGAAGACGATTCGCGGCAGAATCTCCAAATAGCGCTGGAAGCCGTCGTAGCGGCGACGCACCCGAGCGTCACCCAGGATGGAAGGCAAGCGTGCGAGCATTTGCTCGACTTCGACGGTCCCCTTGTCCTCCGGCCCGCCCCGAAGGCACTTCCAGACCTGTTCTACCGTGTAGTGTCGAGTGGCCGGCAGTCCGAGCAAGAAACGAATCTGCCGCCCCCAGTGGGCAACCCCTAACATTCCTACTCCGCGTCGATGGACGGAGGCGAGCGTCCAGCTCTCGCCCCGTTGCGAGAATGCACGATTCGAGCCATACGTCATTCTAAAGACGTGGCAACGCAGGGTCAATGAATTATTCAGGTCATGACCCGGGGGCAGCCGTGGTAGACGGACGGCTGCCCCCTATACTTAACCGCAGAGAACGGTTAGAGCGCGAGCGATGGTCGCTTCGAGGCAGCTTCCGCGTTTACCGCCTGGATCAGCGCACGGATATAGCCAAGCGCGAAGGAGTGTTGACGCTCACCGTCCGGATCGACCTCGGATTGGGGAACGTGATCAGGCAAGAACATCCCCTCGTAGCCAAGCTCTTTGTAGAGCTTCATCGCCTGGTACATATCCACGTCGCCATTATCCGGGTACACTTCCTCAAAGTTGAGATAGCCTCCTTTAATGTTCCGGAAATGGACCATGAAGATCTTCTTCTCGGCGCCGAAGTAACGAATCGCGTCCATGACCTCGGTCGCCGGATTCTTGCACATCTCCGCGACCGTTCCCTGGCAGAAGTTCAATCCGTGGTACTTGCTGGGGGCAATCGAGAGAAACTTCTTGAGCCCGTCGACACTGCCCAGCACTCGATGAATTCCGCGCAAGCCGGTGTCGTGCGGAACCGCCGGATCGTGCGGATGGCAGGCCAGACGAACGCCGGCCTCCTCGGCGACCGGCACCACTCGCTCGAGAAAGTAGGTGATAATTTCCCACATCTTGTCGGCGGGCATCAGCCCCGCCTCGGTCAGGCTGTCATCAGTCCACTTCTCGATGTCGAAGTGGCTGTACTGGGCGCCACCCCGCCCCGGGGTTCGGCCCGTTCGGGGCACGCCGAGGAGGTTGAGATTGTACTTCAAGCAAGGCACCCCGGCCTCGCCAGCCGCGCGGACGTTTTGCTTGATGATCTCGATCTCCGCGTCCCGTCCGGGTAAGCCCCGCATGATCGTTGGGAACCGGTGGTGCGTCATGAAGCTCGACTGAAGGTCGAGCGTCAGCACGTCCATCGACATACCAAACCCGCTGAGGCGCTTTTGGAGGGCTTTGATTGCCGGTACGTTCCAGGTGCCGTCTTCGTTCTCGATACCGGAGCCTTTGGTGGTGTTGACCGCCAGGTGCTCGACGCCCAGCTGCGCGGCCCAGGTCAGCTTTCGGTCCGAAAGGTCGTTCAGTTGCTCGCCAATGTACATGCGCTACGTTCTTCCTTTATTTCGCGTATTTCTTGACCGTATCGGGGTTCAGCTCGACCCCTAGTCCGGGGCGGTCGGCAAAAGGCGACCACATCCCATCTTTCGGCCGCGGGAAGTCGGTGAAGAATATCTCGTAGCCCTGCTCCTCGATTCCCAGGTATTCCACGATTCGCAGGTTGGGCGTCGCGCAAGCGACGTGGAGGGCGATCAGGGCGTAGGCGTGAGGCGCAACGGGCAGGTTGAACGAGTGGGCCAGATGGGCAACCTTCAGCCATTCGGTGACCCCGCCCACTCGACCAACGTCTGGCTGGACGACGTCGGCGCCACCCCGGGTAATCAGATCCTTGAATCCGAACTTGGTGTACTCGTGCTCGCCGGTCGCCACCGGAATCGTCGTCGAGCGCGCTACTGCCGCGAGCCCGTCGATATCGTCGGCCAGGACCGGCTCTTCGAACCAGCCGACCCGGTATTGCTCGAACTCACGCGCCATCGCGATTGCCTGCTTCGCATAGTAGCCGTTGTTGGCGTCGATCAGGATCTCGACATCGTCACCCACCGCCTTGCGCACCGCCGCCAGGCGACGGACGTCCTCGCGTTCGGACTTTCCGAAATCCTTGCCAACTTTCATCTTGACCGAGCGCATGCCGCGCGCGACGTAACCGGTCTGTTCCTCCACCAGCTCCGCTTCGCTGAAGTTGGTCCAGCCTCCGCTGCCGTACACCGGGACGCTATCGCGGTACGGACCGAGCAGCCGATAGAGGGGCAGCCCGAGCGTTTTCGCTTTCAGATCCCAGAGCGCGATGTCGATGGCTGAGATCGCGCAGAAGGCGACGCCCTTTCGCCCGTAGCCGCGGACTCGCCAGAACATCTGCTCCCAGAGTCGCTCGATCTCGAACGGATCCGCGCCGATCAAGAGATCCTTCAGATTATCTTCGATCACCGCCCGAACCGCCGAGGTGGCCGAGCCGAATCCGAGGCCCTGGACTCCCTCGTCGGTGTGGACGTGGACGAACAGGGCGCCTCGGTTTCCGGTCGTGGAACGCGGCGGCGGAATCGTCGCGTCCTGAATCGGTCGAAACCCGGGAACGGAAAGCTGGGTCGTCGTGACGTTGGTGATCTTCACCGTCACTCCTCGTCGTGCGTCGGGCGCGCGAGCTAGCGTCGTCGGCCCGACCTGGAATGAGCCGTTCGCACCCGCAGCATACCACGTCCGTCAATCTAGCCCGTGCCGCCCGCCGCTCACCCCCCATCCTGGCGAGGTCTTGACGCGGGCACGGGCCGCTGTTAGCATCCCGGCGGTATCGTTGAATACAACGGTCGGCCGGGGGTGGACCGGACGTGAGACGTGGCGCTTTCATCGGACGTGTCGTGTCGGTCGTCGCCGGCTTGGCGGTACTCTGCCTGGGGGTGATTCCTTCCGGGGACGTAGCCCTGACTCCGGCCTTTGCCACGTCCGCTCGGAGCAGTTCGGCCGCCGGCTTGCCCTGTGACGGCCTTTCGGTCGGCGCGCTCGCCTCGCCGTTCTCTACGTACCTGGCCACCGCCCTACCGCTGCTTTCCCAGGCCGGAATTGACACTTCCGCTTTGCCGGCGACGATCGCATCCCCAGCCGTGACCTCACCTGCATCCGCTAGCGTTCCGCCCGAGATCGACGACAGCATCACCGCCATGCGTGCCCTTCAGAAGATCGACGTCCACTGGCAGGCGACGTTCATCGCGCCGGTGGGATCGGGCTGGCTCTCCCTTGCTCCACCTGATTCCCTGGAAGGCCAGGGGATCATGGCCGCCCGCTCCTGGAAAGTGACGACGTCTGGCGGCGAAGTGGGCGTTCAAGTCGACGATCAAACCGTCGGAGCGGTGCCGTCGAAGGGCGTCGCCGCGATCGTGCGCGACGCGATGCTCGGTCTCCCGTGCAACGTTCCCCGGTACACCGTGGCGCGCGACGGAGCGATGGATCGCTTTGATGGTCGGTTACAACCAGGCGTCGAGAGCGATCTGCTGCGTCAAATCACCGGCGTCACTCTGCCGGGTACCCCAACCGCGATGGTCTCCCTCGCGGTCGACTCGCAAACGCATACCTGGCGGGCGATGGAAGTCCGTGTCGTCTGGCCGATCGTCGACACGACCGTGTTCGGGCATCCAGTCGTCTGGGGGCCCGGCGGACGGATCGCCTTGACCTTCGGCACCGACCAGGCTCCGATCAGCCCCGCGAACGTGGCGCTCCCTCGACAGAGCCCGAGCGCGGCATCGCTCGCCGCGAGCGGAATCGACTCGCGGCCCGCCCTCAAACCGATCGCCGGGCCGGTCAGCGCGGCGATCACTTTCCTCGACATTCGTGCGCTCGCCGGCATGCGCGATCAGGAGCCGGTGCTTCGCTCCGCGATCTCGAACGCCTGGCAACAGGGCGGAGGCAACTCGACTGATTACCAGGATGCGATACAGCGCTACCGCGACTGGGAACGGCAGACGCCGCTGGTCGGTCCGTTTCTGCGGTACGTGTTTCCCGATTT
>JAJPKB010000529.1 GCA_021323915.1 Chloroflexota bacterium | reverse complement strand
TCCAGGTTGATTCGAGCGTTCGGGCCCGCTGAACTTTACGCTGATGGAATGGCCAGGGCCGTTCCCGGCGATCTGACGATGTCCGATCAGCGCGATCAACAAAATACGTACAACGAAGCGCGGAAGAATCCCAGCGCGTCCAGGGCGCCCCTCACCGACCGGGTGCCTCGGTCCGCGAGCGGAGGTCCGCCGCCGACGGGGCGTCGGCCACTACCTGGACGTGCGGATGGAGCCGAAGCGCCGACGCCGGGCACGACGGCTCGATCGGACCTTCGAGCATGCGGCGAAGCACGGCGGACTTCGCCGCCCCGGTTGCCATGAGCACGATCTCACGCGCCTCCAGGATCGTGGCGATCCCGACGGTGATCGCTCTCGTCGGGACTCGTCCATCCGGGAACGACCACTGGTTCGCGGCGCGGGTCTCCACCGCGACGTCGACGACGTGGGTCCGCGAGTCGAACGGGGTGCCCGGCTCGTTGAACCCGATATGCCCGTTGCGGCCGATGCCGAGGATCGCCAGGTCGATCCCGCCAGCCTCGCGGATGCGCTCCTCGTAGCCCGCGCACTCGGCGTTGAGGTCGGTCGCGGCGCCGTCGGGGATCGCGCGGTTCTCCGGTCGGAGGTTGACCCGCGAGAACAGGTGCTCGTCCATGAACGCCGCGTAGCTACCCGGCGCGCGCCGACCCACGCCAACCCACTCGTCGAGGTTGAAGGTGCGCGCCGACCGGAAGTCGATCCGGCCGGCGCGATACCGCTCGGCCAGCAGGTCGTACAGCCGAAGTGGCGTTCGACCGGTCGGCAAGGCCAGGACGGCATTCGGGCGGCCCCGGATCAGCTCTTCCACTCGGTCCGCGACGACCCGCGCCGCGCTCGACGCATCTTCGACGATCGAGAGCGCGGGATCGGCCATGGCTTACTCCTCCTCGTCGTCCTCGTCGTCTTCTTCACCGCCGGCGGCCGGCGCCGCGGCCCTGGGCAGCACGACCGGCACGCTCGTCAGGGCGACCTGGCGCCCCTTGGGCTTGCCGAGCTGCGCGATCTTGTCTCGGTAGACCGTGACCTCATCCTCGATCGCGGCTTCGTCGGCGTCCGGGCGCGGGCCAACCAGCGCCACCCCCTCGACGCCCGCATCGCGCAGCACCTCCAGGTCGGTTGGCGCGAGCTTCCAGGACGGAAACGCGATGATCGGACGGTGGATCGCGTCGGCCGCGCCGCGCGACAGCGCGACATCGAGCACCGTCATCTCCGGCGGGCTCTCCGACGGGCGTCCGATCCGAACCAGCGCGCTCTGAATCGGCAGATCGTTGATGCCTCGCGCGAGCTGTCCGCCGTGCTGATCGAGGATCGCCAGCCGCCCCACCTCGCTCAGCTCCAGAAAGCCCGCCGGGGTGAACTGCGGGTAAGTCGCCAGGAAATCGACCCCGAGGCTCTCGGCCCGGCGCAGATCGTCCACCGAGACGTGGCCATTCGACCCGACGATCAGCCCGACGATCGCCGAATCGCCGACCGTAGCGAGAGTCTCTTTGATTCGCTGTTCCTCGGCGCTAAGGTCGCCGGTCTCCGCCAGCAAGTCCGTCCCGGCGCCACAGATCCGCAGCGCGACCGCGCCGGCACCGGACCGCGCGGCGGCCAGGGCCAGCGCCGGCTCGTTGCGCGGTAGAATCGCGACCAGCAACATCGCCGGGACCGCGGCTTCCCGCGTCCGTCCGAAACCAATCGGCGCGGGTGCGCCGCGACTGATTGCTTTCAGCCGCTCAATCAGCTTGCTCTTCACGGCATCGCGTACCACCACCGACATTGATCCTCCAGATGTAAGGCGCGGGAAACGTCGCGAGGGTTGGCGCGGCCAACCCTCGCGACGTTTCCCGCGGAGATGATCCCGATTAGACCGCGACGAGATGACCGTCGCGGCCGCTTCCCTCGAAAGTCAGCGGCTCGATCGTGCCCGTCGCGTCGAAGGCGAGTGGCCGCGGGGCGCCAATCGCGGTGAGCTTCGGGTTCCTGGCCACGTCGTCGAGGAGCGCCTCGGAGACGTCGAGCTCGGCCACGTGCAGGGTATCCTGGATGTGAACCAGGCGCGGGCGGCGTCGCGATTCCGGCGGTAACCGCAGCAGGGCGGTCTCGACCGCCGTTCGGTCGTCCGGCAGGGTCAGCGGAATCTTTCCTCGATCGAGGAATCCGCTGGTAATCACGTTGATCGCGGTGGCCTGATCGTCCATCGCGTCTCGAAGGCGACGGCTGATCAGATCGGCCAGTCCCAGCCCGACCGCGTTGCCGTGCGAAGCCTCGGTGAGGGCCAGGGCGACGATCGTGCGGATTCGCGGGTGGCTCGTCTCCGGCTCGCCCGAAATCCGGATGCGTCCGATCACGTTGGTGTCCATGCCGGTGCCGGAGATTTCCTTCCCGATCCAGTCGACGACCAGGACGTCGATGTCGTCGAAGGGCAAGCCCGGATAGGTCCGCTTGTTCTTCTTGAGCAGGCGCTTCTCGCCGGCTTCGATCTCGGTCGCGTCGAACGTTTCGATCTCCGCCGTCTGCTCGTGGCCGTTCTCGAGGGTCGCGATGCCCAGGAGGATCGGCGCGCGAGCCAGAGTCACCCGCGCCACCAGCGGAACGTAGCGCTTCAGCCCCGGCGCTCCGTAGGAGTGGACGAGATCCGCCTGGGACTTTTTGCCGAGACCGATGCAGATCAGCTTCATAAGCCCGCTTTCGATCTCGCCGTGGAAGTCGGTGTGCTTCTTCACCCGATTGATCACCACGATGCCGTCGGCGCTGGCAGCGTTGCGGTCCAGGTAGACCGGCATTCCATCGTCGGTCGAGCCGATCTGGACCACCTCCATCGACGAGCGGATCGGGCACTTGATGAAGGCCTCGGTCACCCCGAGCGATTCGAGAATCGCGACCTGCCCCTCGGCCGTCGCGCCTCCGTGGCTCCCCATCGCCGGCACCACGAAAGGAATGCCGCCGACTCGCCGGATCGCCTCGGCGGTCGCCCGGGTGATCCGCGCGATGTTCGCGACCCCGCGGCTTCCGACGCCAATCGCGATCTGCTGCCCGGGCCGCACCCTCCCGCTGAGTCGTTGCTCGACCTTTCGGATGACGACGCTGTCGAGATCGATCACGACTCGATCGTACAGCTGCTGGCGAACGCGAACCATCATCGGGCTATCCACGAGCGCCTCCAACCTACCCGAACGCGGAACTTCGACGACGAGTCGGAGTCATTCTATCAGATTGTTTACGATCGGATGAAAAACGAACGGACGGCGGCCGAACGGAGCGAACCATCAGGCTAGCGATGGACGGCGTCTCGCGGCTCTCCCGGCTCGACGTGGACGAGGACGCTGCCCAGGATCGGCAGCTCGCGGCGCAGCACCTGCTCCACGCGCTCGGCCCCGCGGTGGGCCTGGCTGACGCTGCTCGTCGATGGAAACGTGCAGTGGAGCACCACGTCCAGCTCGCGCTTTCGTCCCGACGGGCGGTAGACCCGGACGTCGTGGCAGCTTCCGGCGCCGAGAATGCCGTCGGCGGTTCGAGTGATCCGCTCGACCAGCGACGCCTCCTGCCCCGTTACCTCGACGCGCGGCGCTCCGAGCAGCGGCTCGACCTCCAGGTGAGTGTTGACGACGCTCACCCCCGGATTCTCGGCCGCGATCTGTTCTTCCAGCCGGCTCGCCAGGGCGTGGGCGCGGTCGAGCGACAGCTCCGGACTGACCTCGACGTGCAGATTGACCTCGGATCGTTGGTTCACCCGGCGCACCTGAACGTCGTGGACCCGCACCCCAAGGTTGCGCGCGGCCAGGTGAATCCGGTCGACGATCGACTCGGCGCGAGCCGCCCCCGGTTCGAGGTGCACGACGACGTCGCTTCGCGGCTCGACCGAGTGAATCGCCCCTTCGATCCGTTCGGTCAGCACGTGCGACTCCTCGAACGACGTGGTCCGCGAGGCGATCGCCACCACGTCGACGAAGTAGCGATTGCCCACTCGACGCAGCCGGACCCGCCGGACCTCGAGCACGCCGGGCACGCGCGCCGCGGCGTCCGCCATTCGCTCGGCGACGTCCTCCGGAGATCGATCGACCAGGGCGTCGATCGTTTCTCTGGCCAGGCGACCAGCCGCGGCCACGACGAGGATCGCGACGATTAGTCCGGCCACCGCGTCGGCGTACGCCACCAGGTCGGCGATTCCGAATCCCCGTCCCACGGCCACCAGGGCGAGGCCGACCATGACGACGAGCGAGCTCCAGACGTCGGTTCGGAAGTTGAGCGCGTCGGCGGCGAGGGCCGCGCTCCCGCTCGTCTCGGCCGCCCGCTCCAGCGAGCGCGCGCGCCAGTAGCTCACGCCAATCGACAGGATCAGCACCGCGAAGGACAGCGGCGTTGGAATCACTTCCTCGGTGCCGGACGCGATGTGGCGAATCGCTTCGAGGCCGATCCCGATCGCCGTTCCGAGAATAATGAGCGCCTCGACGAATCCAGACAGGTTCTCGGCGCGCCCGTGCCCGTACGGATGATCGGAGTCGGGTGGGCGATCGGCCCACCGCACCGCGAGGAAGGTCAGAAACGTCGAGACGAGGTCGAGGCCCGAGTGGACGGCATCGGCGATCAGTCCCAGGCTGCCGGTGAGCAACCCGAGCGCGAGCTTCGCCAGGCCGAGTACGAGCACCGCGACCGCCGACACCAGCGCCGCCGACTGTTTCGTCCGCCGGTCCGGCGACGGCCTGGGCGTTACGTTCGTTTCGATGTCGACCTCGGACGTGCCAGGTCGTCGCATCAGCCTGTCCGGATCAGATGGATGGGCGGGGCGAGGCGGACGATCCACCGTCGGGAAATGCCGACCTTACCCAAACATCACTTTATATCAATCGCGCCCATCTCGCCAGCGATCAAACCGATTGAAACCGGTTGACCGCCGCGCAGTCGACCCCCAGATACACCCGATGGCCGACGTCGTCGATCCGTTCGATCGTTCGCGCCGGAGCGAGCACCTCGTGACGAAAGATGAACCATCCTCGCTCCATCACCAGCCCGTCCGGCCGGCTGGCGACGACGTTCCCCACGTGCTTGCCCTCGGAACAGATGACCGGCCAGCCACGGCCAACCGACATGATGGTCGCCGGGGTCAGCTCGCTCGCGCCCGGCGCTGGCGAAGCGGTGGCTTCGCCGGTTGCCGTCGCGCCTTCGGAGGGCTGGGTCGGCATGGTTCCCGCGTAGGTCGTCGCGCACGACTCGGAGCCACCGGTAGGCCGCTCCGACCAGTTCAGCTCGCCGACGTGCTCGCTGGCGACGTTGAGATAGACGTTGTTTCCCTCGGTCTGCCTAACGGCATCCATGGGTACGTAAATCGGTTGTCCCAGGCCCAGAACCCCGGTGTTGACCTCGCAGAACTCGCGCGAACAGTTCGCGACCGTCCCGATCTCGACGCCGTCTGATCCAAAAACGTGGAACCCCGGTTCAATATTCCGCATCCCATTCACCTGTGCTTTCCGCGCCGGTTTGGCCGACTTTTCACTTTGCCAACCGGCGGCCTCGGCGGCTCCGAACGAGCCGCGACACAAAGCTTCTTCTTCGGCAAGAATGACTCCAGAATTGAACAATCGACCGCTCTTCCCCGTCTGATAGGAGAAATACATC
>JAJPKB010000586.1 GCA_021323915.1 Chloroflexota bacterium | reverse complement strand
GTCCCGCGATCGGCGCGGAGAAAGCCGGAGGCCAGGTTGAACACGGTCGTCTTGCCGGCGCCGTTCGGACCGATCAGGCCGGTGATCGAGCCACGACCGACGTCGAAAGAGGCGTCGTCGACGGCGAGCACCCCGCCAAACCCTTTCCGGAGGCCGCGCACCTCGAGCATCGGATCGTGCTTCACTTGAGCAAGAGCTCCTTCCGATTGCCAAAGAGTCCCTGTGGTCGCACCGCCATCAGCACGATCAGGAGCAAGCCGACGATCATGAGACGGAGATAGGCGCGCTCGCCGGAGTCGATCAGAGAGAGCGGGAAGAAGTTCAAGAAGCGCGTGCCGGAGTAAAGCACTCCGAAGAGGACGGCGCCGGCCGGAACCGCCCAGAGCCGGGTCGTGCCGCCGAGGATCAGGATCAGGTAAGCGTAAAAGGTGATCGTCGGCTGGTAGTCGTCCGGACTGAAGACCCCGATCTCCCAGGCGAGGAGCAGTCCGGCGAGACCACCCAGGATGCCCCCGAGCATGAGCACCTGGAGCTTGTAGCCGAACACGTTCTTTCCCAGGGCTTCCGCGGCGGCTTCGTCCTCGCGGATCGAGCGCAGCAGGCGTCCCCAGGGAGAACGCACCATCAGCCACAATGCCAGCATCACCACCAGCGCGGTCCCCCAGACGATGAGGAACATCGCGAAGTCTCGGCTCGCCAGGCTCCCGAAGATCGGGGCGAGCGCCGCGGTGATGGACGTGAGAAAGTTATCCCATCCCGTGTTGTACTGCGCGAGATTGCCCGGCCCGAGCATTCCGATCGAGCCGAGCGCCCCGCCGGTCAGATCCTGCAGGTTGAGGACGAAGTAGCGCACCATCTCGCCACCGGCAACCGTCACGATCGCCAGGTAATCGGCCCGAAGCCGCAGCGAGGGAACGCCGAGGAGGATTCCGAACGCGACCGCCATGAGCAGGCCGGCGCCCGCCGCGAGGAGAAGTGAGACCTGCCAGCGGACGATCAAGATCGCCATCGCGTAGGCCGCGAGCGCCATGAAGGCGACGTGACCGAAGTTGGGAAGGCCGGTCAGCGCGTCCTGGACGTAGAGGCCGAGGGCGAAGATCGTGTAAATGCCGGCGATGACCCCGACGAACGTCCAGAAGGACAGGTTGAAGATCTCCATCAGAGCACCCGGGAGCGCCCGAACAGGCCCTGGGGTCGGTAGAGCAGAAGAAGGATCAAGACGACGAACGCCAGGACCGGCTTGTACTTGGGATCGACGCCACCAAAGAGTGCTTCCCAGGTCGACAGCTCCATGACCAGGCCGAGCGCGAATCCGGCGAACAACGCGCCGAAGGCGCTGCCGATCCCGCCCAGGACGACGGTGGTGAAGATCAGGAACAGCGGATCCACGCCCAGGTTCGGGTCGAACGTCCCCTGCTCGAGGCCGAGCATGACCCCGCCGAGGCCGGCCAGGATGCCCGCGAAGATCCAGACGTCGACCGCGATCCGCTCCACGTCGATGCCGGAGATCGACGCCAGGTCGCGGTTGTCCGCGACCGCGCGCATGTGCTTGCCCAGGCGGGTGCGGGCAAGAAACAGGGCGGTGAGCGGCGCCACGATCAAGGCGACCACGATCGCCACCGCTTCGCCCGGCGAGAGGCGGACGACGCCGACCTGGACGACCCCGGACTGACTCACGTTGTACTGGAGGGATTGTGAGCCCGCGACCAGGAAGATCGTGTTCCGGATCAGCAAGGCGAGGCCGAAGCTGATGATCGAGATGGCGACGAAGCCCCGGCCCCGCAGCGGGCGAAAGAGCGTAAAGTGAGCGACGACCGCGAAGACGCCAACGGCTGCCATGCCGCTCAACGCCGCGACGAACAGACTCTGCCGGAGCACGACGTTGACGAAGAAGGCGACGTACGCCCCGATGGTCATGTAATCGCCGTGGGCGAAGTTAGCGATGCGCTGGATGCCGAATACCAGGGTCGCGCCCACGCCGGTCAACGCCAGGATTGCGCCGGTGATCAGGCCGTCGACAACCAGCTGGGCCAGCTGCGCACCCATCGGAAAGTCTCACCTCCCTCGCCCGTGCCATCCGCGCCGTCGCCAGGATGCCCGAGATCGCTTATCCCTGGAACTTCATCGTCGTGATGATCTTCGCCGTCTTGTCCGGCTGGACCTCGTAGACGTCGTACGCGCTTGCGCTGACCCGTCCCTGCGGCGTGAAGTCGATCGGGCCGGTCGCGCCGTTGAAGTGGATTTGCTCACCGCTGAGCAGCGCCTGAGTCGCCTGATCGATCTCGAGAAAAGTGTAATCCTTGCCCGGCGGGTTGGTGACCTTCGCCACCTGCTCGCTGATCTTCGTCGGATCGTTCGACTTCGCGGCGACCGCGGCGAGAAACGCGATGAACACGCTGTCGAACGCCTCCGCCGTGAAGGCCGAGAAGTTGACGCCCGCCTTCGCGTTGGCCACGAAGAGCTTTTTATAATCCGGAAAAGACGACCCCGAGGAGGCGTTCGCCTGGACCGTCCGCATCCCCGGAATGGCCGCGGCCTGCACTCCCCCGGCGCCTCCACAATCGGTTAGCGCGTCGCTGCCGAACGTCTTCGCGCCGTTCCACTTGCCGGTCCGCTGGAGGGGGCCGACCAGCTTCGCCCAGGTCGTGCAAAAGTCGACGAAGAGCCAGCCATCCGGGTTGTCTTGAACGAGCTGCTGCGCCTCGGTATCGAACGTGGGCTGGGTCGGGTTGTAGGTGACGAACTTGCCGATCTTTCCGCCTTGAGCGGTCCACGCCTGCTTGAACACGTTGCCGAGGCCGGTCCCGTACGCGTCGTTGCGAATGCCGACGTTGACCGTCGCGCTCTTGCCGAGCGTCTCGGCCATCAATTGAGCCAGTACCTTCCCCTGCAGATCGTCGGCGGCGACCGGCTGCCAGAGGTAGGTCGGCCCGGATCCGTTCAGCTTGGTGAGCGCCGGGTTCGTGCCGCCGGTGAACTCGAGCACCTTGTTGGGAATCGTCACCGCCGACGCCGCCGCGCTGGTCACCGAGCTGAAGAGGTCGCCGATGACCACCTGGACGTGGTCGATCGTGACCAGCTTTTTGGCGGCTTCTACACCACGCTGGGCATCCCCTTCGCTATCCTGCGAGTCGGCAAGGACCGCTTTGAAGTGATTGGCGATGCCGGCTTTCTGAAACGCCTGGTTGAGATAGTTGATGCCGACAACCACCGCTTCGTTCCACGACTGTCCACCCGATGCCGCGTCGCCGGTCAGGCCCACCAGCACCCCGTAATCGAGGGTCAGGTCGAAGCCGGGAGCCGCGATGGTGGCGGCCGCGACCGGCGTCGTCTGAGCGGCGGGCGCGGTCGTCGCGGCGGCTGCCGTCGTGGGCGATGCCGCGGCCGTGG
>JAJPKB010000588.1 GCA_021323915.1 Chloroflexota bacterium | reverse complement strand
GTCGAGGGAGTGGCCCGGACGGCGCTCCGAAGTGCGGGAAGCGGTGGCCGGGTACCGTCAGCCCACGCTGGCGAGCGAGCTGGCCGCCGCGGCCGAGATCCTCGCGGCGGCCGGCATCGCGTTCAGCGCGGAAGGCGATTCCGGCGGGTTGCCGCCGCGCGTCGAAGCGGCGCTCGCCTGGACAGTCCGCGAGGGCGTCACGAACGTGATCCGCCACAGTCGGGCCCGACGGTGCGCGGTGCGCGTCATCCGCGATGCCGACCGGATCGGCGTCGAGGTGATCGACGACGGGAAAGGTGCCCTGGCCGAGCCGGAGCGACGTCCCCCGGCGGCCGCCGGCGGGCGGAACGGGCTGACCGGCCTCGCCGAAAGGGTCGCGAGCGTCGGCGGGGCGATCGAGTCCGGTCCGGGCCCAGGTGGCGGGTTCCGGCTGCGGGTGACGCTGCCCATCGTCCCGGCTGGGCCGGGCGCGGACGTCGGCGGGCGATCCGAGATCGCTTCGATGATCGGGGGAGAGGAATCATGATTCGCGTGTTGCTGGCCGAGGACCAGGCGATGACGCGCGGCGCCCTGGCCGCTCTGCTCGGTCTGGCCGGGGACATCGAGGTCGTCGCGCAGGTCGGACGAGGCGACGAAGTCGTGCCGGCGGCGCTTTCGTCCCGGCCGGACGTGGCGCTGCTCGACATCGAGATGCCCGGCGGTGACGGTCTGAGCGTCGCGGCCGAGCTGCGGCGGCAGGCTCCCTCCTGTCGGGTGATGATTCTGACGACATTCGGACGGCCAGGCTATCTCCGACGCGCTATGGAGAGCGGCGTCGTCGGCTTCCTGGTCAAGGACGCGCCGGCGAGCGAGCTCGCGTCGGCGGTGCGCCGCGTGGTCGCGGGAGAGCGGGTGATCGACCCGGCCCTCGCGTCGGCGGCGCTGAGCGAGGGCAACAACCCGCTCACCGAGCGGGAGCGCGAGGTTCTCGCGGCGGCGGCTCCCGGCGCGAGCATCGCCGAGATCGCCGACCGGCTGGCCCTCTCCGACGGCACCGTCCGCAACTATCTGTCGACCGCCATCCAGAAGCTCGGCGTGCGCAACCGGGTCGAAGCGGCGCGCCTCGCCGAGGAGAAAGGCTGGCTCTACTGATTGCCTGGTGGCACTTCTTCTGCAGATAGCCCGTCGTCTTTCTTCGAGGAGAAGCGACGTGCGAATCAAGAAACTGATCGTGGCCACCAGCGTCGTCCTCGCCACGGCGGCCGGCTGCGCGGGCGCGGGAGGAAGCGCCACTACCGAGAACGCGGTGACCAGCCCCGCGTTGACGGTCACCTTGAGTCCGGCGAGCGACTCCCGCGTCTCGGGCACCGCGATGCTGCTTCCGAGGGGGAACGAGACCCAGGTCCTGATCTCGGTCACCGGCGAGCCGGCCGGCGCCAGCGAGCCCGCCCACATCCACACCGGACAGTGCGGACCCGGCCTTGGCGGGATCGCCTACCCGCTGCACAACGTCGAGAACGGCCGGTCCACCAGCACGGTGAACGTTCCGCTCTCGTCGATCGCCGACGGACACCACGCGATCAACCTGCACGAGTCGGCCAGCAACCTGGGGCGTACCGTCGCCTGCGGCAACATCCCGCGCCCGGCGGCCTGATCTCGAATCGTTCGCGCGGGGTTTGATCAGCCGGACGAGGAAGGGCCGTTGAGCGACGAGATCTTCCACCACTCGCCGGCGTGCATGGGCCGGATTCCTTGACCTGACGCGTAGGCGAAGTGCCCCATCGGGAAGCGCCGGCGGAAAGCAGGGCCGGCGTACTCGATTTTGAGCGGGGCGCCCGAACGATCGATGACCGCAACGAGGTAAGCGTCCGTCTCGTCGTCGTACTCCACCGTTCGCACCCTCCAGCCCGCGTTGAAGAGCTCAGGGGCGTTGCAGATCAGGCGGTGTCGCATCGCAATGTCACGGCGGTTCCCCCGCGTAGGCGTCTGTCCAGTCGCATTTCTTCGGGCTCGGTGAACTTTTGAGCAGCATCGAGACCACGACGGATGATACCACCTGCGGAACGCGGGATGAAGCCGGTTTTCACCGGGGGATCGCGTGGCAGCGGTGGATCGGCCCCGCCCGATCCGCGCGCGTCTCCTGTAACCCGACGGAGTAGTTACTAATAGCACGGCCGTGCGCATCGTGGGAGCTCCCGACGATCCGGTTCATCCGTCGTTCAGCCGGACCAGCCGGTGTGGACCGGCGTCCTGCCGAACGCGGGAAAGCTAATGACAAGGAGACCATCGTGAACCAGAACCGACTACCGTCGGGTGATTCGACTAATCGACGCTCGTTCGTGCTCAAGGGCGCGGCGCTGGGAGTGGGAGCCGTCGCAGCCGGGACGCTGAGCAGCGGGCTCGCCTTCGCCGCCGGCACCGATTCCACCGGGCCTACCCAGGGCGACATCGCGATTCTTCGCTTCCTCGCGGCGCTCGAGATCCTCGAGGCGGATCTCTGGCAGCAGTACAACGAGCTTGGCGGCATTCAGGACAGCGAAGTTCCCGGCGGCACCGGAAGCCCCGGTTACACCGCCGCCATTCAAATCCTCGACAGCGACATGGCCCAGTACATCCACGATAACACCGAGGACGAGGTCAGCCATTTCACCTTTCTGAACGCCTACCTGGCATCCAAGGGCGCGCAGCCGGTCAGCCTGAAGCGGTTTCGCACCTTGCAAGGCAGCCAGGCGACCGGTGCCAAGAAAAATCAGAAGCGACTGACCAACCTGATGCAGCTGACCGTCGACACCAGCTTCTGGACGCGCTACCGCAGCCGCACCCAGAACCCCGATCCGCCGTTCAACAACACGTTTCCCCCGGCCATCCCGGGGTTGCTCAACGGCCAGTTCCCGGCGATTCCCCGCACCGATGACGATCTCAAAGGCTTCGTGCCGGGCAACCCCCCCACGATTCCCGACCATCTCCAGGCGATCGCCAACACCGCCGGCTTCCACTTCGCCTTCATCGAGCAGGGCGGCACCAGCCTTTATCCACAATTGGCCCAGCGTGTCACCAGCCCGGAGGTCCTGCGGATCCTCCTGAGCATCGGGCCCACCGAGACCATGCACTTTCAGACCTGGCAGGACAAAGCCGGCAACGCGCCCGCGTTGACCGATCCCACCAACGGCCTGAAGTTCCCCGACCTCAATTCGAAGCCGCTTGGCGGGGAGGACTTCCAGACCAACCTGATCATGCCCGAGCCCACGGTGTTCCTCAACCCCGGACTGCCGGCAGTCTCGATCGTTCGTCCGACCGAGACCCGAGGCGCGGCGATGGCCGCGGTCAAGGCGCTGACCGATGACGGGCTGTTCCGGGGACAATCCCCAGATTTCTTCGCGGTGTTGAGTCAACTGGCGATGGCCGCGGACGCCGCGGTGCGCGGCGGGTAGCGCCGCTCCGTCCATCGAAGAGGAGGCGCCGGGAGCTTCCCTCATCCCCTACCCCTTCCCCCAGCCGCGGGGGAAGGGTCTGACGGGTAGATACTCCTGCTGAGTCCCCTCTCCCGCGACTGGAGGGGGTAGGGGATGAGGGAAGCCCGGGCGTCGGCTGCACCCCTCACCCGTTTGCCAGGGAGCCCGGAACTCCGCTCACGCGCTCGGCATCGCGGGCGCTCGAGATCACCCGGGTTCCCGACGGGCGGGATGACGAATCCGCGCCCGGCGTCTTCGAGCGACCGGGCAACCTGGGCTCGACCAACCGTGCCACCAGGTAGATCGCGAAGCCCAGCGCCGAGATGTAGAAGCTAACCGGAAACCGGCTGTAGTAGGCCAGGGTGATGCCCATCCAGGTCTCGGCCAGCGCCAGCGTCAGTCCAACCAGGATCGCCGACGTCGGTCGCCGGGTGAGGTGGCGCGCGGTCGCGGCCGGCGCGACGAGCAGGGTGAACACCAGGAGCACGCCGACGACCTGGACCGCCTCGGCAACCGCGATTGCCAGGACGAACAGGAACGCCGTCGACAGCGCCTCGACCGGGACCCCGCGAGCGGCGGCGACCTCCGGATCGATCGATGCGAAGATCAGCGGGCGATAGAGGACGGCCACCACCGCCAGGACGAGCGCGCCCAGCGCGAGACTGATCAGCACGTCGTCCGCGCTCACTCCGAGGATCGTGCCGAAGAGGATGCTGTAAGCCTGGGTCGCGTAGCGCGTGTACAGCGAGAGGAAGAGCGCGCCAAGGCCCAGTCCGAACGCGAGGACGATTCCGATCGCGACGTCGCGGCCCCGGACGCGCTCGCCCAGGATGCCCATGGTCAGCCCGCTGAGAATCGTGAACGCCAGGAGCCCGAACAGGGGATCCACGCCGAGCAGGACCGCGCCGGTCGCTCCGGCGAAGCCGATGTGCGAGAACGCCTCGGCGGCGAAGGTCAGGCCGCGGAGGACCACGAAGAAGCCAACGACCGCGCTGACGATGGCTACGATCGTTCCCGCCGCGTAGGCGTTCTGCATGAAATCGTACTGCAGTGGCCCGGGAATCACTTCTTCGCCCCTCCATCGCCCGAATGATGGGCCCACTCGTCCGGCGACGACACGAACAGGCGCCCCTGCACCTCGAATACCTCGATCGGCGACCCGTACAGCGCGCTCAGTACGTCGGATCGAATCACCTCGCGGACCGGACCGATCGCGGCCCGTCCGCCCGCCAGGTACCATACCCGATCCATCACGTCCAGCAGAGGGTTCACCCCGTGGGTGACAAAGAGCACCGCCAGGTGGCGCTGGCGACGGATTCGATCAATCAGGTCGACGATCTCCCGCTGCCCCCGGACATCGAGGCTTGCGAGCGGCTCGTCCAGTAGCAGCAGGGATGGATCGCCGAGGAGCGCCTGGGCGATGCCAAGCCGCTGCTGCTCGCCTCCGGACAACCGCCCGAGGGGCGCGTCGCCCAGGTGACTGACGCCCACCGCCTCGAGGGCCTGGTCGATCCGCGCCGCGCGCCGCGCGTCGGGCAGGCCGAATCCCCAGCGGTGTCCGTCGATTCCGAGACCGACGAACTCGCGTCCGGTGATCGGCAGGTCGGGATCGAACGAGCGGTTCTGCGGGCAGTAGCCGATCCGCGGGTTGCCGCGTCCCAGCGGCGCGCCGCGAAACCGGATCTCACCGGACGACGGGCGAATCAGGCCCAGGATCACCCGAAGCAGGGTGCTCTTTCCCGACCCGTTCGGGCCGATGATTCCGACGAGCTCGTCGGGCCAGATCGTCGCCGAAAGGTGCTCCAGGATCGTTCGCTCGCCCAGTCGAACCGTCAGGTCGCTCAGCTCGACCAGTGGAGCGGCGGACTCTCGGTCGGCCGATCTCACGGTTTGAGGCGGATTGGCGTTCATTGTCCTCCCAGCGCTTTGTCGAGGGCCGCGAGCTGATCGAGCATCCATTGTTGGTAGGTCTTTCCGCTCGGCTCGGTCTCCGAGATCGGAACGATCGGAACTCCCTCCCGCGTTGCGTACGCTTGCATCCGGGTCGTGATCGGCGTCACGGTCTGGCGGTTGTAGATGAGCGCCTTGATCGTGTGCGACGCGAGCTGCCGCTGAAAGCTCGCGACCGCCGAGGCCGGCGGGTCGTTCCCTTCCTCGACGGCCTTCTGAAAGGCGCCGTCCCGGTCGACGATGGTCAATCCCAGCGCCTGCGCCATGTAATCGAAGACCGGCTCGGTTGGCAGCACT